>NZ_JBIVAX010000023.1:0-138390 GCF_044745805.1 Kitasatospora sp. NPDC086801
GATGGTACTGCAGGGGGGACCCTGTGGGAGAGTAGGACGCCGCCGAACAATCATTCCGAAAAGACCCCCTCCCGTCCGGGAGGGGGTCTTTTTGCGTTACCCTCTGCCGACACACGAACCAGAGCTTGTCGGAGAGGCGCGATCCGTTGCAGAACCTGACCCTTACCTGGCAGTCCGCCGGGGGCGCCGCGGTCGCTCTCTACGGCGGGGCGTACGCCGCCGCCAGGGTTCGGAAGTCGTCCTTGTCGGCGCTGCTGCGGGAGGCCGGCACGCTGCTGGCGCTGTTCGCGCTCTGGCAGTTGGTGGGGCACCTCTCAGTGATGAGCGCGGACCACGCGCTGGACCGGGCGGATTGGATCCACCGCACCGAGTCGGCGATCGGCCTGCCGGACGAGGCGTCCTGGCAGGCGGCCGTCACGCCGTACCCGGTGCTCGTGAAGCTCGCGAACTACTACTACGCGGCGATGCACTTCGCGGTGATGCTGGCCGTGCTGCTCTGGGTGTTCCTGCGGCACCGGGAACGGTACGCGTGGGTGCGGAACACGGTGGTGATCACCACGGCGGTCTGCCTGCTGGTGCAGTTCGTCCCGGTGGCGCCGCCCCGGATGCTGCCGCAGAACGGGTTCGTCGACGTGGCCGCCGAGTACGGGCAGTCGGTGTACGGGGGCGCGATGGGCGGGGTGGTGGTGGCCGACCAGCTGTCGGCGATGCCGTCGGTGCACGTCGCGTGGTGCGTGCTGGCGGCGGTCGCGGTGGTACGGGTGTCGCGGAGCCCGCTGCGGTGGGTGATGGTGCTGCACCCGGTGCTGACCGTCGCGGTGGTCGTGGTGACCGCGAACCACTTCTGGGCGGACGGGATCGTCGCCGTCGTGATCCTGCTGCTCGCGTACGCCGCCCAGGCCCTGGTGGCACGCCGCCGGGGCCGGCCCTCCGTCGACTCGGAGGTCCGACCCCGGCGCGCCGCGGCGGATCAGCCGCAGCGGGTCACTTGACCGGCAGGGCGATCCTGCCCCAGGAGCCGTTGCTGAGTGCGGAGGTGGCCCAGTACCAGGCGGTGAGCCCGGAGACGGCCGCGACCCAGCCGGCGAACTTGGCGAGGCCGCTGTAGCCGCCGAAGACGGCGATGGCGTTCAGCAGCAAGGAGAGCGTCAGCAGGCCGTAGACGGCGCGGCTGAACAGGCCGGAGCCCCAGCTGGCGGCGGTCAGGGTGAGGGCGAGCAGGGCCCAGAGCAGGAGGAACAGCCCGGTGGCGTTCTTGCCTGCTCCGCCGGCCAGCGACCAGGTCGCCCAGAAGGCGCCGAGGCTGGTGAAGGCTGTTCCGGTGAAACCTTCGCCGCCGCGGAGCTGCCAGAGGCCCGCGATGAAGAGGGTGACTCCGCCGACCAGATGGGCGAGGTGGGCCGCGTCCCCGACCCCGGTGCCGCTCAGGACGCCGGTGGAGAGCAGGCCGTAGGCGAGCAGTGTGAGGCCGAGTGCGAGGTAGCCGAGGTTACCTGCGTCGGCTCCGGTGGAGCGGGCGTTCGTTGCCCCGGTAGCTTCGTTGCTCACCGGAGGCTCCTTTCACTCTGGGCGCGCGCAGGGCGCAGTCAACGCAGTGGTGTGGTCCGATGAGGTGGATGCGCGCGACCGCGCCGAGGGCGCACGGCCGGAGCGTGCGCGGGCTGCGGTCAGCAGTGATGGGCCGGCGGGAGAGCCGCCGGTCGTGTCCCCGCCGGGGGATTCCCCGGTGAGATCGGTGTACCCGGCCGCACTCGCTTGTACCCTTGTGAATCCGACAATTTGTGACGACGTCAGCTGTGGAACGCTCAGGATCGACCAAAACGGGCGGAGTTGACCAAAACGCTCAGAGCCGGCCGGAACGCTCGGAGTTGACCAGGAGGCGGCGTCGGCTCACGAGGTGCGCTGGGTCGGCACCCGCAGGGTCAGGATGGCCATGTCGTCGGACGGTGGTTCCGGGGCGAAGCGCTCGACGGCGCGCTGCACCCGCATTGCGACCGCGCCGGCGGTCAGGCCGGTACAGCCGGTGAGCACCTCGGCGAGGCCGTCGTCGCCCAGCATCCGGAGGCCCTCACGGCGTTCGGTGACGCCGTCGGTGACGCACAGCAGCACCTCGCCGGGGGAGAGCACCAGGCGTTCGGCGGTGAGGTCGAGGTCGTCCATGACGCCGAGCAGCGGCTGCGGGGTGGCGGCCCGGTCGACCTGGCCGTCGGTGCGCAGCCGGAGCGGCAGCGGGTGGCCGGCGCAGACCAGGGACAGTTCGGTGCTGCCGTCCGGGCGGGGCGTCAGCTCGCCGTAGAGCAGGGTGAGGAAGCGGCTGCGCGAACCCTCGTCCAGGATGGCCGCGTTGAGGCGGCGGAGCACCTGCGGTGCGTCCAGGCCCTCGCGGGCGAGCAGGCGCAGCGAGTGCCGGGCGAGGCCGGTGACCGAGGCGGCCTCGGGGCCGGTGCCGCAGACGTCGCCGATGGCGAAGCCGTAGGTGCCCTCGCGGATGGTGAACAGGTCGTAGAAGTCGCCGCCGACCTCGTTGCCCTCGCCGGCGGCCTGGTAGTAGACGTCGACCTCGACGCCCGGGATCTCGGGCAGGTCCGGCGGCAGCAGGCTGCGTTGCAGGGCCTGGCTGGTGGCGGTGCGCTCGGAGTAGAGGCGCGAGTTGTCGAGTGCGAGGGCGGCCCGGCGGGAGAGGTCCTCGGCGAGTTCGAGGATCTCCTGGCGGAACCGGACGCCGGCCGGGACGCCGAGGGCGAGCAGGCCGATGACCCGGTTGCGGGCGGTCAGCGGCAGGACGACGGTCTCGCCGAGCAGGCCGGCGAGTTCGGGGCTGTCGGTGAGGCCGCCGGCGGCGGCGGTCTCGGCGGGCGCCGACCAGAAGCGGACGCCGTGGGTCGGGCCGGCGTCGGGGGCCGGGGTCTTGTCGAGCAGGTCGCGCAGTGGGTCGATCCGGTCCTCGTCCTCGTGCAGGACGAAGGCGAGCCCGGCCGTGGCGCCGTGGTCGCCCTTGGTGTAGACGGCGCACCAGGAGGCGAGGGTGGGGACGGCCATCTGGGCCATCAGGGCGAGGGTCTGCTCGTGTTCGAGGGTGCCGGCGAGCAGGTCGGAGGCCTCGACGAGGAAGGACAGCGAGCCCCGGCGGAGTCGTTCGAGCTCGGTCAGCCGGGTGCTCTCGACGGCGAGGGCGACCCGGTCGGCGGCGAACTGCAGGCGCAGCGCGTCCTCGTTGTCGTAGCGGCCGGGCGCGGCGGTGGCGATGCCGAGCGAGCCGATCAGCCGGCCCTCGACCTTGAGCGGGACGGTGACCAGGGAGCGCATGCCGCTGCCGGTGAGCAGGGGCAGGCCGGTCGGGCGGGCGGTGAGGTCCTCGTGGACGGAGGGCAGCCGGGCGGAGTCGTAGCGGCTGCCGGTGTCGACCGGGAAGCGGGTGTGCCGGCGGTGTCCGGAGGTGAGGCCGGTGGCGGCGCGGACCTCGAACTCGGTCTCGTCGTCGGTGGTCAGCAGCAGGTACGCGGCGTCGGCGTCGAGCAGGTCGCGGGCGCGTTCGACGGTGCGCTGGAGCAGGGTGTCGAGGTCGTCGGTGGCGACCGGGCCGGCCAGCAGGTCGAGCCGGGGGCCGGTCGGGTCGGGGCGCTCGCCGGGCAGGGCGCGGGCGGGGGAGCGGAGCACCGCGCGGTCGGGTTCGAGGACGAGCAGGCAGAGGGTGGAGGGCACGCCCTCGGTGTCGCGTACGCGGACCTGGACGCCGTACACCTCGGCCTCGTGGCCGTCCGCGCGCCGGACGCCGTAGCCGCCCTCCCAACGGGCCAGCCGCAGGGTGTCGGTGAGGCCGAGGCCGCGGCCGGCGGACTGCGGCCAGACGGCGAGGTCGGCCCAGGGGCGGCCGAGGACGGTGGCGGCGGGGTACTGGAAGAGCGCCTCGGCGTCCGGGTTCCAGGCGAGGACGCGGCCGTCCTCGTCGAGTTGGACGACGGCGACGTGCACCGGGCCGGGGCCGCTGGGCAGGTCGCTGCCGGGGGTCGCGGGGACGGCGTAGCGGGTGCCGGCCACGGGGGCGGGCAGGGCGAGCCGGAACCAGACGGTCTTGCGGCCGGCCGCGTACTCGACGCCCCAGCGTTCGGCGAGGGCGGAGCACATCAGCAGGCCGCGGCCGCCTTCGCCGTCGGGGTCGGCGTAGCGGTCGGAGGAGGTGACGGGGCCGTCGCCGAGGGAGGGCAGGCCGCGTTCGGGGTGGTGGTCGGTGACCTCGATCCGGACGGTGCCCTCCTCGCGCAGGCAGCACACCTCGGCGGCGGTGCCGGCGTGGACGACGGCGTTGGTGACCAGTTCGCTGACCAGGACGACGGCGTCGTCGACGACCTCGGGCAGACCCCAGCCGAGCAGCGCGTCCCGTACGAAGCCCCGGGCGGCGGCCGCGGACCGGCCGTCGGGGGCGAAGGTGGCGGCTGCGCGCGCGGTGACCACGTTGCCACTTCTCCTCTGCTGCTCTGGCCCTGACTGTCCGGGGCGTGGCGCCGACTGCCCGTGCGCGCCGCCGGGGCGGCGGCGCTGGGTCGGGTCATGGCCCGGTGCAGCGCTCCACCCTACTTTCCGCTTGGTTCCCCGTGGGGGCGGGGCGTCGAAACAGGCACCTGAGAGTGATTCTGCCCACCTGTTTCGGACGGTCGGCTACCAACCGAGCGCAACCGGCCGTATACCCGGCGCCGGTGCTGCCAGACTGGGGGGTCCGCGACGGCCGGTCGGAGCAGTACGGTCGATGCGGGTGCCGGTGTGCCGCGTGGGGCGCCGGTGCGCAGCCCGACCGGGCCGGTGCCCCGGTGCGTGCCGTACCGGCACGGACGGTCACCGGAAAGTTCACGATGTGGGAGGGGCCCGTTGAGTTCGGCCACCAAGGACGCAACCGGTACGACGCCGCCCGTTCCGCGCGGTGGGCGGTCCGGGACCGCGCCGCGGAACGCGGCCGGCCGGCGAGTGAGCCACAACCGGGGGGCGGAGCCGGCCGAGCTGCGGAAGCTGTTGGCCGCGCTGACCGCGATGCGGGACGGCAACTTCCGTCGCCGGCTGACGGTTCCGGGGGACGGGCCGCTGGCGGAGATCGCCGCGGTGTTCAACGAGGTCGCCGAGCGGAACCAGCACCTGACCGGTGAACTGGCCCGGGTGCGGCGGGCGGTGGGCCGCGAGGGCCGGCTGAACGAGCGGCTGGAGACCGACGCCGGCGAGGGCGCCTGGATGGCGGCCGTCGACAACTGCAACGCGCTGATCGACGATCTGGCCCGCCCGATGGCCGAGGTGGGCCGGGTGCTGACCTCGATCGCCGAGGGCGACCTGGACCAGAAGATGGAGCTGCGCTCGCTGCACAGCAACGGGGTGAGCCACCCGCTGCGCGGCGAGTACCTGAAGATCGGCCGGACCGTCAACGGGCTGGTGGACCAGCTCTCGGAGTTCACCGACGAGGTGACCCGGGTGGCCCGCGAGGTGGGCACCGAGGGCAAGCTGGGCGGCCAGGCGAAGGTCCGCAGCGTGTCGGGCAGTTGGAAGGACCTGGCGGACTCGGTCAACACCATGGCCGGCCGGCTGACCGCGCAGGTGCGCAACATCGCCCAGGTGACCACCGCGGTGGCCAAGGGCGACCTGTCCCGCAAGGTCACCGTCGAGGTGGCCGGCGAGATGCTGGAGCTGAAGAACACCGTCAACACGATGGTGGACCAGCTGAACGGGTTCGCCGCGCAGGTCACCGGGGTGGCCCGGGACGTGGGCACCGAGGGCCGGCTCGGCGGCCAGGCGCAGGTGCCGGGCGTGGCCGGGGTCTGGCGGGACCTGACCGACTCGGTGAACTTCATGGCCGACAACCTGACCGGCCAGGTCCGCAACATCGCCCAGGTGACCACGGCGGTGGCGCGCGGGGATCTCTCGCAGAAGATCGAGGTGGACGCGCGCGGCGAGATGCTGGAGCTGAAGAACACCATCAACACGATGGTCGACCAGCTCTCCGGCTTCGCCGAACAGGTGACCAGGGTGGCCCGCCAGGTGGGCACCGAGGGTCGGCTCGGCGGTCAGGCGCAGGTGCCCGGGGCGGCCGGGGTGTGGCGCGATCTGACCGACAACGTCAACTTCATGGCGAACAACCTCACCGATCAGGTGCGCAACATCGCGCAGGTGACGACCGCGGTCGCCAAGGGCGACCTGTCGCAGAAGATCCAGGTGGACGCGCGCGGGGAGATCCTGGAGCTGAAGAACACCATCAACACGATGGTGGACCAGCTGGGCGCCTTCGCCGACGAGGTCACCAGGGTGGCCAGGGACGTCGGCACCGAGGGCATCCTCGGCGGCCAGGCGAGCGTGCCCGGGGTGTCCGGGACGTGGAAGGACCTGACCAACAGCGTCAACCTGATGGCCAACAACCTGACCAGCCAGGTCCGCAACATCGCCGAGGTGACCACGGCGGTGGCGCGCGGAGACGTGTCGAAGAAGATCACCGTCGACGCCCGGGGCGAGATCCTGGAGCTGGTGACGACCGTCAACACCATGGTCGACCAGCTGTCGGCGTTCGCCGACGAGGTGACCCGGGTCGCGCGCGAGGTGGGCACCGAGGGGATCCTGGGCGGTCAGGCGCGGGTGCGCGGGGTGTCGGGGATCTGGAAGGACCTGACCGACAACGTCAACTTCATGGCGTCCAACCTGACCGGGCAGGTCCGCAACATCGCCGAGGTCGCCACCGCGGTGGCCCGCGGCGACCTGTCCAAGAAGATCACCATCGAGGCGCAGGGCGAGGTCGCGGCCCTCGCCGGGACCCTGAACACCATGGTCGACCAGCTCTCCTCCTTCGCGGTGGAGGTGACCAGGGTGGCCCGCGAGGTCGGCACCGACGGCACCCTGGGCGGCCAGGCGAGCGTGCCGGGCGTGGCCGGCATCTGGAAGGACCTGACCGACAACGTCAACCTGATGGCCAACAACCTCACCGGCCAGGTCCGCAACATCGCGCTGGTGATCACGGCGGTGGCCCGCGGCGACCTCTCGCAGAAGATCGACGTCGACGCGCGCGGCGAGATCCTCCAGCTCAAGACCAGCATCAACACCATGGTCGACCAGTTGTCCGCGTTCGCCGACGAGGTCACCCGGGTCGCCCGCGAGGTGGGCACCGACGGGCGGCTCGGCGGCCAGGCCCGGGTGCCCGGCGTGGACGGCACCTGGCAGGACCTCACCGAGTCGGTGAACGAGCTGGCCAACAACCTGACCCGGCAGGTGCGCGCGATCGCCCAGGTCGCCACCGCCGTGACCAGGGGCGACCTGAGCCTGCGGATCGACGTGGACGCCGCAGGGGAGCTCGACGAGCTCAAGGACAACATCAACCAGATGATCGCCAACCTGCGCGAGACCACCCGCACCAACCAGGAGCAGGACTGGCTCAAGACCAACCTGGCCCGGATCTCCGGCCTGCTCCAGGGCCGCCGGGACCTGGAGGCCGTCGCCTCGCTGATCATGACCGAGCTGACCCCGGTGGTCTCCGCCCAGCACGGCGCCTTCTTCCTCGCCCAGCCGGCCGGCCGCACCGCCGAGCTGATCACCGAGGACGACGACGAGAACGACACCATCCTGCGGCTGATCGGCAGTTACGGCTACCAGCGGCGCGCGATGCCGACCACCTTCCGGCCCGGCGAGTCGCTGATCGGCCAGGCCGCGGTGGAGAAGCGGGCGATCATCCTCAAGGAGGCGCCGCCCGGATACCTCAAGATCGCCTCCGGCCTCGGCGAGGCCTCGCCGGCCCACATCGTGGTGCTGCCGGTGCTGTTCGAGGGCCGGCTGCTGGGCGTGATCGAGCTGGCCACCTTCAGCTCCTTCACCACCGTCGCGCTGGACTTCCTCAACCAGATCGCCGACCTGATCGGCGTCACCGTCAACACCATCAGCGTCAACACCAAGACCGAGGGCCTGCTGCTGGAGTCCCAGCGGCTCACCGCCGAACTCTCGATGCGATCCGCCGAGTTGGAGGCGCGCCAGGAGGAACTGGAGCGCACCAACGAGGAGTTGCAGGAGAAGGCCGAGCAACTCGCCCAGCAGAACCGCGACATCGAGATCAAGAACAGTGAGATCGAGGAGGCCCGGCAGGTCCTGGAGGAGCGCGCCGAGCAGCTCGCCCTGGCCTCCCGGTACAAGAGCGAGTTCCTCGCCAACATGTCGCACGAGCTGCGCACCCCGCTCAACTCGCTGCTGATCCTGGCCAAGCTGCTCTCCGACAACAACGAGGGCAACCTCTCGCCCAAGCAGGTCGAGTTCGCCGACACCATCCACGGCGCCGGCTCCGACCTGCTCCAGCTGATCAACGACATCCTCGACCTCTCCAAGGTCGAGGCCGGCAAGATGGACGTCCGCCCGGCCCGGATCGCCCTGGTCCAGCTGGTCGACTACGTCGAGGCCACCTTCCAGCCGGTCGCGCTGGACAAGAACCTGGACTTCGCCGTCCGGGTCTCGCCCGCCCTGCCGGTCACCCTGCACACCGACGAGCAGCGGCTCCAGCAGGTGCTGCGCAACCTGATCTCCAACGCCGTCAAGTTCACCGACGCCGGTGCGGTCGACTTCTCGATCTCCCCGGCCGGCGCGGAGGTCCCGCAGCACGTGCGCGAGCGGCTGCTGGAGTCCGGCTCGATCAAGGGCCCGGACGACGAGCTGATCGCCTTCGCGGTCTCCGACACCGGCATCGGCATCCCCGACAACAAGCTGCGGGAGATCTTCGAGGCGTTCAAGCAGGCCGACGGCACCACCAGCCGCAAGTACGGCGGTACCGGCCTCGGCCTGTCGATCAGCCGCGAGATCGCCCGGCTGCTGGGCGGCGAGATCCACGCCGAGAGCGAGCTGGGCAAGGGCTCCACGTTCACGCTCTACCTGCCGCTGCGCACCGAGGCCCCGGACGCCACGCAGATCGAGCGCCCGATGGTGTCGAGCGTCCCGACACTGCGCGCCTCCGTCGGCGTGACCCCGGTCGGGGTGCCCGTTCCGGTCGGCGAGAACCCGGCCGAGCACTGGGCCCAGGAGGTCCGCGAGCTGGCCGAGGAGCGCCGCCGCGGCGCGGTGGAGCGTCGGCGCAGCGCCGCCCTGGACACCACCGCCGGGGCCCGCCCGGTGGAGCCCGCGCCGCCCCGCCCCAGCCGCAGCGACGCGCGCTTCGGCGGCCAGCAGGTGCTGATCGTGGACGACGACGTCCGCAACGTGTTCGCCCTCACCAGCGTGCTGGAGCAGCACGGCCTGACCGTCCTGTACGCCGAGAACGGGCGTGAGGGCATCGAGATGCTGGAGCAGCACGAGAACGTGGCGCTGGTCCTGATGGACATCATGATGCCGGAGATGGACGGCTACGCGACCACCGAGGCGATCCGCCGGATGCCCCAGTTCGCGGGCCTGCCGATCATCGCGCTGACCGCCAAGGCGATGAAGGGCGACCGGGAGAAGTCGCTGCAGGCGGGCGCCACCGACCACATCACCAAGCCGGTGGAGACCGACCACCTGCTGGCGGTGATGCACGAGTGGCTGCGGTCGGACCGCGCGTGACCACTGGGGAGGGCGCGAACTCCGGGGCGGGCTCCGGAGTTCGCGCCGTCCGGTGGGCCGGTTTGCTGGCGGTCGGGCCCGGGAACCCGGTAGGGTCACCGATCGTTGCGAACAGTGACCGGATGGCGACACGCTGCTGAGCGTGCGCCGGAGCACTGGCCGCGCGCCGCTCCGGATCGGGTCACGACGGAGCGATGTGCCGGGCGAGGGGGTGCGGCTAGCATGACCGGGGTAGCGGTGGGCAGTACGCGAGTGCCATCACCGGGCGGCAGGCAGGCGACAGGAGGGCGAGCCCTGATGCAGAAGGCGAAGATCCTCCTGGTCGACGACCGGCCGGAGAACCTGTTGGCGTTGGAGGCGATCCTCTCCGCGCTGGACCAGACGCTGGTGCGCGCCGTCTCCGGCGAGGAGGCGCTCAAGGCGCTGCTCACCGACGACTTCGCGGTGATCCTGCTGGACGTCCAGATGCCCGGGATGGACGGCTTCGAGACGGCCGCCCACATCAAGCGCCGCGAGCGCACCCGGGACATCCCGATCATCTTCCTGACCGCGATCAACCACGGCCCGCACCACACCTTCCGCGGCTACGCGGCCGGGGCCGTGGACTACATCTCCAAGCCCTTCGACCCGTGGGTGCTGCGCGCCAAGGTCTCGGTCTTCGTCGACCTGTACGTGAAGAACTGCCAGCTGAAGGAGCAGGCCGCGCTGCTGCGGCTGCAACTGGAGGCGGGCGGCGGCGAGCCGCCCCTCGGCGGGGCGCTGCTGGGCGAGCTGTCCGCGCGGCTGGCGGCGGTCGAGGAGCAGGCGGAGGCGCTGGGCAAGCAGCTGGACGGCGTCGAGGACGCCGGGGTGGCCGCCACCGCGGCGCACCTGGAGCGCAAGCTGGCGGGGCTGCGCCGGGCCCTGGACGCGCTCCGTCCGGGAACCGCGTAGCCGGTCGGTGGAGTTCACCCCTCCGGGTGAATTTCCCGGGCGACCGGGTGAAGCCGGGTCAGCGTGACGGTGTGTCTGCGACACGTCCCGGAGCCCCGGCTCGGGCACATGTGCACTGGTGGTCCGCCCCGGTAGGCTGCTGACCCATGGCCACTCGTACGCCCGGAAGCGCGGCACGCAACCCGAGTCCGGGACCGTCCAAGAAGGCCGCGGCGAAGGCCCCGGGCAAGCCGCCCGCGAAGAAGGCGGCGGCCAAGAAGGCGGCCCCGGCGAAGAAGGCGGCGGCCAAACCGGCCCCGCCGTCCCCGCCGCCGCCCAAGCCGATACTCTTCCGGGCCGTCCGGGCCGTCTGGCTCGGCCTGGCGAACAGCATCGCCGCGATCTTCCGGGGCTTCGGCGACGGGGCCAAGAACCTCCACCCGGCCCACCGCAAGGACGGGCTGGGCCTGCTGCTGTTCGCGCTCGCGCTGGTGACCGCCGCCGGCACCTGGTTCAGCCCGCAGGGCTGGCTGGGGGAGGCGGCCACCGCCGTGGTGTCCGGGCTGTTCGGGCGGCTGGACGTGCTGGTGCCGTTCCTGCTGGCCGGGATCGCGGTCCGGCTCTGGCGCCACCCGGAGCTGCCGGAGGCCAACGGCCGGATCATGATCGGCCTGAGCGCGCTGCTGATCGGCGTCCTCGGCCTGGTGCACATCGGCTGCGGCGCGCCCATGATGGGCAGCGGCGCCTCGCGGATAAGGGCGGCCGGCGGGATCATCGGCTGGGCCGTGTCCACCCCGATGATGGCCGCCGCCGGGCCGGCGCTGGCCGTGCCGTTGCTCCTGCTGCTGTCCTTCTTCGGCCTGCTGGTGGTCACCGCCACCCCGGTCAACCGCATCCCCGAGCGGCTGCGGTCGGCCGGCGTGCGGCTCGGCGTGGTGGAGCCCGGGCCGGAGGACGAGCTGCACGAGGGGCGTACGCCGGAGCGGGAGCTGTCCACCGAGCCGCCGGAGGACGCGGACCCCGCCGCGCTGCCGTTCACCGTGGACGGCGCGGACCCGGGCGACGAGGTGGGCGCACGCCGTCGGCGCCGCCGTCGCAAGCAGACGGACGACGAGGACCAGCCCGACGCCGTCCGGGTGTCCCTGGACAAGGAGCCGCTGGACCCGTACGCCACCCGCGACCTCGCCGCCGGCGCCGCCGCCGACCTGGACGGGGCGCTGGTCTACGGCGTGCCCGCCTCCTCGGCGGTGGCGAACATGATGCACCAGGTGCAGGACCGCACCGCCCCGCCGGAGGAGGCCGCCGTCCCGGCCGCCCGCAGCGCCGGCCCGGGCGCGCCGGAGGAGCACGGCCCCGCACCGGTGCGGATGGAGCAGCTCCAGCTCTCCGGCGACATCACCTACGCGCTGCCCCCGCTCGACCTGCTGGAACGCGGCGGCCCGGCCAAGGCCCGCAGCGCCCTCAACGACGAGGTGGTGGCCCAGCTCACCAGCACCTTCGGCGAGTTCAAGGTGGACGCCAGGGTGACCGGCTTCACCCGGGGTCCGACGGTCACCCGCTACGAGGTCGAGCTCGGCCCGGCCGTCAAGGTGGAGCGGATCACCGCGCTCGCCAAGAACATCGCGTACGCGGTGGCCAGCCCGGACGTGCGGATCATCAGCCCGATCCCGGGCAAGTCCGCGGTCGGCATCGAGATCCCCAACCGGGACCGCGAGATGGTCAACCTCGGCGACCTGCTGCGCTCGCGCACGGCCGCCGAGGACACCCACCCGATGGTCGTCGGCATGGGCAAGGACGTCGAGGGCCACACCGTGATGGCCAACCTCGCCAAGATGCCGCACATCCTGGTGGCCGGTGCCACCGGCGCGGGCAAGTCGTCCTGCATCAACTGCCTGATCACCTCGATCCTCGCCCGGGCCACCCCGGACGAGGTGCGGATGGTGCTGGTCGACCCCAAGCGGGTCGAGCTGACCGCGTACGAGGGCATCCCGCACCTGATCACGCCGATCATCACCAACCCGAAGAAGGCCGCCGAGGCCCTCCAGTGGGTGGTGCGCGAGATGGACCTGCGCTACGACGACCTCGCGGCGTTCGGCTTCCGGCACGTGGACGACTTCAACGCGGCGGTCAAGGCCGGCAAGGTCACCCCGCCGCTCGGCAGCGAGCGCGAGCTGACCCCGTACCCGTACCTGCTGGTGATCGTCGACGAGCTGGCCGACCTGATGATGGTCGCGCCGCGCGACGTCGAGGACTCGGTGGTCCGGATCACCCAGCTGGCCCGCGCGGCCGGCATCCACCTGGTGCTGGCCACCCAGCGGCCCTCGGTGGACGTGGTCACCGGTCTGATCAAGGCCAACGTGCCGTCCCGGCTGGCCTTCGCGACCTCCGCGATGGCCGACTCCCGGGTCATCCTGGACCAGCCCGGCGCGGAGAAGCTGATCGGCAAGGGCGACGCGCTCTTCCTGCCGATGGGCGCCGGCAAGCCGATCCGCCTGCAGGGCGCGTTCGTCACCGAGGCGGAGATCGCCGCGGTGGTGCAGCACTGCAAGGACCAGCTGACCGCGGTCTACCGGGACGACGTGACGGTCGGCGGCGGCCCCAAGAAGGAGATCGACGAGGAGATCGGCGACGACCTGGACCTGCTGATCCAGGCGGCCGAGCTGGTGGTCTCCACCCAGTTCGGCTCGACCTCGATGCTCCAGCGCAAGCTCCGGGTCGGCTTCGCCAAGGCGGGACGGCTGATGGACCTGATGGAGTCGCGCGGGATCGTCGGGCCGAGCGAGGGCTCCAAGGCCCGCGACGTCCTGGTGAAGCCGGACGAGCTGGACGGGGTGCTGGTCCTCCTGCGCGGTTGACGGCCCGTGCCTCCGACGAGTGTTCACTCGTTCGGAGGAGGGTAGGCGCGTGGTGGGGAACCGAACGTCCGTGCACCGCGTCACAGGCCGGAAGGCGAACCCCGGGTTCCCCGTGCGGGCCCGCTGACGGCCGTTCAGCGGGATGCAGGGCCCCCGTCGGGACGGGCGCGCACGTTCGGGCCTGTCCCGCTTGAGAAACGATCCGCCCACGCCCCTAGACTGTTCTCCAGCAGGTGGCCATCCGCTCGAAAGGCGTGCCCCGTGACCATCGGCAAGTCCCCCGACCGCGAGAACGCCCCGTCGTCCGCCGAGCCGACCGACGACGCGGTGCAGGCGGCCGATGCCCCGAGCATCGGCCGGGTGCTGGCCACCGCCCGGATCGAGGCCGGGCTCACCGTGGACCAGGTGAGTACGGCGACCCGGGTCCGGGTGCCGATCGTCCACGGCATCGAGGAGGACGACTTCAGCCGCTGCGGCGGCGACTTCTACGCCCGCGGGCACATCCGCGCGATCGCCCGCGAGGTCGGCGTCGACGGCGAGGCGCTGGTCGCCCGGTACGACGCCGCGCACGGCGGCTCGCCCGCCTCCAAGCGGCCCACCCAGCTGATCGACAGCGGCCCGATCAAGGTGCCCGGTCGCGGCCGGCCGAACTGGGCGGCGGCCATGGTCGCCGCGATCGTCGCGGTGGTCGTCCTGATCGGCTTCAACCTGGTCAGCGGCAAGGGCGGCCACACCGGCACCGGCTCCGCCAGCGCGCCGCTGCCCAGCGGCTCCGGCACCGGCTCGGTCGCCTCCGTGCCCTCGCCCACCGTGCAGCCGCCGGCGCCCGTGCCGAGCGCGGCCGCGATCGCCGCCGTCCCGGCCGACAAGGTCACCGTGAAGCTGGTGGCCGAGGGCAGCACCAGCTGGGTGTCCGCGGTGGACGGCACCGGGAAGTCGCTGTTCCAGAACAACATCAGCGACGGCCAGGACCAGACCTTCACCGACCCCAAGCAGATCAAGCTGGTGCTCGGCAACGGCGGGGCCGTGCACGCGTACGTCAACGGCAAGGACCTCGGCCTCCTCGGCAAGGACGGTCAGGTGGTGCACGTCACGTACACCCCCGGCGATCCGCAGGCGGGCTGACCACAGGCCTGCGGAGGCCCTGGAGACCGGCCCTGCGGGCTGGCGAAGATCTGGTAATCCGAGGCGCGCGGCCTCCGGGGCGAACGGCACCGGAGGCCGCGCGTTAATCTTGGCCCTATGCCTGAACGCCGTACTGTCGCCCTTGTCACGCTCGGATGCGCCCGCAACGAGGTGGACTCCGAGGAACTCGCCGGGCGACTGGAAGCCGACGGCTGGTTGCTCGTCGACGACGCCGCCGAAGCGGACGTCGCCGTCGTCAACACCTGCGGCTTCGTCGAGGCCGCCAAGAAGGACTCCGTGGACGCCCTGCTGGAGGCCAACGACCTCAAGGGGCACGGCCGCACCCAGGCCGTCGTCGCGGTCGGCTGCATGGCCGAGCGGTACGGCAAGGAGCTCGCCGACGCCCTGCCCGAGGCCGATGGCGTGCTCGGCTTCGACGACTACTCCGACATCTCCGACCGCCTCCAGACCATCCTCTCCGGCGGCCACCACGCCCCGCACCTCCCGCGCGACCGCCGCAAGCTGCTGCCGATCAGCCCGGCCGAGCGGCAGTCCGCCGCCGAGGCCGTCGCGCTGCCCGGCCACGGTGCCGCCGAGACCCCGGCCGAGCCGATCGCCGACCTGCCCGAGGGCCTCGCCCCGGCCTCCGGCCCGCGCACCCTGCGCAAGCGGCTCGACGACAACCCGGTCGCCTCGGTCAAGCTCGCCTCCGGCTGCGACCGGCGGTGCTCCTTCTGCGCCATCCCGGCGTTCCGCGGCTCCTTCATCTCCCGCCGCCCCTCCGACGTGCTGCACGAGGCCCAGTGGCTGGCCGAGCAGGGCGTGCGCGAGGTCGTCCTGGTGAGCGAGAACAACACCTCGTACGGCAAGGACCTCGGCGACATCCGGCTGCTGGAGACGCTGCTCGGCGAGATCTCCGCGATCGAGGGCGTCGAGCGGGTCCGGGTCTCCTACCTGCAGCCCGCCGAGATGCGCCCCGGACTGATCGACGCGATGACCGGGACCACGGACGTGGTGCCCTACTTCGACCTGTCCTTCCAGCACTCGGCGCCCGCCGTGCTGCGCCGGATGCGCCGCTTCGGCTCCACCGACCAGTTCCTGGACCTGCTGAAGACCATCCGCGACAAGGCTCCGCAGGCCGGCGCCCGGTCCAACTTCATCGTCGGCTTCCCCGGCGAGACCGAGGCGGACTTCGCCGAGCTGGAGCGCTTCGTCACGCACGCCGGGCTGGACGCGATCGGCGTCTTCGGCTACTCCGACGAGGACGGCACCGAGGCCGCGACCTACGACGGCAAGCTGGCCGAGGACGTGATCGCCGACCGGCTGAACCGCCTCAGCCGACTGGCCGAGGAGATGACCGCCCAGCGGGCCGAGCAGCGCGTCGGCACCGAGGTCGAGGTCCTGATCGAGTCGATCGAGGACGGCGTGGTCGAGGGCCGGGCCGCCCACCAGGCCCCGGAGACCGACGGCCTGACCACCCTCACCGGCGTCGAGGACCCGCAGATCGGCCAGTTCCACCGGGCCAAGGTGGTCGCCAGCGAGGGCGTCGACCTGATCGCCGAGGCGCTGGAGCCGGTCCGGGTCCGCCAGGCCCCGGGAGCCGGGGAATGACCAAGGGGCCCGGCGCCCCGGCCGCGGCCCACCCGGGCAGACCGGCGGCCGCGGTGCCGGCTGTCTGGAACATCGCCAACATGCTCACGATGCTCCGGCTGCTGCTGGTGCCGGTCTTCGTGTCGCTGCTGTTCGCCGACGGCGGGCACGACCCCAAGTGGCGCTCGGTCGCCTGGGCCTCGTTCGCCATCGCGATGATCACCGACCTGTTCGACGGCGAGCTGGCCCGGCGCAAGGGCCTGGTCACCGACTTCGGGAAGATCGCCGACCCGATCGCCGACAAGGCGATCATGGGCTCGGCGCTGATCGGCCTCTCGCTGCTCGGCGACCTGCCCTGGTGGGTCACCGCGGTGATCCTGGCCCGCGAACTCGGCATCACCCTGATGCGCTTCTGGGTGATCCGCTACGGCGTCATCCCGGCCAGCCGCGGCGGCAAGATCAAGACGCTGACCCAGGGCATCGCGGTCGGCATGTACGTCCTGGAGCTGACCGGCTGGCTGGCCACCGCCCGGGCCGTGCTGATGGCCCTGGCGGTGCTGCTGACCGTCGGCACCGCGCTGGACTACGTCGGGCAGGCGCTGCGGATGCGCCGCGAGGGACTGGCCGCGGAGCGCGCGGGCCGGTGAGCGACGGGGGAGACCGGGTGACGGACTACGAGCTGGCGGTACGGGCGCACGAGGCGCTGCGCGCCCGGGGCGGCACGCTGGCCGTCGCCGAGTCGCTGACCGGAGGGCTGCTCGCGGCCGCCCTGGTCGACGTCCCCGGGGCGTCCGCGACCTTCCGGGGCTCGGTCACCGCGTACGCCACCGAGCTGAAGGCCTCGGTGCTCGGCGTGGACGAGGGACTGCTGGCGGTGTACGGGCCGGTCCATCCGGTGGTGGCGGGGCAGATGGCCGAGGGCGTGCGCCGACTGCTGGGGGCCACCTACGGGATCGCGACGACCGGGGTGGCCGGGCCGGACCCGCAGGACGGGCAGCCGGTGGGCACCGTACACCTGGCGGTCGCCGGTCCGGAGGGAACTCTGGTCAGTTCGCCCCGCCTGTCGGGCGGGCGTGCCAGAATCCGTCACGGGGCGGTGACCGCCGCTCTGGAGCTGTTCGTCGGGCGGCTCCCGGCCGGTACGCCCACGACCTGAACCCCGCGGGGCCCGCACCCGGGCGTCTCGCAGCCCGTTGGAGGCGCTGCGGAGGCGTGCTGGATCCCCGACCGCGGCGATCTCCACCGAAACGGGGATCCGCCGATCCGGCACGCGGGTATGGCATAGCTGGAGGATCGTGTTACATCCAACGGCCTGGTTGGGCAGAAACCAGGTGGCGAACGAGTTGCGTGACGGTGGCCGGGTGGCCCGCGACGGGTACCACGAGGGGCCCGCGGACCCGGGAACGACACCGGAACGAGGAGGGGGACAGCCTTGCAGCCCAGAGTGAACACGACCAGGGTCCCCGCACGCGAAGCGGGCAAGGCGGTACGGTGGGGGCGTGACATCTCGATCCGCAGTCCGAGGAGGGAGGCACCGATGATCCTGCTCCGTCGCCTACTGGGCGATGTACTGCGTCGGCAGCGCCAGCGCCAGGGCCGCACACTCCGCGAGGTGTCGGCGGCCGCGAGGGTTTCACTCGGTTACCTCTCCGAGGTCGAGCGGGGACAGAAGGAGGCCTCCTCGGAGCTGCTCTCCGCCATCTGCGACGCGCTCGACGTCCGGATGTCCGAGGTCATGCGCGAGGTCAGCGACGAACTGTCGCTCGCCGAACTTGCGGCGATGGCCACCCTCTCCGAAGGTGATCTGCTGAGGCCGGTACTCGAACCGGTTCCGCTGCCCGCCCCCGGCACCGACCGGGCGAACATGTCGCCCAAGGCCGCCGCGATGGACGTGGTCGCCGCCTGAACCCGGCCTCGACGCCCGGGCTCCTGGTGCCCGGGGCGAGCGAAGGAGGGCGGTCGTGCGAAGAGCCGCGACGGTGTGCACGGAGGCCCGAATACGGCTGCGGCGCCTGATACCGTGGCCGGCCCGCCGGGTCCTGGTGATCCTGACGGCAGGGCTGATCTGGTGGTTCCTGGCCGTCCGGGGGCAGTTGGCGGACGGCGCCGTGCTGGGGCTGCTCGCGGCCGGCGGCTGGGGGCTCGGCCTGATCCCGGTCCACGCCGACCGGGACGCCACCGGGCCGAAGCCGCGCCCGCAGGAGGACGCCGTGGCCCGGGTGGAGGCGCCGCCGCCGGTGGGCTGAGCCACTCGAACGGGTGATACGAGCGAACGAAGGCCGCGGGGCACCGGATGCCCCGCGGCCTTCGGCGTCGGTGCACCTCCGTCGGTGGACCTCATGAGGGCCGCAGACGCAGGCCGCGCGGGGTGGCGTGGAAGCCGGCCTCCTCCAGCGCGGCGCCCAGCGCCGAGCCGAGGGCCGGCTCGCCGTTCGCCCGCTCGACCGTGACGCTGCCGAGTGCGCCCTCGCGGACCGCGGCCGCCAGCGCGCCCACCGCCAGTGCCCGGGTGGCCCCGTCCTCCGGCCAGGCCAGCAGCGACTTGCCGCCCCGCTCGACGTACAGCGCCAACTCGCCGTCCACCAGCACCACCAGGGCACCCGCCTTGCGGCCCGGGCGGTGCGCCCCGGCCTCCTTGCCGCCAGGGGGCGTCGGCGGCTCCGGCCAGGGCAGTGCGGAGCCGTAGGCGTTCGCCGGATCGGCGGCGGCCAGCACCAGCACCTGCGGCGGCTCGGCGGCCGGGGCGGCCGGCCACTCGGCGGCCCGGGCCCGCTCCAGCCGGCCGCTGACCGAGCGCAGCCGGTCGGCCGCGCCCTCCACGGCGAACTGGGCGCCGCCCAGGCCCTCGACGAAGTAGCCCCGGCGGGCCCGGCCGCGCTCCTCCATCGCGGCGAGCACCCGGTACACCCCGGCGAAGCCGCCCGGCACCCGCTCGGCCGCCACCGCGCCCCGGGTGAGCAGGCCGTGCCGGTCCAGCAGGCTCTGCGCCTGGGTGGTGGCCCGGACCGTCGGGTCGGTGGTGAAGGGGGGCAGCAGCGACCAGCGCCCGGCCACCGTCGGCGGGCCGCTGCGCAGCGCGCCGCCGACCCGGCCGAAGGCTCGGCCGGCGCCGCCGTAGCGGCCGCGCGGGGTCGCCCGGGGCGCGCGGTGGGCGGTGGCTCCGGCCGTCCGGCCGGAGCCGAGCAGGGCGCGCAGCGGGGCGAGGGTGTCGTTGGTGACGTAGCCGGCCCAGACGAGGTCCCAGAGCGCCTCGACGATCTCCGGCTCCGGGGTCTCCTCCGGCAACTGCTGGACCAGTTGGCGGAAGAACAGGCCGTAGCCGCCGGCCAGCGCCGCCATCAGCGCACTGTGCACGGGGGTGAGCGCGGGTGGGACGGGCTCGGGGCGCAGCAGGTGGGCGTGCTCGGCCAGGTGCAGGCTGAGCCAGCCGTCCTTGCCGGGCAGTGCGCCGGCCCCGCACCAGCCGATCTCGCCGGCCGCCGTCAACTCGTCCAGCAGGCCGGGGGAGTAGCCGGTGAGCCGGGCCGGGAGGATCAGCTTCTCCAGGGCGGAGGCGGGCAGGGCGGAGCCCTGGAGCTGTTCGACCACCCGGAGCAGGCCGTCCGGGCCGCGCAGCCGGTGGCCGGCCAGGTGCTGCCACTGCGGGAGGAACGCGGCCAGGGCGCGCGGCGGGACGGGTTCGACCTCCTGGCGCAGGGCGGCCAGCGAGCGACGGCGCAGCCGGCGCAGGACCTCGGCGTCGCACCACTCGGCGGTGGTGTGGTTCTCCGCGGGGAGGAACTGGCCCTGGACCAGGCGGCCGGCGGCGGTGAGCCGGTGCAGGGTGCCGGTGACGACGGCGGTGCCGAGGCCGAAGCGGGTGGCCGCCCCGGCGGCGGTGAACGGGCCGTGGGTGCGGGCGTAGCGGGCGAGCAGGTCGCCCAGCGGGTCCTTGACCGGCTCGGTGAAGGCCTCGGGGACGCCGACCGGCAGCGGGGTGCCGAGCGCGTCGCGCAGCCGCCCGGCGTCCTCGACGGCGGACCAGCGCCGCTCGCCGGCGATCCGGACCCGGATCACCCGGCGGGCGGCCTCCAACTCCAGTGCCCAGAGCGGTTCGGCGCCGCGGGCCGCCAACTCGGCCTCGGTGAGCGGGCCGAGCAGGCGCAGCGCGTCGGCGACGCCCTCGGCGTCCTTGATCCGGCGCTCGGGGGTGAGGCGCTGGAGCTCGGCCTCCAACTCGGCGAGCACCTGCGGGTCGAGCAGCTCGCTCAGTTCGGCCTGGCCGAGGAGCTCGGACAGCAGCCGGGAGTCGAGTGAGAGGGCGGCGGCGCGGCGCTCGGCGAGCGGGGAGTCCCCCTCGTAGAGGAACTGGGCGACGTAGCCGAACAGGAGGGAGCGGGCGAAGGGCGAGGGCTCGGGGGTGGTGACCTCGACCAGCCGGACGGCGCGGGATTCGAGGTCGCCCATCAGCTCGACCAGGCCGGGCACGTCGAAGACGTCCTGGAGGCACTCGCGGACGGCCTCCAGGACGATCGGGAACGAGCCGTACTCGGAGGCGACTTCGAGCAGTTGGGCGGCGCGCTGGCGCTGCTGCCAGAGCGGGGTGCGGCGGCCGGGGCTGCGGCGCGGGAGCAGCAGGGCGCGGCCGGCGCACTCGCGGAAGCGGGAGGCGAACAGGGCGGAGCCGCCGACCTGGTCGGTGACCAGCTGCTCGATCTCGGCGGCGTCGAACAGGGCGGCGTCCGCGCCGACCGGGGCCTCGTCGGAACCGGCCCGCCCCGAGGGGCCGGCGAAATCGAAGTCGGGGGCGAGGAGGTCGGCGTCCGGCAGGCGCAGCACGATGCCGTCGTCGGCGTGCATGACCTGGGGGTCGAGGCCGTGCTTCTCGCGCAGTCGGGCGCCGAGGGCGAGTGCCCAGGGGGCGTGCACCTGGGCGCCGAAGGGGGAGTGGATGACGATCCGCCAGTCGCCGAGCTCGTCCCGGAAGCGCTCGACGACGATGGTGCGGTCGTCCGGGAGGTGGCCGGTGGCGGCGCGCTGTTCGGCGAGGTAGTCGAGCAGGTTGGCCGCGGCCCAGTCGTCCAGGCCGGCCCGTTGCAGCCGGGCGGTGGCGGCCTCGGGCGCCAGGGCGCCCAGCTCGCGGGTGAACGCGCCGAGGGCGCGGCCGAGTTCGAGCGGGCGGCCGAGGGTGTCGCCCTTCCAGAACGGGAGCCGGCCGGGGACGCCGGGGGCGGGGGTGACCAGCACCTTGTCGTGGGTGATCTCCTGGATCCGCCAGGAGGTGGTGCCGAGGGTGAAGACGTCGCCGACGCGGGACTCGTAGACCATCTCCTCGTCGAGTTCTCCGACCCGGCCGCCGCCCTTCTTGCCCGTCTTCGCATCGGGCCCGGTAGCGCCGGCGATGAAGACGCCGAACAGGCCGCGGTCGGGGATGGTGCCGCCGGAGGTGACGGCGAGCCGCTGGGCGCCGGGGCGGCCGGTCACGGTGCCGGCCACCCGGTCCCAGACCACCCGGGGGCGCAACTCGGCGAAGGCGTCCGAGGGGTAGCGGCCGGCCAGCATGTCGAGCACCGCCTCGAAGGCGGACTGCGGGAGGGTGGCGAAGGGCGCGGCGCGGCGGACCACGGTGAGCAGGTCGTCCACCGGCCAGGCGTCCAGCGCCGTCATCGCGACCAGCTGCTGGGCGAGCACGTCCAGCGGGTTGCGCGGGACGCGCAGCGCCTCGATCCGGCCGGCCCGCATCCGCTCGGTGACCACGGCGGACTGCACCAGGTCCCCGCGGTACTTGGGGAAGAAGACGCCGGTGGAGACGGCGCCGACCTGGTGGCCGGCCCGGCCGACCCGTTGCAGGCCGGAGGCGACCGAGGGCGGGGACTCGACCTGGACGACCAGTTCGACGGCGCCCATGTCGATGCCCAGCTCCAGGCTGGAGGTGGCGACCACGGCGGGCAGCCGGCCGGCCTTCAACTCCTCCTCGACCAGCGCCCGCTGCTCCTTGGAGACCGAGCCGTGGTGGGCGCGCGCGAGGACCGGTGGGGCGCCCTTGGCGACGCCGGACTCGGCCATCAGCTGGGCGGGGGAGTGCGCCTCGGGCAGCGGTTCGCCGGTGGCCCGTTCGAGGGCGATCTCGTTCAGCCGGTTGCACAGGCGCTCGGCGAGGCGGCGGGAGTTGGCGAAGACGATGGTCGAGCGGTGCGCCTGGACCAGGTCGACGATCCGCTCCTCGACGTGCGGCCAGATCGACGCTTGCCGCTGCGGGTCGGCGTCGGAGGAGGCGCCGGTGGCCGGGGCTGCGGGCAGGTCGTCCAGGTCGGGGACGGGGACGACCACCGACAGGTCGAACTCCTTGGCGGCGGCGGGCTGGACGACGACGGCGCCGCGCTGCGGGCTGAGGTAGCGGGCCACTTCCTCGACCGGGCGGACGGTCGCGGACAGGCCGATCCGGCGGGCCGGGCGCTCCAGCAGTTCGTCCAGCCGCTCCAGGCTGAGCGCGAGGTGGGCGCCGCGCTTGGTGCCGGCGACGGCGTGCACCTCGTCGAGGATCACCGTGTCGACGCCGCGCAGCGCCTCCCGGGAGGCGGAGGTGAGCAGCAGGAACAGCGACTCGGGGGTGGTGATCAGGATGTCCGGCGGGTGGGTGGCGAAGCGGCGGCGGTCGGCGGCGGGGGTGTCGCCGGAGCGGATGGCGACCTGGACCTCGGGCTCGGGCAGGCCGAGCCGGACGGCGGCCTGGCGCAGGCCGGTCAGCGGGGCGCGCAGGTTGCGCTCGACGTCCACCGCGAGGGCCTTGAGCGGCGACACGTACAGGACCCGGCAGCGGCGCTTGGGGTCCGCCGGGGGAGGGGTGCTGCTCAGCCGGTCCAGGGCGGAGAGGAAGGCGGCGAGCGTCTTGCCGGAGCCGGTGGGGGCGACCACCAGGACGTCGGTGTCCTGCCGGATGGCGCGCCAGGCCTCGGACTGGGCGGTGGTGGGGGCGGGGAAGGCACCGGTGAACCAGGCCCGGGTGGTCGGGGCGAATCCGGCCAGGGAGTCGTCGTCCGGCGGGGTCGGGTGCTGGGGCGCCATGCCCCCATGGTGCCGGGTGGCACCGACAACCGGGACGGGGGAGCGGAGGTCGCACGGGCGTAGTTAAAGGAGCAAAAAGGCAAATCCGCTCATATGGTGATGAGTCAGACCCATGACCCGTCCCTGACCCACCGGACCGACGAGCGGAGGCCGTGCGATGGCGCAGGCGAACCCGTCCGGCCGTCCCGCCCGTGCGGCCCCCCGCCGCGTCCGCGGGCCCGCCCGGGCGCTGCTCGCGATGCTGCTCACCGCACTCGTGGTCGGCGGCGCCGTCCCGTACGTGTCCGGATCGGGCCGGGCCTACCTCAGTTACCTGGTGCTCGCCGAGCAGGAGGACGCCGCCGGCACCGCCCGGGCCGGGGCCGAGACCCGGGCGGCGGGCGGGCAGGTGGTCCAGGAGTACCCGCAGATCGGGGTCGTCCTGGCGTACGCCACCGGCGGCTTCGCGGACAAGCTGCGCGCCCGGCCCGGGATCGCCGCCGTCGGCACCACCCGGACCGAACCGGTGGTCGCCCCACCCCGCCTGCTGGACGGCGCCGGGGACTTCACCGCCGGCACCGACCACGCCCGCCGCAGCAGCGCCGACCGGCAGGCCGGGTCCGGCACCGCCACCGTGCCGGACCCGGCCGAGGGCGACGCGTGGAACCTCGCCATGCTCGGCGCGGCCGGCGCCCGGGCCGGCGACACCTCCACCGGGGTGCGCGGGCCCACCGGCGCCGCCGCGCCGACCGCCGACGCACTGCACAAGGTGCTGGTCGCGGTGCTCGACTCCGGCGTCGACGACACCCACCCGGACCTGCGCGCCGCCGTCGACCCGAAGGCCTCCGTCTCCTGCGCCGACGGCCGGCCCGACGCCCGCTCCGGCTCCTGGCGGCCCGACCCCGGGGTCAGCGAGAGCGGCCACGGCACCCACGTCGCCGGGATCGTCGGCGCCACCCGGGACGGCCACGGCGTCACCGGGGTCGCGCCGGGCGCGCGGATCGCCGCCGTCCGGCTGCTCGGACCGCTCGGCCAGTACTACGCCGAGAACATCGTCTGCGGCATGCTCTGGGCCGCCGACCACGGCGCCAAGGCGATCAACAACAGCTACTTCGCCGACCCGTGGAAGTACAACTGCCCGGAGGACCGGGACCAGGCCGCGCTGATCGCCGCCGTCGGCCGGGCCTCCGCCTACGCCCAGCGCAAGGGCGCCGTCGTGGTCGCCTCGGCGGGCAACGACGGCCAGGACCTCGGCGCCGCCCGGACGGACGAGCGCAGCCCCAACGACCGGGTCTCCGGCCCGGCCCGCTTCCGCTACCTGGGCACCGAGTGCATCCGGCTGCCCGGTGAGCTGCCCGGCGTCGTCACCGTCACCGCCGTCAACCGGGACGGCCACCCGTCCGGCTACTCGAACTACGGCCGCGGCCGGGTCTCGCTGGCCGCCCCCGGCGGCGACCCGGACGGCGGGCCGCAGAGCGCGATCGTCTCCGACTGGCCCGGCGGGCAGTACGCGGCACTGGCCGGCACCTCGATGGCGGCGGCGCACGTCACCGGCGCGGTCGCGGTGGCCGCCGCCCTGCACCCGGACTACGGCTCCGGCCCGCTCGCCGCCCTGCTCGCCGGCACCGCGGCCGCCGGCTGCCCGTCCGGGCCGTACGCCTGCGGGGACCGGCAGTACTTCGGCGCCGGGCTGCTCGCGCTGCCGCGCTGAGGCGGGCGGAAAACCGGGTGACGGGGCCCGGGCCGGTGGGTGAGGATCGGGGCGTGACCGTCTTCCTCACCACCGAGCGGCTGGTACTGCGCCGCTTCACCGCGGCGGACGTCGACCACCTGGTCGAACTGGACGGCGACCCGGAGGTGACGCGCTACCTCACCGGCGGGCGGCCGACCGCGCGGGAGCGGGTCGAGGGCGAACTGCTGCCGCTGTACCTCGCGCACTACCGGCGGTACGGCGACCTCGGCTGGTGGGCGGCCGAGGAGCGGGCCGGCGGGGCGTTCCTGGGCTGGTTCGAGTTCCGGCCGACGCGGGACGGCGACCGCTCCGAGGTCGAGCTGGGGTACCGGCTGCGGCGGGCCGCCTGGGGGCTCGGGTACGCGACCGAGGGTGCGCGGGCGCTGGTCCGCCGCGGCTTCACCGAGCTGGGCGTGCGGCGGGTGGTGGCGTACACGATGACGGTCAACGCGGGCTCGCGGCGGGTGATGGAGAAGACCGGGCTGTCGTTCGTCCGCACCTTCCACGGGGACTACCCGGAGGCGATCCCCGGCAGCGAGCACGGCGAGGTCGAGTACGCGCTGACGGCCGGGCAGTGGCAGGCCCCGGGCGGCGCCGCGCGGTCCGGGATACTGGAGCCATGAGGCTGACCGAGTTCTGGCGACGGATGTCCGCGCACTTCGGCGAGGCGTACGCGGAGTCCTTCGCCTCCGACCACGTGATGAGCGAACTCGGCGGGCGGACGGTGCGGCAGGCGCTGGAGGCCGGCTGGGAGGCCAAGGACGTCTGGCGGGTGGTCTGCGAGACCCAGGGCGTCTCCGGCGTGCTGCGCTGACCCCTGCCCGCCCGTGGGCCGAACGGGGTGCCCGGTGCTCGGGCGGCTCCGGGCGATGGGTGAGACTGTCGGAGTGACAAGCAGCGCAGAAGCACAGAATTCGGACAGGACGGCGCGGGTCGCCGACGAGGCCCCGGGGCCGCCGCCCGAACCGCGGCTGCCGGGGGGCGTGGCCGGCGCCGTCCGGGGTGGCGGGATGCCGCGCTGGCTGCCCCGGGCGATGGTGCTGGCCCTGGTGCTGGTCGGGCTGTTCCAGCTCGCCGACTGGGCCTTCCACCAGCTGATCGACCTCTTCGTGATGCTGCTGGTGGCCTTCTTCCTCTCGCTGGCGCTGGAGCCGGCCGTCGACCGGATGGCGGCGCGCGGGGTGCGCCGCGGGGTCGGCACCTTCCTGGTGTTCGTCGCGGTGGGGATCGCGGTGATCGGATTCCTGGCGGCGCTCGGCACGCTGCTGGTCGATCAGGTGGCGAAGATCGCCGGGGACCTGCCGCACCTGGTCGACAACCTGATCAACTGGGTGAACCGGACGTTCCATCAGGACCTGTCGCTGGGCGAGCTGCAGAAGAAGCTGCTCAAGGACTCCGGCGCGATCGAGAGCTACGCCCAGCAGGCCGCCGACAACGTCTGGGGCGTCTCCTCCACCGTGGTCGGCGGGCTCTTCCAGGCCTTCACGGTCGGGCTGTTCACCTTCTACTTCACCGCCGAGGGCCCGCGGGTCCGCCGGACGGTCTGTTCGATGCTGCCGCCCGCCAAGCAGGGCGAGGTGCTGCGGGCCTGGGAGATCGCGCTCGCCAAGACCGGCGGCTACCTGTACTCCCGGGCGCTGCTCGCGGTGGTCTCGGCGGCCGGGCACTGGGTGATGTTCGCGCTGCTCGAGCTGCCGTACGCGGCCGCGCTGGCGGTCTGGGTGGGCGTCATGTCGCAGTTCGTGCCGACCATCGGGACGTACCTGGCCGGCGCGCTGCCGGTGCTGGTGGCGCTCACCGTGCAACCGGTGGACGCGCTCTGGGTGCTGGTCTTCGTGGTGGTCTACCAGCAGGTCGAGAACTACCTGCTGCACCCGAGGATCACCGCGAAGACGGTGGACGTGCACCCGGCGGTCGCCTTCGGCGCGGTGATCGCGGGCGCGGCGCTGCTCGGCGCGGTGGGCGCGCTGATCGCCATCCCGGCGGCGGCCACCCTGCAGGGCTTCGTCGGGACGTACGTGCGGCGGTACGAGGTGGCCACCGACCCGCGGATCGACCGGGGCGAGCAGCGGCGGGCCCGGCGGGAGCTGCGCCGGGAGGCGGCCCGGCGGCTGCGGCGGATGGTCGGCGGCGACGGGAGGCGATCCGGCGGGCGGTGACGGCACCGTTCGGACGTGCGAGGCTTGAATCGAACAGATGTTCTTTGTACTCTCCGGCGAGGAGTTTTCCACAGGCGGAGCCGGGCCGGGCTCGTTTGTCAGTGGGACGCGCTAGCGTCGAGGACGATGAAGCGCACAGCACAGAACCCGAGGGTGGAAGCCATGGCAGGTACGGACCGCGAGAAGGCCCTTGAGAACGCACTCGCCCAGATCGAGCGGCAGTTCGGCAAGGGCTCGGTGATGCGCCTCGGCGAGAAGGCCAACGAGCCGATCGAGGTGATCCCCACCGGGTCCACCGCCCTGGACGTCGCCCTCGGCGTCGGCGGCATCCCGCGCGGCCGGGTGGTCGAGATCTACGGCCCCGAGTCGTCCGGCAAGACCACGCTGACCCTGCACCTGGCGGCCAACGCCCAGCGGGCCGGCGGCACGGTCGCGTTCGTCGACGCGGAGCACGCGCTCGACCCCGAGTACGCCAAGAAGCTCGGCGTGGACACCGACGCCCTGCTGGTCAGCCAGCCGGACACCGGTGAGCAGGCACTGGAGATCACCGACATGCTGATCCGCTCCGGCGCGGTCGACCTGGTGATCATCGACTCCGTCGCGGCGCTCGTCCCGCGTGCGGAGATCGAGGGCGAGATGGGCGACTCGCACGTCGGTCTGCAGGCCCGCCTGATGAGCCAGGCGCTGCGCAAGATCGCCGGTGCGCTGAACCAGTCGAACACCACCGCGGTGTTCATCAACCAGCTCCGCGAGAAGATCGGCGTCATGTTCGGCTCGCCGGAGACCACGACCGGTGGCCGGGCGCTGAAGTTCTACGCCTCGGTCCGGCTGGACATCCGCCGGATCGAGACCCTGAAGGACGGCACCGAGGCGGTCGGCAACCGCACCCGCGTCAAGGTGGTCAAGAACAAGGTCGCCGCGCCGTTCAAGCAGGCCGAGTTCGACATCCTCTACGGCGTCGGCATCAGCCGCGAGGGCGGCCTGATCGACATGGGCGTCGAGCACGGCTTCATCCGCAAGTCCGGCGCCTGGTACACCTACGAGGGCGACCAGCTCGGCCAGGGCAAGGAGAACGCCCGCAACTTCCTGCGGGACAACCCGCAGCTCGCCGACGAGATCGAGCGGAAGATCAAGAGCAAGCTCGGCATCGGCCCGAAGACCGAGGAGCCGGCCGAGGGCGAGGAGGCGGCCGCCGCCGACGGTGCCGCGAAGCCGATCACCGCGACCGCCGCCAAGACGGCCGCGGCGAAGAAGACGGCGGCGGCCGCCAAGGCCTGAACCGTTGACGCAGCACGACGCAGTGGGTGACGGCGGCCCGGCGGGCCCGGACGGCGACGACTACGGGCCGCCCGACTGGTTCGCCGCGGTGGCGGCGGAGCCGGAGCCGTCGTACGAGGCGGCGCCCCGGGCGCGGTCGCAGTCCCGGAAGGAACGGCGGCGGGAGCGGTCCTCCGCCGCACAGTGGGCATCCGGTTCGGAGCCGGAGTTCGACCGGGCGCCGGCCCGGGCGGTGCGCGGCGCGGCGCCCGGGCCGGCGCCGGCGGAGCCGACGGTCGGCGAGCTCGGGCTGGTCTCCGCCTCCGAACTGCCCACCGGCCGCCGTCGGCGCCGTTCGGCAGTGGCGGCCGAGGAGTTCGACGAGACCGGGTCCGCGGCGGCGGGCGACGGTTGGAGTGGGGCGGGGGCGGTCGGTCACGGGGGTGTGACCGCCCCGGCCCAGCGCCCCGGTGCCGGCGCGCGCCGGGGGCGGCGTGCTGCGGCCGGGCGCTCCGCCGGACCCGCGTCGGACGAGGCGGGCGCTCCCGGCGAGGAGCACGACCCTTCCGCCCGAACCTCCCAAAACTCCCGAACCTCCCGATCCACCCGTACCGCCGGTACCGCGCGGAAGCGGGCCGGGGCCGAGGAGGCGGCCGATCCCGAGACCCGCGCCCGCGACATCTGCCTGCGGCTGCTCACCGGCGCCGCCAAGAGCCGCAAACAGCTCGCCGACGCCCTGCGCAAGCGGGAGATCCCGGACGACGTCGCCGACGAGGTGCTCACCCGGCTCGAAGAGGCCGGGCTGATCGACGACGCGGCCTTCGCGGCGGCCTGGGTGGAGTCCCGGCACGCCGTCCGGGGCCTGTCCCGGCGGGCGCTGGCCCAGGAACTGCG
This sequence comes from Kitasatospora sp. NPDC086801, assembly GCF_044745805.1. Taxonomy (NCBI): domain Bacteria; kingdom Bacillati; phylum Actinomycetota; class Actinomycetes; order Kitasatosporales; family Streptomycetaceae; genus Kitasatospora; species Kitasatospora sp. NPDC086801. The sequence goes on from NZ_JBIVAX010000023.1 coordinate 29,079, forward strand.
CACCAAGGGCGTGGCCGCCGACCTGGTCGAACAGGCCGTCGCCCAGCTCGACCACGACGACGAGACCGAGGCCGCCCGGGCGCTGGTCGACCGCAAGCTGCGGGCCACCCGGGGGCTGGACCCGCAGGTCCGGACGCGGCGGCTGGTCGGCGTGCTGGCCCGCCGCGGCTACTCCGAGGGGCTGGCGTTCCGGGTGGTGCGGAGCGCGCTGGAAGAGGAGGAGACGGGTGAAGCGTCAGGAACCGGGAGGGACTAGTGGCAGTTTCGTACGCTTCTTGGTCCAGTCCAGGCCGAGTCTTGACCGTTTCGTGACCCGCGCCTAGCCTCGCACTAGGGCCTGCCCGGCAAGATCCGCCGGACGGGCCCCAAGCGCGGGGGCGCTTCCGGACGGCGGTCCGCGCCGGGCGGCGGACAGCGGTGACGGGGAGTGGGCGGCATGAGGATCTCTGCGGGCACCGGATCGGGCGCCTCCCTGTTGCCACTCGCCGGATCGGCCGGCGCCGTCCTGCTGGTCCTCGCGGTGCTGGTCGGGTTGCTGGCCAAGCGGCTCCGGGCCGCCCAGCGGCGCACCTCCGTCGAGGTCGAGCGCGTCCGCGGCCGGGCCGAACAGCAGACCTCCCGGCAACGGGCCGAACTCGCCCGGCGTGAGGAGCAGTTGGCCGAGGAGCTGCGCCGGGTCCGGACCAGGGAGGACGAACTCGCCGTGCGCTCCGCCGAACTGGAGCGCACCCGGGGCGAGGCCGAGGCGCTGGTGACCCGCCGGGTGGCGGTGCTGGAACGGGCCGCCGGACTCTCCGCCGAGCAGGCCCGCACCGAACTCCTGCGCGAGGCCACGACCACGGCCCGGCGGGAGGCCGCGGTCACCGTCCGGGAGATCGAGCGCGAGGCCAAGGAGGAGGGCGAGCGCCGGGCCCGGGGCATCCTCGCCGGGGCGATCCAGCGGCTGGCGGCGGTGCAGACCGCCGAGACGGCGGTCACCGTCCTCCGACTGCCGAGCGAGGACATGAAGGGCCGGATCATCGGCCGTGAAGGCCGCAACATCCGCGCCTTCGAGGCGGTCACCGGCGTCAACCTGATCATCGACGACACCCCCGCGACGGTGCAGCTCTCCTGCTTCGACCCGGTCCGCCGGGAGACCGCCCGGCTCACCCTGGAACAACTGGTCGAGGACGGCCGGATCCACCCGACCCGGATCGAGCACCTCCACGAGCGCAGCCGCGAGGAGGTCGAGCAGTGCTGCGTCCGGGCCGGTGAGGACGCCCTGCTGGACGCCCGGGTCGGCGGGATGCACCCCGTACTCGTCCGCACCCTGGGCAGCCTGCGCTACCGGGTCTCGTACGGGCAGAACGTGCTCGGGCACCTGCTGGAGTCCGCGCACCTGGCCGGGATGATGGCCGCCGAGCTCGGGGTGGCCCCGGAGCCGGTGCGGCGTTCGGCGCTGCTGCACGACATCGGCAAGGCGCTCACCCACGAGGTCGAGGGCAGCCACGCGGCGGTCGGTGCGGACTTCGCCCGCCGGCACGGGGAGTCCCCGGAGGTGGTGCACGCGATCGCCGCGCACCACGGCGAGGTGGAGCCGCGCACCGTGGAGGCCGTGCTCACGCAGGCCGCGGACGCCTGTTCGGGCGGGCGGCCCGGGGCGCGCAAGGAGTCGCTGGAGGTGTACGTGCGGCGGTTGGCGCGGCTGGAGGAGATCGCCCGCGCGCACGAGGGCGTGGCCGAGGTGTACGCGATGCAGGCGGGGCGCGAGGTGCGGGTGATGGTGCGGCCGGAGGAGGTGGACGACCTCGGGGCGCAGCTGATCGCCCGGGAGGTCGCCCGGCAGGTCTCCGAGGAACTGACCTATCCCGGCCAGATCCGGGTGACGGTGGTCCGGGAGAGCCGGGCCATCGCGGTCGCGAGTTAGGGCGCGCCGGGGGCGTGTCCCGGAGAGTGCCCCGGGGCGTGTCCCAGGGCGCGCGCCGGGGCCCTACGCGCTGGGTGAGTCCACCTGCTGGGGCGTCTGGCGGGCGGCGGGCTCCGGCGCGGGGTCCTGGTCCGGTTCGGGTCCGGGCGCGCCGGCGAGCGGGGCCGGCCCGCCCCGGGCGCGGTCGGCGAGCGCGAGCAGATCCTCGGCGGCGGCGCCCTGGGTGGCGCCGACCAGGTGCCCGTCCGGCCGGATCAGCAGCACGGTGTGCGGCCCGGCCTCCGGGTACTCCTCGGTGACCAGCACCTCGGCCGGCACCGGCAGTGCGGCGGCGACCTCGGCGAGCCGGGGCATCAGGCCGGCGCCCAGCCAGTGCTCGGCGGACCAGACGGCGGTGCCGGGGGCGACCAGCAGCAGCAGGAACGTGGCGCCGAGCCGGGCGTGCAGGTGGTCCGGGGTGCCGTCGGCGGCGAGCACCGGCAGGTCCGGGACGAGCACGCCGGGGGCGGTGGCCGGCAGCAGTTCGCTGAGCGAGGTGGTGCCGCGGGCGCCGCGCTGGACCGGCACCCGGCCGGGGACGCCCGAGGGGGCGGCCGGGTAGGCGGGCGCGCCGCCGAAGCGGCCGGTGCCGAGCTGGCCGTCGGCGAGCAGCGGCGCGTGCTTGCGGAAGCCGCCGACCAGCAGCGAGCGCCGGGTCTGCTGCCAGCCGCGCAGCGGGCGCAGCAGCGGCATGGACTGGTCGACGGCGCGCAGCCGGGCGCCGACCGCGCCGCGCCGTTCGGCCTCGTAGCCGTCCAGCAGGGAGCCGCCGGGCTGCGGGCCCCCGGAGTGGAGGTGCCAGGCCAGGGAGAGCCGCCAGGCGAGGTTGTCGGCGTCGCGCAGCCCGTCGGCCAGGTTCTGCATGCCGAGCGCGCCGTGCAGGTGGGCGGCGTCGCCGGCGAGGAAGCAGCGGCCGCTGCGGAACCGGGCGGCGAGGCGCTGCTGGGCGGTGTGGTCGGCGGCGGCGAGCAGTTCGAAGCGGGGGAGTTCGCCGCACCAGCCGGTGAGGGTGGCGGTGACCCGGGTGAGCAGGGTGTCGCCGGTGACGACGCCGGGCCAGGTGGCGTGCGGGTCGACGGTTTCGGTGGGGGTGGGCCGCCCGGGGGGCAGCCGCCAGTCGAGCCGCCAGACGCCGTCCGGCAGTGGGCGGGCGGAGGCCTCGCGGTCGCCGCGCCACGGGGGCTCGCGGTGCAGCCGGGCCTCCTGGAAGGGCAGGTCGACCCGGACGGTGGCGATGGCGTTGCGGTCGACGGCGGGGCGGCCGGGGAAGCGGATCTTCAGGAGCTTGCGGACGGCGGATCTGGCGCCGTCGCAGCCGACCAGGTGGCTGCCGCGCCACCAGGTGCTGGAGCCGTCCTGGGTGCCGTGGGTGCGGACGCTGACGCCGTCGCGGTCCTGTTCGAGCTCGACGACCCGGTTCAGCGGGACCAGCCGGATCAGCGGGGTGCCGGTGAGGGCGTCGCGCAGGCCGCGCTGGAGGCGGTGTTGGGGCAGGTGGAAGGCGGGGGAGTCGGTGAGGTCGATCCGCAGCACCTCCTGGCGGCGGCGCCAGACGGTGAAGGAGTCCCACAGGGCGGAGTCCGAGACGGCCCGCGGGTAGCCGATCCGGGTGAGGAAGGCGGCGGTGTCGGCCCCGAGGACGACGCTGCGCGGGCCCTCGGGGCAGAGCCCGGAGCCCTCGTCCAGGACGATGGTCGGCACCTCGTGCCGGGCCAGGGCGAGGGCCAGGGCCAGACCGACCGGTCCGGCCCCGACCACGATCACCGGGTCCATGCGGTGACCTCCGGGCACGAACCGGCCGATGGGCCGGCGTCAGTTACCGCTGCCGCATATGCCGCGTGGATGCTCCCGGGAGGTGTCACGAAGAGCAATGCAACAGTTCACCTGCGTGTGCGTCAAGCAGCAGCTGAAGTGCGCCGGTTCGCGCCGCGACGGCCGCGTGCTTCGATCCACCGGGCGAGGGCGGTCAGCAGCAGGCACATGGCGATGTAGATCGGACCGATCACCAGCACCACGGGGATGTAGGGGAAGCCCGCGGCGTTGATCGGCTGGCTGGCGATCGCCTTACCGACGAACAGCAGCTCGTGGTAGGTGATGACGAAGCCGAGCGAGGTGTCCTTCAGGGTGACGACCAGCTGGCCGATCATCGAGGGCAGCATCGAGCGGATCGCCTGCGGCACCAGGATGCCGGCCATCACCTGGGTCTTGCGCATGCCGAGCGCGTAGGCCGCCTCGGCCTGGCCGCGCGGGACGGCGTTGACGCCACTGCGGATGATCTCGGCCTGCACCGAGCCGTTGTAGAGGGTGAGCCCGAGCACCAGCGCCCACATCGGCTCCTTCGCGAAGAACGCGTAGTAGAGCGCGACGATCAGGATCAGCAGCGGCATCGCCCGGAAGAACTGGACGAAGCCGACGGCCGCCCAGCGGACCGGCTTGTGGTCGGAGAGCTGCCCGGCGGCGAGCAGGGCGCCCAGGGTGAGCGAGAACAGCGCGGCCAGGCCGAAGGCCTCCAGGGTGGAGACCAGGCCGTCCACGATCCGCTGCTGGACGGTGTTGTACTGGAACGCGTCCCACATCTGCGGATCGAACTGGCCGTTGTCGGCGAGCGCGGCGAAGACGTACCAGAGCAGTGCGGCGACGCCGATCAGCGCCAGCACCCCGAACAGCCGGTACCGGGTGCGGGCCCGCGGGCCGGGGGCGTCGTAGAGGACGCTGGCCGTGGAGGTGCGGGTGAAGGGGTTGCTCATCGGGCCACCGCCAGTCGGGATTCCAGGACGCGGAACAGCGTGGCGACCGCGGCGCTGATCACCAGGTAGGCGCAGGCCACCCAGAAGAAGATCCCGAAGATCGCGTAGCCGCGCTCGGAGAGGGTCTGCTGCACGCTGTACAGCTCGGCGACGCTGAACGCGCCGGCGATCGCCGAGTTCCTCGGCAGCGCGATGAACACGCTGCTCAGCGGGGCCAGGACGGTCCGGGCGGCCTGCGGCAGGATGACCAGGGTGAGGGTCTGGCCGAAGGTCATGCCGAGGCTGCGGGCCGCCTCGGCCTGGCCGAGCGGCACGGTGTTGATGCCGGAGCGGATCACCTCGCAGACGAACGAGGCGGTGTAGCCGCCGAGCGCCAGCACCGCGAAGACGAGGTGGCTGAAGTGCACCCCGAGCGGCGGCAGGCCGAACTCGACGGCGAAGAACAGCAGCGTCAGCGGGGTGTTGCGGAACAGCGTGACCCAGGCGGTGCCGAAGGCGCGCAGCACCGGCACCGGGGAGACCCGGAAGGCCGCCAGCAGGGTGCCCAGCAGCAGGGCGAGCAGGGCGCTGAGCGCGCTCAGCTCGATCGTCTGCAGAAAGCCGTCGCGGAACAACGCGAAGTTGTCGTCCTCGAACAGGAACCCCATCCGGCGGCCCTCCTCTCACAGATGGTCAGGACAGATGGTCAGCACAGATGGTCGGGCAGGGCGGTCGGCGGGCGGATCAGTAGCGGTCGAGGGCCGGCACGGCGGGCGCGGCGGAGCCGGACGCGCCCAGGGTCGCGTCGTAGGCCTTCTTCCAGTCGCCGTTGTCCTCGTGGGCCTTGAGGGCGTCGCTGATGGCGCCGCGCAGCACGGAGTCGTCCTTGTTCAGACCGACGCCGTAGTTCTCCTTGGTGAACGGCTTGCCGACCACCTTGAGCTTGGGGGCGTACTTGGAGGCGTAGCCCTTGAGGATCGCGTCGTCGGTGGTGACGGCGTCGACCTCGCCGGCCATCAGCTTTTCGACGCAGGCCGAGTAGGTGTCGAACTGGGTGATCTTCGGGTTGTACTGCTGGATGTTCTTGATCGAGGTCGAGCCGGTGGCGGTGCAGACGTTCTTGCCGCCGACGCTCTCCGGACCGGTGATCGAGGTGTTGTCGGACTTCACCAGGAAGTCCTGGCCGGCGATGTAGTACGGGCCGGCGAAGGAGACCGACTTCTTGCGCTCGTCGTTGATGCTGTAGGTGCCGACGTAGAAGTCGATCTGGCCCTTGGCGATGGCCGGCTCGCGCTGTGAGGAGACCAGGGTCTGCCACTTGATCTGCTGCGGGGTGAAGCCGAGGTCGGCGGCGATCATCTTGGCGATCTCGATGTCGAAGCCGCTGCGGTCGCCGCTGGCGACGTCCTCCCAGCCGAGGTTGGGCTGGTCGGCCTTGGCGCCGATGATCAGCTGGCCGCGCTTCTTGGCCTCGGCGATGATCGGGGAGTCGACCTTGGCGTCGGTCTTGACCGTGTAGGTCGGCAGCGCCGGGGCGTTGCCGCCGCTCGCGGCGGCGGCGCCGGGGGTGCCGTCCTTGCCGCAGGCGGCGGTGGCGGTGAGCGCGACGGCACAGAGCGCGACGGCGAGGGTGCGACGAGTCCTCATGAGGGTTGTTCTCCTGGGAGCTGGGCCACGGCTACAACCGGGCTCTGGCGTCTGGAAGTTGCGTGCACGGGCCGGGCCGCCCGGCGTCCTTGCCGGCGGCGGCCCCGCGTGGTCTCGAAGCGTCAGTGGTGGAGGATCTTCGAGAGGAAATCCTTGGCGCGGTCGGAGCGCGGCGCGGTGAAGAAGGCGTCCGGGGTGTTCTGCTCGATGATCCGGCCGTCGGCCATGAACAGCACGCGGTTGGCGGCGGAGCGGGCGAAGCCCATCTCGTGGGTGACCACGACCATCGTCATGCCGTCGGCGGCCAACTGGCGCATGACCTCCAGCACCTCGTTGACCATCTCCGGGTCGAGGGCGGAGGTGGGCTCGTCGAAGAGCATCACCTTGGGCTTCATCGCCAGCGCCCGGGCGATCGCCACGCGCTGCTGCTGGCCGCCGGAGAGCTGGGCGGGGTACTTGTCCGCCTGCGCGCCGACGCCGACCCGCTCCAGCAGTTCGCGGGCGGTCTGCTCGGCCTGCGGCCGGGCGATCCCGCGCACCTTGACCTGGCCGATGACCACGTTCTCCAGCACCGTCTTGTGCGCGAACAGGTTGAAGCTCTGGAACACCATGCCGACCTCGGCGCGCAGCCGGGCCAGCTCCTTGCCCTCGGCGGGCAGCGGGCGGCCGTCGATGGTGATCGTGCCGGAGTCGATGGTCTCCAGCCGGTTGATCGTCCGGCAGAGCGTCGACTTGCCCGAGCCGGACGGCCCGATCAGGACCACCACCTCGCCCTGGACGATCTTCAGGTCGACGTCCTGCAGGACGTGCAGCGCGCCGTAGTGCTTGTTCACGCTGCTCAGCACGACCAGGGGGGCGGCTGCAGGGGTGGAGTCCTCGACCGGATTCTCGGCCATCGCGCCTGCTCCCTCGTGTCGGCCCGTGAAAGTCTGAACTCCCTTGGGCGGCAATGGTGGTACGAAATCCGGGAGCCGCGACCGGCGGAGCCGCAGCCCCCGGTGGGCCGACCATAGGAGCGATGACGATGCGCCGTCAGCCGATCTGAGCGGAACTTGAGGATCACGAAACGGACACACGGTGCTCGCGGGCCGTTCGCCCGGGCGCCAACGGGGCATGTGACAGCGGGCGTCCGCGCCGGCGTGCCCCGTCCCGCGGCAGCCGGCGGGCGACCGAGCCTGGCGCCGGGCCGCCCGCTGGCTCATACTGCGCAGGACCGGGGCCCGACCGGGCGGTCCCGGTGATGCAGGTGGGGGAAGGAGGAGAACAGGATGCGACTGCTGCTCGTCGAGGACGACGAACGCGTGGCCGCCGCGCTGGTCGCGGTACTGGGTCGGCACGGCTTCCAGGTCCGGCACGCCCGCAGCGGGCACGAGGCGCTGGACGCCCTGGTGCCGGACGGAAACGACCCGTACCGGGTGGTGCTGCTCGACCTCGGGCTGCCCGACCGCGACGGCTTCGAGGTGTGCAGCCGGATCAGGGCCGGCAGCGGCGTGCCGGTGATCATGGTCACCGCCCGCGCCGACATCCGTTCCCGGATCCACGGCCTCAATCTGGGCGCCGACGACTACGTCACCAAGCCCTACGACATGGGCGAACTGCTCGCCCGCATCCACGCGGTGGCCCGCCGCGGCGCCGCCCCCGCCTCGGTGGCGGTGCCCGCGCCCGACGCCGTCCCGCAGCAGCGCGGCCCGCTGAACTCCCGGGGCATCCGGATCGACCGGGAGCGCCGCCGGGTCAGCGTGGACGGCCGGGACGTGCCGCTCACCCGCAAGGAGTTCGACCTGCTCGCCCTGCTCGCGCAGAGCCCCGGCGTGGTCTACCGGCGCGAGCAGATCTTCAGCGAGGTCTGGCGCAGCGGCTGGGAGGGCAACGGGCGCACCCTGGAGGTGCACATCGGCTCGCTGCGCAACAAGCTCGCGCTGCCCGGCCTGGTCGAGGCCGTCCGCGGCGTCGGCTACCGCCTGATCCCGGAGTCCCCGGCGCCCGCCGCGGACCCGACCCCGCCCGCCCCCGCGGAGCGCTGACCGCACGTGCGCACCCGCCTGCTCGGCATCCTGATCGCCCTCATGCTCTGCGTCCTGGCCGCCCTGGGGCTGCCGCTCGCGGCGGCGGTCGCGGCGGCCGAGCAGAGCAGGGTGGTCGTCGACCGGCTCGACGACGCCGCCCGCTTCGCCCAGGACCTGCCCACCTCCGGCCCCTCGGCGGTGGAGTCCGCGCTCAAGGGCGACCCGGAGCCCGCCCCCGGCGACGTCAGCCGCCGGCACGCGATCGACGCCGAGGTCCGCCGCTACCACGACCTGTACGGCGTGCGGCTGGGCATCTTCCAGCGCGACGGCGTGCCGATCGCCGCCGCTCCCGCCGACTGGCGGGTGCCCTCCGGCGGCTGGGGCGCGCAGGCCTTCCAGGAGGCGCTGGACGGGCGGCGCAGCCACAACCCGCCCCAGGTCTGGCCGTGGACCGACGACCGCACCCTCACCGTCGCCACCCCGGTCGTGCGCGACGGCGACGTGGTCGCGGTGGTGCTCAGCGAGTCCCCCACCGGGGCGCTGCGGGCCCGGATCCTGCACAGCTGGCTGGTGATCGGCGCCGGCGAGGCCGCCGCCATGATCGTCGCGGTGCTGCTGGCCGGCCGGCTCACCGAGTGGGTGCTGCGCCCGGTCCGCACCCTCGACCGGGCCACCCACGACATCGCCACCGGCCGGATGGCCGCCCGGGTCGCCCCCGGCGGCGGCCCGCCCGAGCTGCAGCGGCTGGCCCGCTCGTTCAACGAGATGGCCGACCACGTGGTGCTCGCCATGGATCAGCAGAAGGCCTTCGTCGCGGACGCCTCGCACCAGCTGCGCAACCCGCTGGCGGCCCTGCTGCTGCGCGTCGAGGTGCTCGGCCTGGAACTGCCCGAGGGGCACGAGGAGGAACTCGGCGGCGTCCGGGAGGAGGGCGTCCGGCTGGCCCGGGTGCTGGACGACCTGCTCGGCCTGGCCACCGCCGAGCACGCCCGCCCCGAACCCGAGCAGACCGACCTCGCCACGCTCACCCTGGCCCGGGTCGACGCCTGGCGGCCGGTGGCCGAGCAGCGCGGGATCGAGCTGCGCTGGGAGGGCCCGGCGCTCGCCGTCGGCATGGCGGACCCGATCGGCTTCGGCTCCGCCCTGGACGCCGTGCTGGACAACGCGCTCAAGTTCGGCCCGGCCGGCAGCCGGGTGCGGCTGAAGGTCTCGGTGCGCCGGGACGAGGTCGCGGTGACCGTCACGGACGCCGGGCCCGGCCTCGCCGAGGACGAGCTGGCCCGCGCCGGGGACCGCTTCTGGCGCAGCCCGCGGCACCAGAACGTGGACGGCTCCGGGCTGGGCCTGTCGATCGCCCGCACCCTGCTGGCGGCCGGTGGCGGCTCGCTCGGTTTCGCCCCGGTCAAGCCGACCGGGCTCGCGGTGACGCTGGCGGTGCCGCGGCCGCAGAAGCGGTAGGCCGTACGGCCGCTACGGCCGGTACGGCTTCACGCCTTCACGGCTTCACCGAGCGGTAGTAGCGGGCCGCGCCCTCGTGCAGCGGGAGCGGGTCGGTGTAGACGGCGGTGCGCAGGTCGACCAGCTGGGCGGCGTGCACCTGGGAGCCGATCTGGTCGCGGCTGTCGATCACCGCCCGGGTCATGCCCTCGACCAGGTCCGGGTCCACGTCGTCCCGGGTGATCAGCAGGTTGGGCACGGCCACGGTGGCGACGGCGTCCTTGGGGTCGGCGTTCGGGTAGGTGCCCTTGGGCATGGTGGCGGCCCGGTAGGCGTCGGTGCCGCCGCCCTCCATCTTGTGGATGGCCCCGGCGAGGTCCCCCAGCGGCACGACCCGCATCCGCATGTGGTCGGACAGGTCGGTGAGGGCGCTGGTCGGCAGGCCGCCGGACCAGAAGAAGGCGTCGAGCTTGTTCTCGCGCAGCTGGTCGGCGGCGTCGCCGACGCCCGCCGACACCGGGACGATGTCGTGGTCCGGGTCCAGGCCGGCCGCGGCCAGCAGCCGCCTGGTCACCAGGTTCACCCCGGACTGCGGCAGGCCCACGCCGACCCGCAGCCCCTTGAGGTCGGCCGTGCGGTGCACCGCCGAGGAGGACGGCACGATCAGCTGGAGGTAGTCGTCGTACAGCCGCGCGATCGCCCGCAGCCGGTCCTTGCCCGGGCCCTGGTAGTCGGCGACGGCGTCGGCGGTGGCGATCGCGAAGTCGTCCTGGCCGCCGGTCACCCGGGCCAGGTTGTCGATCGAGCCCTCGGTGTTGTCCAGGGCCAGCCGCACCCCCGGCATCGCCTTGGCGACGTGGGTCTCCAGCAGTTGCCCGTACCGGTCGTAGACGCCGCGCTGCACGCCGGTCGCGAAGCGCGTCTCGCCGCGCGGGTAGCCGGGCGGGCGGCCCGCCGACAGCCACCAGCCGCCCAGCCCCGCGACCAGCAGCACCAGCACCAGCACCGTCCGCCACAGCGGGCTGCGGGCCGCGGTGCGGACGGCGGCGCCGAGACGGGACGGAGCGGTGGGGGTCATGCAGGGATACTGCCAGGCGCTCCGCCGGAACGGGAGGGGAAACGGTGGGGGAAAAGCGCTTCGCGGCTGCCCGTACCCTGGTCTGGTGAGCGGTGAGAGCGGATTGAAGAGCTACAAGGTCGTCACGTACGGCTGCCAGATGAACGTCCACGACTCCGAGCGGCTGTCCGGCCTGCTGGAGGACGCGGGCTACGTCAAGGCCGGGCAGGACGGCGACCCGGACCTGGTCGTGTTCAACACCTGCGCGGTGCGGGAGAACGCCGACAACAAGCTGTACGGCAACCTCGGGCAGCTGGCGCCGGTCAAGAGCCGCCACAAGGGCATGCAGATCGCCGTCGGCGGCTGCCTCGCCCAGAAGGACCGCGACACCATCGTCCGCAAGGCCCCCTGGGTCGACGTGGTGTTCGGCACCCACAACATCGGCCACCTGCCGGCGCTGCTGGAGCGGGCCGCGGTCGAGCGGAAGGCCCAGGTCGAGATCCTGGAGTCGCTGGAGACCTTCCCCTCCACCCTGCCGACCCGCCGCGAGTCCGCCTACGCCGCGTGGGTCGCCATCTCCGTCGGCTGCAACAACACCTGCACCTTCTGCATCGTCCCCGCGCTGCGCGGCAAGGAGGAGGACCGCCGCCCCGGCGACGTCCTCGCCGAGATCGAGGCGCTGGTGGACGAGGGCGTCATCGAGGTGACCCTGCTCGGCCAGAACGTCAACGCCTACGGCTCCGACCTGGGCGACCGCGAGGCCTTCTCCAAGCTGCTGCGCGCCGCAGGCCAGATCGAGGGCCTGGAGCGGATCCGCTTCACCTCGCCGCACCCGCGCGACTTCACCGACGACGTGATCGCCGCGATGGCCGAGACGCCGAACGTGATGCACCAGCTGCACATGCCGCTGCAGTCCGGCTCGGACACTGTCCTCAAGGCGATGCGCCGCTCCTACCGGCAGGAGCGCTTCCTCGGGATCATCCGGAAGGTCCGCGAGGCGATGCCGGACGCGGCCATCTCCACCGACATCATCGTGGGCTTCCCCGGCGAGACCGAGGAGGACTTCGAGCAGACGATGCACACCGTCCGCGAGGCCCGCTTCACCAACGCCTTCACCTTCCAGTACTCCAAGCGCCCCGGCACCCCGGCCGCCGAGATGGCGGACCAGGTGCCGAAGGCCGTCGTGCAGGCCCGCTACGACCGGCTGATCGCCCTCCAGGAGGAGATCTCCTGGGAGGAGAACAAGAAGCAGGTCGGCCGCACCCTGGAGATCCTGGTCGCCGAGGGCGAGGGCAAGAAGGACGACAAGACCGACCGGCTCTCCGGCCGCGCCCCCGACAACCGGCTGGTGCACTTCACCAGGCCGACGGAGCCGGTGCGCCCGGGCGACCTGGTGACCGTCGAGATCACCTACGCCGCCCCGCACCACCTGCTCGCCGAGGGCCCGTCGCTCGCGGTGCGCCGCACCCGGGCCGGCGACGCCTGGGAGAAGCGCCAGGCCAAGCCCGCGGCCAAGCCGGCCGGGGTGATGCTCGGTCTGCCGGGCATCGGCGCCCCGGCCGCGCTGCCGCTGGCCGCCCCGGCGGGCGGGGCCTGCTGCGGCGACTGACGCGCTGATCCGAACGGCGGCCCGGCGGGACTTCGAGTCCCGCCGGGCCGCCGTCGTCGTTGGGCCGGCCCGCTCTCCCGGGTCACGCCGGTCCCTCGGGTCAGGCCGAGTGCGCCGCGGAGCGAGGGCCTAGAGTGATCCGCATGCTGGTAGCCGCCGCCGTGTGCCCCTGTCCGCCGCTGCTCGTCCCCGAGGTCGCCGCCGGGGCGGCCGCCGAGTTGGACCCGCTGCGGGCCGCCTGTGACGAGGCCCTGGCGGCGCTGGTCGCGGCCGAGCCGCAGCTGGTCGTGGTGGTCGGTGCCGGGCCGGAGGCCGAGGTGTGGACCGAGGGCGGGGCCGGCTCCTTCCACCGCTACGGGGTGCCGCTGGTCGCCAAGCTGCCCGGCGGCCGGGTCGGGGGGCCGGAGCTGGCGCCCTCGCTGACGGTCGGCGCCTGGCTGCTGGAGCGCGCCGGGGTGACCGTGCCGACGCACGCCTGCGCGGTGCCCGCCGACGCGCCCACTGACCGGATGCTCGGGCTCGGCCAGGGCCTGGCCCAGCTGGCCGACCGGGTCGGCCTGCTGGTGGTGGGCGACGGCAGCGCCTGCCGCTCGGTGAAGGCGCCCGGCTACCTGGACGAGCGCGCCGAGGGCTTCGACGCCGCCCTGGCCGCCGCCCTCGGCTCCGCGGACCTGCCCGCGCTCGCCGCCCTGGACGCCGCCCTGGCCGCCGAGCTCAAGGCCGAGGGCCGGGCGCCCTGGCAGGTGCTGGCCGGCGCCGCGGAGGGCGCCGGCCTCACCGCGCGGCTCGGCTACCAGGACGCCCCGTACGGGGTCGGCTACGTGGTGGCGTCCTGGAGCTGATCGGCGCGGAGGACGTCAGGCCTGCGGTGCCTGGCCGTTGCCGCCGGCAGGCCCCTCCTCGCCCGGCTTCGGCTTGTGGGCGAAGTCGCCCACCGCGCCCTTGGCCTTGCTGGCGCCGTGCTCGATCTTCTCGCTGTACTTGCCCTTGGTCGCCTTGTCGATCGCGCCGCCGGCCTTGTCCACCGCGTGCTCGATCTGCTCGCTGTGCTTGCCCGCGAGCTCACTGGCCCTGCCCTTGAGCTCTTCGGCCTTGCCCTTGAGGTTGTCCATCAGACCCATGGCGATCTCACCCTTTCGTCCCTGTCTCCTGCACAACGTCCGTCACCGCCGAACCGTTCGCAAACCGGCTCGACTGCGGAAAGGGCCGGAGACAGTCATATCGTCGCGCAGTCGGGGCCGACGGGCAGCCCGGTGACCGGTGCGGCGGCGGTTTTGCGAGACTGGAGCGGTGAGCAGCTCCCGTACCGTCCAGTCCCGCGCCGCCCAGCCCCGAGTGGTCTGCGTCGTCGGCGCGACCGCCGCCGGCAAGTCCGATCTGGCCGTCGCCATCGCCCGCAGCCTCGGCGGCGAGGTGATCAACACCGACTCGATGCAGCTGTACCGGGGCATGGACATCGGCACCGCCAAGCTCACCCCCGCCGAGCGCGGCGGCGTGCCGCACCACCTGCTGGACGTCTGGGACGTCACCGAGGCCGCCAGCGTCGCCGAGTACCAGCGGCTGGCCCGGGCCGAGATCGACCGGCTGCTCGCGGCCGGGCGCACGCCCGTCCTGGTCGGCGGCTCCGGGCTGTACGTCCGGGCGGCGATCGACGAGATGGAGTTCCCCGGCACCGACCCGGCGGTCCGGGCCCGGCTGGAGGCCGAGCTGGAGCAGGACGGCCCGTACGCGCTGCACCGGCGGCTGGCCGAGCTGGACCCGGCGGCCGCGGAGGCGATCCTGACGGGCAACGGGCGGCGGATCGTCCGTGCGCTGGAGGTCATCGAGATCACCGGGCAGCCGTTCACCGCGAACCTGCCCGGCAACACCGCCGTCTACGACGCGGTGCAGATCGGGGTCGCGGTGCCGCGCCCCGAACTGGACGAGCGGATCACGCTGCGGGTCGACCTGATGTGGCGGGCCGGACTGCTGGACGAGGTGCGCGCGCTGGAGCGGGTCGGCCTGCGGGAGGGGCGGACGGCCTCCCGGGCACTCGGCTACCAGCAGGTGCTGGACCACTTCGCCGGCGAGTGCACCGAGGACGAGGCGCGGGCCGAGACCGTCCGGGCCACCAAGCGCTTCGCCCGCCGCCAGGAGTCCTGGTTCCGCCGCGACGGCCGGATCCACTGGCTGTCCCGGCCGGCCGGGACCGACCCCGTCGAGCTGCTGGAACGCTCCCTGGAGCTGATCGACCGTCAGGAACGTCCGGCCGGGTAGACGCGTTCCGGCCAATCCGGCGGTGCACCTGCGCGCGCAGGTGGCCGTGCAGGGCGAACCGACGGTCACGGCCCGATCACGTGATGGCCACGGATCACCCGTCGACGCCGGTCAGGCCCGGAACGCCTCTCTGGACATGCCATCATCGAAGGCGTAGGGGTCGGCCGCGCGGGCCGACCGTGCCCGGCCGCGAGTCCGCTCGTGTCGAACTGTCAGGGGAGGCCGCGTGTCGACGGGTACCGGCCCCGAATCAGGTCAGAGCGGGAGTGTCACCGCACCGGCCGACGAGTCGACGATGGGCGACCTGCCCGTGCTGACCGGCCTGGAGGTGCCCACCTCCTACGCGGTCGCACTGCCGGCCCTGGACACCCGCACCCCGGCGGGCGCGGTGCACGAGCGGGAGATCCGACCGCTGCGTCGGCTCCGCTGGTGGCAGACCCTGCCGATCGCCCTGCTGGGCACCCTCGGATCGCTGATGTTCGCCTTCCCGCTCGCCTTCGGCTCGGCCGGCGCGCGCGCCACCATGGTCGGCATGCTCGGGCTGCTGCTCACCGCCGCCTCGGTCGGCTGGGGCGCGATGGCCGCCCGGCACGCCGGGTACAAGTGGCCCGGCCTGCCGCGCCGCGGCTCCGGGCAGCGGGCCGGCTGGAAGGCGATCGCGCTCTACACCCTGATCGCGCTGGTGGCCTGTGCGCTGGCCGTCTGGCGGGTCGCCTACCTGCGCTGATCCACCGGCTGCCGGCGCCGACCACGGCCTGCCCGGGCCGATCCACCGGTCGGACCGCCCCGGTGGCCGGTGCGCCCGTTCAGTACCATCGGGAGGGTGAGCGCATCCTCCCCGCAGCCGGTCGGTGTCCCCTTCTTCAAGGGGCACGGCACCCAGAACGACTTCGTCATCGTCCCGGACCCGGACGGCACGCTGGAGATCGGCCCCGCGGCCGTCGCCGCGCTGTGCGACCGGCGGGCCGGCATCGGCGGGGACGGGCTGCTGCGCGTGGTGCGCTCCGCCGCCGACCCGGCCGCCGCGGGCCAGGCCGACCGGGCCGAGTGGTTCATGGACTACCGCAACTCCGACGGCAGCATCGCCGAGATGTGCGGCAACGGCGTGCGGGTCTTCGCCCGCTACCTGGTCGAGGCGGGCCTGGCCGAGCCCGGCGAGTTCGCGGTCGCCACCCGCGCCGGGGTGCGGACGGTGCGGGTCGCCGAGGACGCCGGGGACGGGACGCCCGGCGAGGTCACCGTCGACATGGGCCGCGCCCGGCTGCCCGGACCGGACGGCGTCGAGGTCGCGGTCGGCGCGCGGCGCTGGCCCGCGCTGAACGTCAACATGGGCAACCCGCACGCGGTCGCCTTCGTGGACAGCCTGGACCACGCCGGGGACCTGCTGTCCGCGCCGCTCACCAGCCCCGAAGGGGCCTACCCGGAGGGCGTGAACGTCGAGTTCGTGGTGGACCGCGGGCCGCGGCACGTCGCCATGCGGGTGTACGAGCGCGGCTCCGGCGAGACCCGCTCCTGCGGGACCGGCACCTGTGCCGTCGCGGTCGCCGCGATCCGCCGGGACGGCGCCGACCCCGCGGTCACCGGCGAGCCGGCCACCTACACCGTGGACGTGCCGGGCGGCCGACTGGTCATCACCGAGCACCCGGACGGCCGGATCGAGAAGACCGGACCG
Organism: Kitasatospora sp. NPDC086801; assembly: GCF_044745805.1. NCBI lineage: Bacteria > Bacillati > Actinomycetota > Actinomycetes > Kitasatosporales > Streptomycetaceae > Kitasatospora > Kitasatospora sp. NPDC086801. The sequence goes on from NZ_JBIVAX010000023.1 coordinate 45,434, forward strand.
GCGGTCATCGTGGCCGCCGGTGAGATCGACGCCCGCTGGTGGGCCGAGTTGGAGCGCGGCTCGGACGGCTGACGGCCCGGTTTGCCCATTTCGTACGGCGGTGAATCCGCCCGTTCGAGTGATGCGTGTCGCGGACGGGAAGCAAGGCCTCGCGGAACGTGCTCTGCTCGGTAGCATGGACCACCGGGAAGGCGCCCCTCGGCGGGGTGGCGGCCGGTGATCGCTGCCGGAGGTGCGCCGATGACCATCGAAGCCGGGCAGCCCCTGACGGGGCAGCCGACGTCCGCACGGCAAGCCGGGACCAGGCGGCCCCTGGGGGAGCTCGGCCGGGCCGCGCTCGGCCGGGCCGGGAGGGCCGCCCTGCTGGCCACCGGCCGGCCGCTCGTCCCGGACGCCCTCGAACCGCTCGTCAGGGTCCATCGCGAGCACCATCCGCAGGCCGACCTCGGCCTGCTCGCCCGGGCCTACCGGCTCGCCGAGGCCAGCCACCGCGGCCAGAAGCGCAAGAGCGGCGAGCCGTACATCACCCACCCGCTGGCCGTCACCATGATCCTGGCCCAACTCGGCGCCGGGACCACCACCCTGGTCGCCTCGCTGCTCCACGACACCGTCGAGGACACCGAGTTGACGCTGGATCAGGTCGGCGCCGGATTCGGGCCCGAAGTCGCCTACCTGGTCGACGGGGTGACGAAACTGGAGAAGGTCGACTTCGGCGCCGCCGCCGAGGCCGAGACCTTCCGCAAGATGCTGGTCGCCACCGGCGACGACGTCCGGGTGATGGTGATCAAGCTCGCCGACCGGCTGCACAACATGCGCACCATCCGGCACATGAAGCCGGCCAGCCAGGTGCGGATCGCCAAGGTCACCCGGGACGTGCTGATCCCGCTGGCCGAACGGCTCGGCATCCAGGTGCTCAAGGCGGAGCTGGAGGACATCGTCTTCGCCACCCTGCACCCCGAGGAGTACGCCCGCACCCGGGCCCTGATGACCGGTCACGAGGGCGAGCCGGACGCCCTGCTGGCCCCCTTCGCCCGGCTGCTGGCCCGCCAGCTCGCCGAGACCGGGGTGTCCGCCGACGTCACCGTCCGGCCCCGGCACTGCGTGTCGCTGCACCGGGTGCTGCTCAAGCGGGCCGCCGCGCCCGGCCCGGACGGGCGGCCGCAGGGGCCGCAGCCCGCCGACTTCGGGCGGCTGCTGGTGGTGGTCGAGGAGAACGCCGACTGCTACGCCGTGCTCGGCGAACTGCACACCTGCTGGACGCCGCTGCCCGGCGAGTTCAAGGACTTCGTCGCCGCCCCCAAGTTCAACCTCTACCAGTCGCTGCACACCGCCGTGGCGCTGAGCGGCGGCACGGTCGTCGAGGTGCTGGTGCGCACCCGGCGGATGCACGAGGTCGCCGAGACCGGGGTGGTCGCGCTCGGCGACCCGGAGCCGGTCGGCGCCGTCCAGGACGCCGACGAACTCGACCGCACCGACCCGGCCCGGCCAGGCTGGCTCAGCCGGCTGCTGGAGTGGCAGCAGGAGACGCCCGACCCGGACGCCTTCTGGTCCGCGCTCACCGCCGACCTGGCCGGCGACCGTGAGATCACCGTCGTGACGGAGAGCGGCGAAACGCTTCAGCTGAGGGCTGGCGCCACCTGCGTGGACGCCGCCTACCTGCTCGGCGAGGAGACCGGCCACCGATGTATCGGCGCCCGGGTCAACGGCCGGCTCACCGCGCTCTCCACCGTCCTGCAGGACGGCGACCTGCTCGCCGTGCTCACCGAGACCGTGCCCACCGGGACGGTGCTCACCGAGGACGGGCCGCGCCCCGCCGAACCCTCCGGGCCCGCGCCCGAGTGGCTCGCGCACGCCCGGACCCAGGCCGCCCGGCTGGCCATCGAACGCTGGCTCGCCGACCACCCGGCCCGGCTCCCGGCGGTCCGCACCGGCCCCTCCAGCGGCCAGCCCGCCCCGCCCGCGCACCGCACCACCGAGCGCCGCCCGGCCCCGGTCGCGGTGGCCGGCCGGCCCGGGGCGCCGGTCCGGCTGGCCCGCTGCTGCACGCCCGTCCCGCCGGACGAGGTGGTCGGCTACCCGATCCGCGGCGGCGCCGTCGCCGTGCACCGCACCGGCTGCCCGGCCGGGCAGCGGATGCGCGCGGCCGGGCGCGCCGAGCTGGAGGTCCACTGGCAGCCGGAGGGCACCCCGGCGGCCGGCCACCGGGTCACCCTGCGGGCCGAGGCGCTCAACCGGCCCCGGCTGCTCGCCGACCTCACGGCGGCCATCTCCGCCGAGGGCGTCGGCATCGTTTCGGCCGAGGTCGAACCGCCGCAGGAACTGCGGGTCCGGCACACCTACACCGTCGAGCTGCCCGAGCCGGCCGCGCTGCCCGCGCTGATGCGGGCGATCCTCAAGGTCTCCGGGGTGTACGACGTCAGCCGTCCGCAGGCCCCGGACACCGGCGGGGCCCGCCACCCCGAGGGAAATGGGGATGACCGGTCCGGGCCGGGCGTGGGAGCATCATGGGGAATTCACGGCCGGTCCACGGCGTTCACAGGGCACAGGAGCCCCGGTGGCACCCGAGGACCTGAGGGGTAGCTCACCTCGCCCGGCGGTAACCGGGGCGGCAGCTGGGCAGACTCCGGGTGGGACCGCACAGGGCGGTTCCCCACAGGCCATCCGCACCAGCGACCAAAGGACAGAATGACCTCCACGTCCGACACCCGCGACCACGCCGACGCCCCGCGCCGCCTCGACGGTCTGCGGGCGGAAGCCCTCATGGACGAGGACCTCGCGGCCATCGACGAGGACCGCGGCCACCACTACGACGGCGACCAGTACGACCGCAGCGAGCGTGCCGCCCTGCGCCGCGTCGCCGGCCTCTCCACCGAACTCGAAGACGTCACCGAGGTCGAGTACCGCCAGCTCCGCCTGGAGCGCGTGGTGCTCGTCGGCGTCTGGACCGACGGCACCCTGGAGGAGGCGGAGAACTCGATGGCCGAGCTCGCCGCCCTCGCCGAGACGGCCGGCTCCCAGGTGCTGGACGGCGTGATCCAGCGCCGTGACAAGCCCGACGCGGCCACCTACATCGGCTCCGGCAAGGCGAAGGAACTGCGCGACATCGTCGCGGCCACCGGCGCCGACACCGTGGTCTGCGACGGTGAGCTCACCCCCGGCCAGCTGATCCACCTGGAGGACGTGGTCAAGGTCAAGGTCGTCGACCGGACGGCCCTGATCCTGGACATCTTCGCCCAGCACGCCAAGTCCCGGGAGGGCAAGGCGCAGGTCTCGCTCGCGCAGATGCAGTACATGCTGCCGCGCCTGCGAGGCTGGGGTCAGTCGCTCTCCCGGCAGATGGGTGGTGGCGGCGCCGGCTCGTCCGGCGGCGGCATGGCCACCCGTGGTCCCGGTGAGACCAAGATCGAGACCGACCGGCGCCGGATCCGCGAGAAGATGGCGAAGCTCCGCCGCGAGATCGCCGAGATGAAGAAGGGCCGCGACACCAAGCGCCAGGAGCGCAAGCGCCACCAGGTGCCGTCGGTGGCCATCGCCGGGTACACCAACGCCGGCAAGTCCTCCCTGCTCAACCGGCTCACCGGGGCCGGCGTCCTGGTGGAGAACTCCCTGTTCGCCACCCTGGACCCGACCGTGCGCCGGGCCCAGACCCCGAGCGGGCGGCTCTACACCCTGGCCGACACCGTCGGCTTCGTCCGGCACCTGCCGCACCACCTGGTCGAGGCCTTCCGCTCGACCATGGAGGAGGTCGCCGACGCGGACCTCATCCTGCACGTGGTCGACGGCTCGCACCCCGAGCCGGAGACGCAGCTGGCCGCCGTCCGCGAGGTCATCGTCTCGGTCGACGCGCAGAACGTGCCGGAGATCGTGGTGATCAACAAGGCGGACGCCGCCGACCCGCACGTGCTGCAGCGCCTGCTGCGCCGCGAGCCGCACGCCATCGTGGTGTCGGCCCGCAGCGGCCTGGGCATCGAGGAGCTGCTGAAGCTCATCGACGACGAGCTGCCGCGCCCGGCGATCGAGGTGCGGGCCCTGGTGCCCTACACCCAGGGCGGGCTGGTCTCCCGGGTGCACGCCGAGGGCGAGCTGCTCGCCACCGAGCACACCGGTGAGGGCACGCTGCTGCACGCCAAGGTGCCGGCCGAGCTGGCCGCCGAGCTGGAGCGCTACGCGGTGGCGCTGCAGGGCTGAGGCGCCGAGCCGACGAAGGGCCCCCGGACGGGTTGCGTCCGGGGGCCCTTCGCGCGCCCGTTCGGGTGTCCGTCCGCGCGCCCGTCCGGGGGCCCGGCTACTTCACGTTCTTGGCGAAGTAGTCGAAGGCCTGCTTCGCCTGGTCCTGGAGCGAGGGGCCGGCCAGGTACCCGGACGGGCTGCGGCCGCCGATCGCGGTGACGCTGATCAGATTGGGCTTGCCGTCCTTGGTGATGAACCAGCCGCCGCCGCTGGAGCCGCCGGCCACGGTGCAGCCGGTCACGTACATCGGCGGGCGGCTCCGGTCGGGGGAGAGCCTGGCCGGCGGCACCGGGGACTCGCAGCGGGAGAGCTCCAGGCCGTCGATCGGCCGATCGGCCGGGTAGCCGTAGGAGGCGGCCGAGCCGATCTGCTCGCGCGGGGCGTTGAACCAGACCGGGACCGAGCCGCCGACCGCCTCCTCCAGCGACGTGCCGGAGCCGCCCTCGCCGCGCACCCGGATGATCCCGTAGTCGTACTGGTGGTGGGCGCCGACGCCGCCCTCCCCGAGCCAGGTCGGCGACACCAGCGCGCGCACCGCCGTCCACCGGCCGTACGGGGCGGCCTGCTGCTCGGTGAGCGGCTTGCCGCGGGTCGCCTGGCCGTCCCGGTTGAAGCCGGGCACGAAGGCGATGTTCCGCAGCCAGCCGCCGCCCTTGCCGTCGTGCAGGCAGTGCGCGGCGGTGTAGACGAGGTTGCTGCGGCCCGGGCTGGCCGGGTCGGAGACCACCGTGGCGGAGCAGGACGCGTCGCCCTGGGGCGTGGTGACGAAGAGCCGGCCGACCACGGCGGTGGCCGGGCCGTACGGGTGCGGCTGCGGCGTGGCCGCGACGGCCGCCGGCGGGGCGTCCGGCCGGCCGCCGTCCGGTGCGGCGGTGAGCGGGTACTCCGGGGTGGGCCGGCCCTTGGCGGCGGCCATCCGGGCGGTCGACCAGAAGCCCGGGGCCACCTCGTTGGCGAAGCCGCTGCCGGAGACGAACCGGGCCCAGTCCTCCACCTTCCAGCCCGTCAGGTCGCCCAGGCTGGTGGGGGCCGACGTGGGGAGGGCGGGCGGTGGTGCGGCCGCCCTGGCGCCGGAGTCGTCCGGCCCGCAGGCGGTCCCGGCGAGCGCGAGCACGGCGAGCACCGCGGCGCCGGTCGGTCCGGATCGGCGCCGCGGTCCGCGGCCGGTGTGCTTCGGCATGCTGCATCGTCCCCCGGGGGCGGCCTCCGCCGCCCGTACGGCTAGGGCCTAGGGCTTCTTGGAGATCCAGTCCAGCGCCTGCTTGGCGACCGCCTCCAGGTACGGGCCGCTCAGCGAGGTGTGGTCCTCGGTGCCGATGGACGTGTTGCTGACCAGGGCGGTCCTCCCGTCCGGCATGGTGGCGAACCAGCCACCGCCGCTGGCGCCCTGGGTCATGTTGCAGCCGACGGTGAGCATCGACGGGCGCTTCGGGTCGAACGACAGCCGGGTCGGCTTGCCGCCGTCGCACTTGTACAGCTCCTGGCCGTCGAACGGCTTGTAGAGCGGGTAGCCGACCGCCGAGACCGACACCTTGTCGCGCGGGGCGTCGAACCAGACCGGGACGGCCGAACCGACCGTCTCCTCCAGCGACTTGCCGGTGTCGTTCTGGTTGTGCACCCGCATGACGGCGAAGTCGTACTGGTTCGCGGCGTCACCGGTGCCGCCGCCCTCGACCATCCACTGCGGCGAGGTGGTGACCAGGTCGGCCCACCAGGTGCCCAGCGGGGCCAGTTCGGACAGCGGGGCCTTCTTGCCGCCGCTGGAGGCGCCCGAGTTGTTGTAGGCGGGCACGAAGACCAGGTCCTTGAAGAAGTCGCCGCCCTTGCCCGCGTGCACGCAGTGGCCGGCCGTCCAGACCAGGTTGCTCCTGCCCGGGTGCTGCGGGTCGGTGATCACCGTCGCCGAGCAGTTGCCCCGGCCGCCCTGGGCGCTGAAGAACACCTTCCCGGACGGCTGCTTGGTGTACGGGCGGGGCACCGGTACGGCCTTGACCACCGGCGGGTCCGGGTCGGTCACGCCGTTGTCGGCGGCCGGCTTGGCGGTGGGCGGGGCCGGATCGGCGGGCTTGGAGTCGCCCATCTTGTCCGGGTTCCAGAAGTCCTTCACCACCGGGTTGTTGAAGACGTGCTTGGACGCCCACGAGTCCCAGTCCTCGAACTTCCACTTCTTCAGGTCGTCCCAGCTCTTCGGCAGGCCCTCCAGCAGGCCGGTCGGGATGCCCGACGGGAGGGTGATCCCGCCGATCACACCGCTGCCCCCGGGGGCGGCGGCGCTGGTCGCGCTCGTGGACGCGGGTGGCGGCGCGGCACTGCCGCCCCCGTCGCCCGCCGGACCGTCCGGCCCGCAGGCGCTCGCCGCGAGCAGCGTCCCCGTGACGAGGGCGACGGCCATGGCTGACCGGTGGATCAATGGCATGTGTGCGCTTCCCCCTGTGTTCGCGATCGGGCTGTCGTGCGGCGACTCGCCGCTGTGGAGTCTTCCACCGGTCACCAGGACGGCGGCGGCCGCCCCCCGGGTTGCGGCCCTGACCGGAGGTCACCGATCCGTGACGTGGCCGCGGCCGGCCCGGCGGCCCAGCAGGGCGCCGCGCCCCGGCGGCGGACAATGCCCGATCTTCACCCGGACGAGTGAGTCGACCTTGTGATCACCCGTCAGGGATAGGTAACCCTTACCTGACGCGACGGTGCGAGCGCCCGCCGATCCCCTCCACCACCCGCGCGCGTCCGCACCCCCACGCGCCCCAAGGAGCAGCCTTGAGCACCGCCCTGACCGGAGCCCCGCCCGACCCGCTGCTGCCCGCGGACCGGCCGGCCGAGCCCGACCCGCTGCTGCACCCGGACCCCGCCGTCGCCGCCGAACAGGCCGCACTGGAAGCCCTGCTGCGCTGCTGGACGCGCGAGACCGGCGCCCGGCCCGGCCCCGACGGCCGGCTGCGGATCGCCGTCCTCGGCGGCGCCGCCCGGCTCTCCGCCCCCGTCCGCTACTGGTCGCCCGGCGGCTGGCACCGGTTCGGCCCCGCCGTCCTCTCCGCCGGGGAGGGCACCGCCGACGCCCCCGTGGACGCCGTCACCACCGCGGCGCTGCTCGCCGCCGCGGCCGCCGACCGCCCCGACCCCGGGCAGGTCGCCGACCTCGCCGCCCGGGTCGCCGACTCGGTCGTCCGCACCGCCGACATCCTCGCCCACCGCCGCACCGCCGCCCCCGCCGGCGGCCCGGAACGCTCGCACTTCCTCGCCGCCGAACAGTCCCTGCTGCTCGGCCACCCGCTGCACCCCACCCCGAAGAGCCGCGACGGCCTCGGCCCGGCCCAGAGCGCCGCCTACTCGCCCGAACTGCACGGTTCCTTCCAACTCCACTGGTACGCGGTGCACCGCGACCTGCTCGCCGCCGGCTCCGCCCTCACCGAGAGCGCCGACCGGATCACCGCGGACCTGCTCGGCGACCGCGCCGCCCTGCCGCCCGGCACCGCCGCCCTGCCGCTGCACCCCTGGCAGGCCCGCGAACTCGCCCACCGCCCGGCCGTCGCTGCCCTGCTCGCCGACGGGCTGCTGCACGACCTCGGCCCGGCCGGCGAACCCTGGCACCCCACCTCCTCGGTGCGCACCGTCTACCGCCCCGGCACCCCCTGGATGCTCAAGCTCTCGCTCGGCCTGCGGATCACCAACTCCCGCCGGGAGAACCTGCGCAAGGAACTCCACCGCGGCCTGGAGGTGCACCGGCTGCTGGAGAGCGGCCTGGCCGCCGAGTGGCGCTCCGCCCACCCCGGCTTCGACATCGTCCGCGACCCGGCCTGGATCGGCGTCGACCACCCCGCCCTCGGCGACCCGGGCGGCCTGGACACCGTGCTGCGGGCCCAGCCCTTCGCCCCCGCCGACCGCGCGCTGTGCGTCGCCGGGCTGGTCGCCGAACAGCCGCTCGGCACCGGCGACACCGTGCCGTCCCGGCTCGGCGACGTCCTGCGGGCGCTCGCCGCCCGCTGCGGCCGCCCGCTGCGGACCGTCGCCGCCGAATGGTTCCTGCGCTACCTGGACACCGTCGTGCTGCCCGTCCTCTGGCTGGACGGCACGGCCGGCATCGCCCTGGAGGCGCACCAGCAGAACAGCCTCGTCCTGCTCGACGCCGACGGCTGGCCCAACGGCGGCCGCTACCGCGACAACCAGGGCTACTACTACCGGGAGAGCGCCGCCGACCGGCTCACCGCGCGGCTGCCCGGACTCGGCGAGCACAGCGACACCTTCCTGCCGGACGAGGTGATCGACCACCACTTCGCCTACTACCTCGGCATCAACCACGTCCTCGGCCTGATCGGCGCCCTCGGCAGCCAGGGGCTCGCCGACGAGACCGTGCTGCTGGCCGGGCTGCGCCGCTTCCTGGCCGGCCCGCGGGCCGGCGCCACCGGCTCGGCGCTGCCCGCGCTGCTGCTCGACGCGCCCACCCTGCCCTGCAAGGCCAACCTGCTCACCCGGATCAACGGTCTGGACGAACTGGTCGGCCCGGTCGCCACCCAGTCCGTCTACGTGGACATCCCCAACCCGCTGGCGGGCGCATGAGCCCGCTCGACGACCCGCCGGACTGGGGCGTGATCCCCACCCCGGCCGGCGAGTTCCGACTCAGCCCGGTCCGGCTGCCCGCCGACCTGGACCTGATCGCCGGGTGGATGAACGACCCCGAGATCGCCGCGTTCTGGCAGCTCGCCGGGCCGCCCGACGCCACCGAACGCCACCTCCGGGCCCAACTCGACGGCGACGGCCGCAGCGTGCCCTGCCTCGGTCTGCTCGACGGCGTCCCGACGAGCTACTGGGAGGTCTACCGAGCCGACCTCGACCCGCTCGCCCGGCACTACCCGGCCCGGCCGCACGACACCGGCCTCCACCTCCTGCTCGGCCCCGCCGAGAGCCGCGGCCGGGGGCTCGGCGCCGTGCTGCTGGCCGCCCTCGCCGAGCGGATCCTGCGGCAACGGCCCCGCTGCGAACGGGTCGTCGCCGAACCGGACGTCCGCAACCGGCGCTCCGTCCGGGCCTTCGAACGGGCCGGATTCCGGCTGGACACCGAACTCGACCTGCCCGACAAGCGCGCCGCCCTGATGGTCCGCGCCCGCGCCCCCCTCCCCGCCTAGGACACCCCCGTGGACACCCCAGCACCCCAGCCGCCGTACGACCTGCTCGGCGTCGGCATCGGCCCCTTCAACCTCTCGCTCGCCGCGCTCGCCGCGCCCGTCCCCGGCCTGCGCACGCTCTTCTGCGACCAGCGCCCGGAGTTCCGCTGGCACCCCGGCATGCTGGTGGACGGGGCCCGGATGCAGGTGCCGTTCCTCGCCGACCTGGTCTCCCTCGTCGACCCGACCAACCCGTGGTCCTTCCTCAACTACCTGCGCGACCAGGACCGGCTCTTCCCGTTCTACTTCGCCGAGCGCTTCCAACTGCCCCGCCGCGAGTACGACCACTACTGCCGGTGGGCCGCCGAACGGCTCGGCAACTGCCGCTTCGGCACCGAGGTCACCGCCCTGCACTGGACCGCTGCCGGAGGAGGAGGCCTGTTCCGGGTCGAGCTGACCGACACCGCGACCGGGCGGCGCACCGAGGTGCACGCCCGCAACCTCGCCCTCGGCGTCGGCACCCGGCCCGTCCTGCCCGCGGCCTTCACCGCCCTCGACGGCCACCCGCGCGCCTTCCACTCCGCCGACTACCTGGACCGCCGCGGCGACCTCGCCGGCGCCCGGGACATCACCGTGGTCGGCAGCGGACAGTCCGGCGCCGAGGTCTTCCTCGACCTGCTCCGGCGCCACGACGGCGACGGCGTCCGGCTGCGCTGGCTCACCCGGACCAGGGCGCTCGCGCCGATGGAGTACTCCAAGCTCGGCCTGGAGCACTTCACCCCCGACTACACCCGCTACTTCCACAGCCTGCCCGAACCCGTCCGGAACGCCCTGGTCACCGCCCAGTGGCAGCTACACAAGGCCGCCAGCGCCGAAACCCTCGCCGAGATCCACGACCACCTCTACGAACGCACCATCGGCCGCCCGATCGACACCGCCCCGGTCGAGATCACCCCCGGCACCGCCGTCACCGAAGCCCGCCCCGGCCCCTGCGGCGGCCTCGAACTGCACTGCCGGCACGGCGACTCCGGCGCCGAACACGTCCTGCGCACCGACGCCGTGGTGCTCGCCACCGGCTACCGGGCCGCCCGCCCGGCCGCGCTCGAACCGCTCGCCCGGCTGATCGACTGGGACCGGGACGGCCGCTACCGGGTCGACCTCGACCACCGGGTCGCCACCCGGCCCGAACTCACCGGCGGCCTCTACGTCCAGAACGCCGAACTGCACACCCACGGCGTCGGCACCCCCGATCTGGGCCTCGGCGCCCACCGGGCCGCCGTCATCCTCAACGCCGTCACCGGTCGGACCGTCCACCGGCTGCCCGCCCGCACCGCCTGGACCGGCTTCGCGCCGCCCGGGACCGCCGCCGTCCCCGCGGGCGCGGTCGCCGCCGTGGGCGCCGCCGCCGCTGAGAGCACCCCTGCCGAGAGCACCCCCGCCGTCCCCCGTCCCCAGGAGCTGACCCGTGCCGCAACCGTCGGCCGCTGAACCGCCGCTGTACCTGCCCCCGCACCTGACCGCCGGGCACTGGCGGCGGGCCGGGCGCACCCTGCTGGCCAAGATGCTCGGCGAGTTCGCCTACGAGGAACTGCTCACCCCCGTGCCCGCCGCCACCGACGGCGAGTACCTGCTCTGGCTGCCCGAGGCCGAGTACCGCTTCACCGCCCGCCGCGGCGCGTACGGTAGCTGGCGGGTCGACCCGGACTCGGTCCGCTGCTCCGACCCCGACGGCCTCGACCCGCTGCGCTTCCTCCCGCACGCCCGGCACGCCCTCGGCCTGCGCGGCGAGACCACCGGCCACCTGATCCGCGAACTCACCGCCACCCTGACCGCCGACGCGCGCCAGCTCGCCACCGCGCTCACCGCCGCCGAACTCGCCGACCTCGACCACCCCGCCCTGGAGGGCCGCCAGGACGGCCACCCCTGGATCGTCCCCAACAAGGGCCGGATCGGCTTCTCCGCCACCGACGCCGCCCGCTGGGCCCCGGAGGCCCGCACCCCGCGCCCGCTGCCCTGGATCGCCGTCCACCGCCGGCTCGCCGAGTACCGCGGCGTGCCCGGCCTGGAGCGGCCCGAGCAGCTGTACGCCCGCGAACTCGACGACCCGGACGCGCTGCGCGCCGCCCTCGGCCCGGCCGCCGACGACTACCTGCTGCTGCCCGTCCACCCCTGGCAGTGGGACGAGACGATCGTCCCGCTGTTCGCGCCCTGGATCGCCTCCGGCGAGATCGTCCCGCTGCCCTCCGACGGCGACCTACGACTGCCCCAGCAGTCCATCCGCTCCTTCTTCAACACCGCCCACCCCGAGCGCTGCACCGTCAAACTGCCGCTGTCCGTCCTCAACACCCTGGTCTGGCGCGGCCTGCCCACCGAACGCACCCTCGCCGCGCCCGCCGTCACCGCCTGGATCCACGGCCTGCGCGACGCCGACCCGTACCTGCGCGACGAGTGCCGGGTGATCCTGCTCGGCGAGATCGCCTCCGTCACCGTCGACCACCCGCTCTACCGCGAGCTGCCCGAGGCGCCCTACCAGTACAAGGAACTCCTCGGCGCGATCTGGCGCGAACCGCTCGGCCCCTTCCTGGCCGGCGGCGAACGCGCCCGCACCCTGGCCGCCCTGCTGCAGACCGGCTCCGACGGCCGGGCGCTCGCCGCCGAACTGATCGCCCGCTCCGGGTTCACCCCCGCCGCCTGGACCGGCCGCCTGTTCGGCGCGGTGCTGCCGCCGCTGCTGCACTTCCTCTACCGGTACGGGCTGGTCTTCTCCCCGCACGGCGAGAACGCCATCGTCGTCTTCGACGAGCACGACGCGCCGACCCGGCTCGCGGTCAAGGACTTCGTCGACGACGTCAACCTCAGCGACCAGGACCTGCCCGAACTGCGCGACCTGCCCGCCGAGGTCGACGACGTGCTGCTGCGGGACGGCCCGCAGGGGCTCTGCCAGTTCCTCCACTCCGGGCTGTTCATCGGTGTCCTCCGCTACCTCGCCCCGCTGCTGGAGGCGCAGACCGGGCTGCCCGAGACCGAGTTCTGGGCCCTGCTGCGGGCCGAGATCCACCGCTACCAGGACCGCTTCCCCGGCCTGCGCGAGCGCTTCGAGCTGTTCGACCTGTTCCGGCCCCGGATCGACCGGCTCTGCCTCAACCGCAACCGGCTGCTGCTCGACGGCTACCAGGACCGTCCGCACCGCCCGCACGCCGCCCGGTACGGCACCGTCCCCAACGCCCTGGTGACCCTGGAGGCGGATCTTCCCGGGCGACGGAGCCGGATTGTCACCCCCGCCCCGTAGGCTGGGAGGGTCATGACGAACGACTCCGAATCCCAGCTCCCCGGCGAGACCGAGCTCCCAGGCGAGGACGGCGGCGCCGCCGCCGACGTCGAGGAAGCCGTCGCCGTTCCGCGCTCCCGCATCCCCGACCTGCTGCACGCCGCGGTGGCGGCCGTCGGCGGCGTCGAGCGGCCCGGTCAGGTCCGGATGGCCGAGGCCGTCGCCGACGCCGTCGACAACGCCGAGCACCTGCTCGTCCAGGCCGGCACCGGCACCGGGAAGTCCCTCGCCTACCTGGTGCCGGCGCTCGCCCACGGGGACCGCGTGGTGGTCGCCACCGCCACCCTGGCGCTGCAACGCCAGCTCGTCGAGCGGGACTTGCCGCGCACGGTCGAGGCGATGCACCCGGTGCTGCGCCGCCGCCCGCTGTTCGCGATGCTCAAGGGCCGCTCCAACTACCTGTGCCTGCACCGGGCCAACGAGGGCACTCCGAGCGACGAGGGCGAGGGCCTGTTCGACGCGGCCGAGGCGCTCGGCGGGCCCGCCAGCAAGCTCGGGCAGGACGTGTTGCGGCTGCGCGAGTGGGCCGACGAGACCGACACCGGGGACCGGGACGACCTCAGCCCCGGCGTCTCCGACAAGGCCTGGGCCCAGCTGGCGGTCACCTCCAAGGAGTGCCTGGGCGCCACCCGCTGCGCGTACGGGCAGGAGTGCTTCGCCGAGAAGGCCCGGGAACGGGCCAAGCTGGCCGACATCGTGGTCACCAACCACGCGATGCTCGCGATCGACGCGATCGAGGGCGCGCCGGTGCTGCCCGAGCACGGGCTGCTGATCGTCGACGAGGCGCACGAACTGGTCAACCGGGTCACCGGCGCGGCCACCGCCGAGCTGACCGTCGGCGCGGTCAACCGGGCGGTCAAGCGCGCCGCCCGGCTCGCCAACGAGAAGGCCGTGGACGCCCTGCAGGCCGCCGCCGAGAACTACCACGGCCTGATGGAGACCGCCCAGCCCGGCCGGGTCGAGGAACTGCCCGAGTACCTGGCGTACGCGGTCACCGCGATCCGGGACGCCTCCCGCCAGGTGATCAGCTCGCTCGGCGAGACCCGCGACAAGGGGCTCAGCGACGAGGACGCCGTCCGCAAGCAGGCGATGGCCTCCGCCGAGTCGCTGCACGAGACCGCCGAGCGGCTGCTGGAGGACTCCGAGTACGACGTGGTCTGGATCGAGCGCAGCGACCGCTTCGGCATGGGCACCGCCTCGTTGCGGGTCGCGCCGCTCAGCGTCTCCGGGCTGCTGCGCGAGGGCCTGTACAAGGAGCGCTCGGTGGTGCTCACCTCGGCCACCCTCAAGCTCGGCGGGGACTTCAACGGCGTCGCCGCCTCCGTCGGCCTGCCCTCGGACTCCCGGCTGCCGGACGAGCGCACCCCCGGGGACAACCCGGAGCCCGGCTTCGGCGAGGACGCGCTGCCGCACTGGCGCGGCATCGACGTCGGCTCGCCGTTCAAGTACCCCAAGCAGGGCATCCTGTACGTCGCCCGGCACCTCGCCGATCCCGGCCGCGATCCCGAACGGCCGGACATGCTGGACGAGTTGGCCGAGCTGATCGGCGCGGCCGGCGGGCGCACGCTGGGCCTGTTCTCCTCGATGCGCGGCGCCCAGACGGCCGCCGAGGCGCTGCGGGAGCGGCTGGACAACCGGATCCTGCTCCAGGGGGAGGACACCCTGGGCGAGTTGATCCGGGAGTTCGCCTCGGACGCGTCCACCTGCCTGTTCGGCACGCTGTCGCTCTGGCAGGGCGTGGACGTGCCCGGCGCGGCCTGCCAGCTGGTCGTGATGGACCGCATCCCGTTCCCCCGGCCGGACGACCCGCTGATGAGCGCCCGCCAGAAGGACGTCGAACAGCGCGGCGGGAACGGCTTCATGGCCGTCGCGGCGACGCACGCGGCGTTGCTGATGGCGCAGGGCGCCGGCCGGCTGGTGCGCGCGGCGGACGACCGGGGCGTGGTCGCGGTGCTCGACCCGCGGGTGGAGACCAAGCGGTACGGGAGCTTCTTCCGCTCCTCGATGCCGGAGTTCTGGTACACCACGGACCGCAACCAGGTGCGCCGCTCGCTGGCGGCGATCGACGCCTCGGCGCCGCCGGTCAAGCCGGTGGTGAAGCGGGGCTGAAGCGGGGCTGGAACGGGGCTGAGCGGTGCCGTGACCCGGGGCTGGGCGGCGCTACGGCCCGGGGCTGGGCGGTGCCGCCGTGGCCTCGGGCCGGGACGGGGCCGGGGAGCCCCTGGAGACGCCGGAGGGGCTCCCCGCGACCGCGCGGTGGAGCCCCTTCCCGCTTTCGTGCGCGCGAGGCGTCAGAGGCGGCGCAGGACCGCGACGACCTTGCCCAGGATGGTCGCGTTGTCGCCGTTGATCGGTTCGTACGCCGGGTTGTGCGGCATCAGCCAGATCCGGCCGTCCTCGCGCTTGAGTCGCTTGACCGTCGCCTCGCCGTCGATCATCGCGGCCACGATGTCGCCGTTCTCGGCGACCGGCTGGCGGCGCACGGTGACCCAGTCGCCGTCGCAGATGGCCGCCTCGATCATCGAGTCGCCGCGCACGGTGAGCGCGAACAGCTCGCCCTCGCCGACCAGTTGGCGGGGCAGCGGGAAGACGTCCTCGACCGTCTGCTCGGCCAGGATCGGGCCGCCGGCGGCGATCCGGCCGACCAGCGGCACGTACGAGGTGGACGGCCGGCCGGCCGTCTCGGCGGTGTTCGGGCGGGCCACCTCGACGCCGCGGACCTCGTAGGCGCGCGGGCGGTGCGGGTCGCGGCGCAGGAAGCCCTTGCGCTCCAGGGCCATCAGCTGGTGGGCGACCGAGGAGGTGCTGGACAGGCCGACGGCCTGGCCGATCTCGCGCATGGACGGCGGGTAGCCGCGGCGCTGGACGGAGTCCCGGATGACCTCGATCACGCGGCGCTGGCGCTCGGTGAGGCCGGCCTCGTCGGTGCGGATGCCGGGGGGGCGGCCGGGCATCGCGCGGGCGGGCGCCTGGTGGGCGTCGTCGAGCGCGGGGGAGTGTTCGATCGGCTGGTCGGGAACGCGGCTCGTGCTGGAAACGGCCGGGCCGGAGAGGCGGTGGTCTTCGCTACGGTCCATGCTGATGTCCACGCTCTGCTGATTCGTGGTGCGCTGCCCCACCTTGAACTGGGAGTGTTCCTGCACCGGGATGGTGTTGCTTTCGACGGTGTTCACGGCGGCCCCTCTCGACGGCTGTCCTCTCCCCTTTTCCAGCCCAACGCCCCTCCTATCGAAAGGTTGCGCCAAACACACGTTCGAGTGAATTATTCGAGAGTTGGCTGACTCGATCAAGGCTTTGCTGTACATCGGGCTCGTGCATCGAGTAAATGTTCGACCGAATCTCGACGTCGGCAGTCTAATCGGTGCCGACACGCCAGGGGTGTCGCTTCCCCCGGAGGCCTACATCTAGTGGCTACAGTCCTCTCCGTGCCCAGTACTAGTGGTTGCGGCGCGTGATCAGCTTGCCGAGGCCGGGGTCGCATCGCATAGACTCAACAGGTCCGCACGTCCTGCCAGGGAGGGATCCCCAGGTGCACTGCCCCTTCTGCCGGCACTCCGACAGCCGTGTTGTCGACAGCCGGACCAATGAGGACGGCAGCTCGATCCGCCGCCGTCGGCAGTGCCCGGACTGCGGCCGCCGCTTCACCACCGTGGAGACGGCCGCGCTGATGGTCATCAAGCGCAGCGGGGTCACCGAGCCGTTCTCCCGGGAGAAGGTCATCACCGGCGTCCGCAAGGCCTGCCAGGGCCGCCCGGTCACCGAGGACGCCCTCGCCCAGCTCGGCCAGCGGGTCGAGGAGTGCGTGCGCGCCACCGGCAACGCCGAGCTGACCACCCACGACGTCGGGCTGGCCATACTCGGCCCGCTCAAGGATCTCGACGTGGTCGCCTACCTGCGCTTCGCCAGCGTGTACCAGGCGTACGACGGACTGGAAGACTTCGAGGCCGCCATCGCGGAAATCCGCGCCGGACGGCCCGTCCCCGAGGCGGACGGCACCTGCGTGTCCGTCGCCGCCGCCGCGCCCTAGGAGGCGCCGGCACCCGGCCCCTGGTGGGCCTGCTGCACCACACCGGCCCCACGGGGCCCACGCATGCCCGAAAAAAGGGCACAGAACACAACAAACCGTGCGTAAGCGGGCGAGGTCTCCGCCTGCCCGCACACCGGAAGAACGAACCAGCGGTGCCCGGACTTTTCAGGGCACTTCGGGCGTTTGCCCAGGAGGAGGAAGAAGTGACAGACACCACGAGCGGTTCCGCACGCGGGTCGAAGTCCGACAAGACCACGGCCAAGGGCGCGGGCAAGGCCCCCAAGGGCGGTCTGCGGATCGGACGCATCTACACCACTCCTGGCGTGCACCCGTACGACGAGGTCCGCTGGGAGCGGCGTGACGTCGTCATGACCAACTGGCGTGACGGGTCCATCAACTTCGAGCAGCGCGGCGTCGAGTTCCCCGACTTCTGGTCGGTCAACGCCGTCAACATCGTCACGTCCAAGTACTTCCGCGGCGCCGTCGGCACCCCGCAGCGCGAGTGGAGCCTCAAGCAGATCATCGACCGCGTGGTGCTCACCTACCGCGCCGCCGGCGAGAAGCACGGCTACTTCGCCTCCACGGACGACGCCGAGGTCTTCGAGCACGAGCTGACCCACGCCCTCCTCCACCAGGTGTTCAGCTTCAACTCGCCGGTCTGGTTCAACGTCGGCACCAAGCAGCCCCAGCAGGTCAGCGCCTGCTTCATCCTGGCCGTCGACGACTCCATGGAGTCGATCCTCGACTGGTACAAGGAAGAGGGCATGATCTTCAAGGGCGGCTCCGGGGCCGGCCTCAACCTCTCCCGCATCCGCTCCTCGAAGGAACTGCTGTCCTCCGGCGGCAACGCCTCCGGCCCGGTCTCCTTCATGCGCGGCGCCGACGCCTCCGCCGGCACCATCAAGTCCGGTGGCGCCACCCGCCGCGCGGCGAAGATGGTCGTGCTCGACGTCGACCACCCCGACGTCGAGGCCTTCATCGAGACCAAGGTGAAGGAGGAGGAGAAGATCCGCGCCCTGCGCGACGCCGGTTTCGACATGGACCTCGGCGGCGACGACATCACCTCCGTCCAGTACCAGAACGCCAACAACTCCGTCCGCGTCTCCGACGAATTCATGACCGCCGTCGAGAACGGCACCGAATTCGGCCTGCGCGCCCGGATGACCGGCGAGGTCATCGAGACCGTCGACGCCAAGAAGCTGTTCCGCAAGATGGCCGAGGCCGCCTGGGCCTGCGCCGACCCCGGAATCCAGTACGACTCCACCATCAACCACTGGCACACCTGCCCGGAGTCCGGCCGCATCAACGCGTCCAACCCCTGCTCCGAGTACATGCACCTGGACAACTCCAGCTGCAACCTCGCCTCGCTGAACCTGATGAAGTTCCTGCGCGACGACGACTCGTTCGACGCGGAGACCTTCGCCAAGGTCGTCGAGCTGGTCATCACGGCGATGGACATCTCCATCTGCTTCGCCGACTTCCCCACCGAGAAGATCGGCGAGACCACCCGCGCCTACCGCCAGCTCGGCATCGGCTACGCCAACCTCGGCGCCCTGCTGATGGCCACCGGCCACGCCTACGACAGCGAGGGCGGCCGCGCCCTGGCCGGCGCCATCACCTCGCTGATGACCGGCACCGCCTACCGCCGCGGCGCCGAACTCGCCGGCGTCGTCGGCCCGTACGACGGCTACGCCCGCAACGCCGCCCCGCACCAGCGGGTCATGCAGCAGCACGCGGACGCCTCGCGCGCCGCCGTCTCGCTCGACGAGCTGGAGGCCCCGGTCTGGGCCGCGGCCAACGACACCTGGCAGGACGTCCTGCGGATCGGCGCGCAGAACGGCTTCCGCAACGCGCAGGCCTCGGTGCTCGCCCCCACCGGCACCATCGGCCTGATGATGGACTGCGACACCACCGGCGTCGAGCCGGACCTGGCGCTCGTCAAGTTCAAGAAGCTCGTCGGCGGCGGCTCGATGCAGATCGTCAACGGCACCGTCCCGCGCGCCCTCAAGCGCCTCGGCTACCAGGACGAGCAGATCGAGGCGGTCGTCGCCCACATCGCCGAGCACGGCAACGTGGTGGACGCGCCGGGCCTCAAGGCCGAGCACTACGAGGTCTTCGACTGCGCGATGGGCGAGCGGGTCATCTCGGCCATGGGCCACGTCCGGATGATGGCCGCGATCCAGCCGTGGATCTCCGGCGCGATCTCCAAGACCGTGAACATGCCCGAGTCCGCCACCGTCGAGGAGATCGAGGAGATCTACTTCGAGGCGTGGAAGATGGGCGTCAAGGCGCTCGCCATCTACCGCGACAACTGCAAGGTCGGCCAGCCGCTCTCGGCGAAGAAGAAGGACTCCGAGCCCAAGCTCGAGGTGGCCGCCCCGGCCGCCGCGGTCGAGAAGGTCGTCGAGTACCGCCCGGTCCGCAAGCGCCTGCCCAAGGGCCGCCCGGGCATCACCACCTCCTTCACGGTCGGTGGCGCCGAGGGCTACATGACCGCCAACTCCTACCCGGACGACGGCCTCGGCGAGGTCTTCCTCAAGATGTCCAAGCAGGGCTCGACCCTCGCGGGCATGATGGACGCCTTCTCCATCGCCGTCTCGGTCGGCCTGCAGTACGGCGTGCCGCTGGAGACCTACGTCTCGAAGTTCACCAACATGCGCTTCGAGCCGGCCGGTCTGACCGACGACCCGGACGTGCGGATGGCGCAGTCGATCGTCGACTACATCTTCCGCCGCCTGGCGCTCGACTTCCTGCCGTTCGAGACCCGTTCGGCGCTCGGCATCCACTCCGTCGAGGAGCGCCAGCGCCACCTGGACACGGGCTCCTACGAGCCGCTGGAGGCCGAGGAGCTCGACACCGAGTCGCTCGCCCAGTCCGCCCCGGTGGTCGCCACCCCGGCCCCCGCCGTCGAGGCGCCCAAGGCCCCCAAGGCCTCCCCGGCGCAGGCCCACAACTCCACGGAGCTGATCGAGATCCAGCTCGGCCTCAACGCCGACGCCCCGCTCTGCTTCTCCTGCGGCACCAAGATGCGCCGCGCCGGCAGCTGCTACCTCTGCGAGGGCTGCGGCTCCACCAGCGGCTGCAGCTGACCGCCGGTACTGACCCCGCGCGGGTGAGCCACCGCTGAGGCGGGGCGAGGACTTCACGTCCTCGCCCCGCCTTTCGTCGTTGCCCGGGCCGCCTTCGCGGATGCCGATGTCACGGATGGGGGCGGTGGGCGGTCGGTAGGGGGACGGGGTCCGGCGGGAGGAGTGGTGTGGTGATGGGGACGGTGCTGGTGACCGGGGCGACGGGGGTCCTGGGGCGGGAGGTGGTGCGGCTGCTGGTCGCGCGCGGGGTGGCGGTGCGGGGGTTGAGCCGGCGGGTGCGGAGCGGGGGCGCGGGGGTCGAGTGGGTGGTCGGGGACCTGGTGACCGGGGAGGGGGTCGCCGGGGCGGTGGCGGGGGTCGAGGTGGTGGTGGACTGCGCGACCACGGTGGGGCGGAAGGACGTGGCCGCGGTCCGGACGCTGGTGGCGGAGGCCGGGAGGGCGGGGGTACGGCACCTGCTGTACGTGTCGATCGTCGGGGTCGACCGGGTGCCGATCCCGTACTACCGGGCGAAGCTCGCCTGTGAGCGGGTGGTGCGGGAGTCGGGGCTGGGGTGGACGGTGCTGCGGGCGACGCAGTTCCACGACCTGCTGCTGAGGATCTTCGACGTGTCGGCGCGGCTGCCGGTGTTCCCGGTGCCGGGCGGGGCACGGGTCCAGCCGGTGGACGTGCGGGAGGTGGCCGCACGGGTGGCGGAGCTGGCGGGGGAGGGGCCGGCCGGGTACGCGCCGGAGGTGGGCGGGCCCCGGGCGCGGCCGTACCGGGAGCTGGCCGAGGCCTACCTGCGGGCGTCGGGTCGGCGGCGGGTGCTGCTGCCGGTGCGGGTGCCGGGGGCCTCGGGGCGGGCTCTGCGGGCGGGCGGGAACCTCACGCCGGAGCGGGCGGTGGGCCGGGGGACCTTCGAGGAGGCGTTGGCGGAGCGGTTCAGCGGCCGCTGATGTCAACCAGGGTTGGCGGTATGGCGGAGGCCGTAGGCGGGATGGCGGTGGATGAAGGTCGACATGGACCTTGGCGGCGGCTGGCGGCTGCGTTAACGTCGTCGGATCGGTTCGTCCGTCGCCCGCTCGCGATCTCTGCACGCCCGTCTCCGGTACAGCGCGATGTTGTTCAGCCCACCGTCGGCAGCACGCCCTGGCGAGGAGGACCGCATTGACCCTCAACCCGACCGCGCCGTCCAGGAGTTCCGGTCATCGTGGTTCCGGCCGCCGCTTGGCCGTCGTACCCGCCCTGCTCGCGGCGCTGGCCCTGACCGCGGCCTGTTCCAACAGTTCCGGTGGTTCGGGCGGCGGGGGTGACGCGGCGGTCCCGTCGCTGTCCGGCGACTGTGCCAAGTACCAGCCGTACGCTGGACATTCGGGCACCACGGTGACGATGTTCGCCTCGATCCTCAGCCCGGAGTCGGACAACCTGGAGAAGTCCTGGGCCGAGTTCGCCAAGTGCACCGGCATCAAGATCAGCTACGAGGGCTCGAACGACTTCGAGTCCCAGCTCCCGGTCAGGGTGGCCGGCGGCAACACTCCGGACTTCGCGATCATCCCGCAACCCGGCCTGCTGGCGCAGATGGTGAAGAGCGGCAAGGTGGTGAAGCCGCCTGCCCAGACGGTCACCAACGAGGACAAGTGGAGTCCGATCTGGAAGACCTACGGCTCGGTCAACGGCACCTTCTACGCGGCGCCGATGAGCGCCAACATGAAGTCGCTGGTCTGGTACTCGCCGAAGGCCTTCAAGACGGGCGGCTACGAGGTGCCGAAGACCTGGGCGGACCTGATGGCGCTCAGCGACCGGATCGCCAAGTCCGGTGGCGCCAAGCCCTGGTGCGGCGGCATCGCCTCGGGCACGGCCACCGGCTGGCCGGCCACCGACTGGCTGGAGGAGGCGGTGCTGGGCACGTACGGCGGTGACGTGTACGACCAGTGGGTCGGCCACCAGGTGAAGTTCTCCGACGAGAAGATCGCCACGGCGATGAAGACCGTCGCCGACTGGATGCAGAACCCGGCCTGGGTCAACGGCGGTTACGGCGACGTCAAGTCGATCGCCACCACCACCTTCCAGGACGCGGGCGCGCCGATCCTCACCGGCAAGTGCGCCATGCTCCAGCAGGCGTCGTTCTACGAGGCGCAGTGGCCCAAGGACACCAAGGTCGGCCCGGACGGCGACGTGTTCGCCTTCCACCTGCCCGCGGTGAACCCGGCGATCCCCAACCCGGTCGAGGGTGGTGGCGAGTTCCTGGCCGCCTTCTCCAACCGGCCCGAGGTGCAGGCGGTGCAGAACTACCTGTCCAGCTCGGACTGGGCGAGCAGCCGGGTGAAGACCGCGACGGGCTGGGTCTCGGCCAACCAGGGCGTGGACAAGAGCCTGTACACCGACCCGATCGACCGGTTGTCGGCGGACGCGCTGACCGACCCGGCGGCGACCTTCCGCTTCGACGGATCCGACCTGATGCCGGCCGCCATCGGTGCCGGGCAGGAGTGGAAGTCGCTGACCGCCTGGTTCGCCGAGGGGCAGTCGATCCAGAAGACCGCCGCCGACATCGACGCCGCCTGGCCGCAGTAGGCGAACGGCCGCAGTAGGCGCTGAGCCGGACTCGGCGCCGGGCCCGGCCGGGCGCCACCAGGACCACCTGTCGAGGGCGGTGCGGGGCCACCCACCCGCACCGCCCGCCCCTTCCCACCAGAGCAGGAGGGACGCCCAGTCATGTCCGTACCCGGAACCCCTTTACCGGTCACCGCGCTCGCCACCGGCTCGTGGGGCGACGCGGCGGTCAAGTTCGGCAACAGCCTCGGCGCCGTCGCGGGCTTCCTCGGCATCCTGCTGCTGGTCTTCTTCGCCGCGGGCCGGGCCCGGGGCCGGCTCTCCCGCCCGCTGTCGGTGGTGGTGTTCCTCGGCCCGGCCGCGGTGCTGCTGCTGGTGGGCCTGGTCGTGCCGCTGATCCGCACGGTCTATCTGAGCCTGCAGAACGACGACGGCAGCCGGTTCGTCGGCGGCGAGAACTTCGGCTGGGCGTTCACCACCGACTCGGTGCAGAAGGTGCTGGTCAACACGCTGCTCTGGCTGGTGGTCGCACCGTTGGCGGCGACCGGCCTGGGCCTGGTGCTGGCGCTGCTGGTGGACCGGATGCGCGGCCAGGCAGTGTACAAGTCGCTGATCTTCATGCCGATGGCGATCTCGCTGGTCGGCGCCTCGATCATCTTCAAGTTCGTCTACGAGTCGCGCGGACCGGGCCAGTCGCAGATCGGCCTGCTGAGCCAACTCGCCATCGCGGTGGGCTGGGACGACCCGCCGAACTGGATGCTCTCGCAGCCGTTGAACACCTTCCTGCTGATGGCGGTGATGGTCTGGGTGCAGACGGGCTTCGCGATGGTGGTGCTGTCGGCGGCGATCAAGGCGATCCCGGACGAGGTCACCGAGGCGGCCCGGCTGGACGGCGCGCAGGGGGTGCGGCTGTTCTGGTACGTCACGGTGCCGATGATCCGCACCACGGTGGTGGTGGTGCTGACCACCATCATGATCATCACGTTGAAGGCCTTCGACATCGTCCGCACCATGACCGGCGGCAACTTCGGCACCCAGGTGCTGGCCAACGAGATGTACTCGCAGTCCTTCGTGCAGTTCAACACCGGGCGGGGCAGCGCCCTCGCGGTGATCCTCTTCCTCGCGGTGCTGCCGTTGGTGGCCTACAACATCGTCCAGCTGCGGAAGGAGCGTGGGGTCCGATGAGCGCGCCGCACGACAGGCCGGCCCGCGCGATGAGCGCGCCGCACGGCAGCCCGGTCCGGAAGGCCTTCAGCAGCCCGTTGGCCTCGGTCTTCGTGATCGCGGTGACCGTCCTGTGGACGATCCCGACGGTGGGCCTGCTGGTGACCTCGCTGCGCCCCAAGCAGGACGTGACGGCGAACGGGTGGTGGAACGCCTTCCTCCACCCGGACCTGGGACTGGGCAACTACCACACGGTGCTGTTCGAGGGCGGCTCCGGCGTCTCCACCGGGCTGATGCCGTTCCTGGTGAACTCGCTGGCGATCAGTGTCCCGGCCACCCTGTTCCCGCTGGTGCTGGCGGCGATGGCGGCGTACGGGCTGGCCTGGGTGCGGTTCCGGGGGAGCGACAGGGTGTTCTTCGCGGTGTTCGCGCTCCAGGTGGTGCCGATCCAGATGGCGCTGATCCCGCTGCTGCGGCTGTTCTCGGGCGGCGCGCACCTGGGCTCGCTGACGCTGATCCCGGCGGTGGACCTGAAGGGCAGCTACGCGCCGGTGTGGCTGGCGCACACCATGTTCGCGCTGCCGCTGGCGGTGTTCCTGCTGCACAACTTCATCGCCCAGCTGCCGCGGGACCTGATGGAGGCGGCGGTGGTGGACGGCGCCTCGCACTTCAAGATCTTCCGTTCGATCGTGCTGCCGCTGTGCACCCCGGCGCTGGCCTCGTTCGCGATCTTCCAGTTCCTGTGGGTCTGGAACGACCTGCTGGTCGCGCTGACCTTCGCGGGCGGCACGCCGGAGGTGGCGCCGATGACGGTCCGGCTGGCGCAGCTGTCCGGGTCCTTCGGCGGGCGGTGGGAGCTGCTGACGGCCGGGGCGTTCCTGTCGATCATCGTTCCGCTGATCGTCTTCTTCAGCTTGCAGCGGTACTTCGTCCGGGGGCTGCTGGCCGGGTCGGTGAAGGGGTAGCGGAGGCGTTGAAGGAGGAGTCGGGGGAGGGGCCGCGGAGGGGGCGGCGGAAGGCTGGCGAGGGTTTCTGAACTTGTTCAGAACTGATTTTTGAACAAGTTCAGAATGGTCTACAGTCGGCTGCAGCCGCGGCGCCCAGCGCGTCCGACGGCGGACTGCCCCAAGGGCGGCTTCCGCATGCCCGCCGACCACCGAGGGGGACTCATGTCCGGCCTGTCCACGCCCGCCCCGGCCGATCTGCCATCCGAGTCCGGACCCGCGACGCCCGGGCCGTATCGCACGCCCGGGCCGTATCGCACGCCCGGACCCGGACCCGGACCCAGCCCCGCGCCCGGCCCGTACTGGGGGCCCGGCCTGCCCGTGCCGCCGCGCAGCGGGTGGCTGCGCCCGAGCGACCCCGACCGCAAGGCGGTCGCCACGCCCCGGGTCCTCGTCCTGGCGCTGCTCACCGGCCTGCTGACGGCCTGGCTGCTGTTCGACGGGGTGGGCGTCAACCTGCTGATCTGCGCCGGGGCCACCGCTGCCGCGGCCGGTCTCGCCGCCCGGTCGGCGGGCCGCCGGATCCGGCCCTGGACGGTGGTGTGGAGCCTGCTCGCCGTCGCCCTGCTCGCCGTCCCGGCGCTCTGGGAGGCGGGCTGGCCGGTGACGCTGTCCATCGGGTGCGCGCTCGGCCTGGCCTCGCTCGCGCTGCACGGCGGCCGCCGCTGGTCGGGCGTCCTGTTCCCCCTGCCCGCCGCCCTCTGGCAGTGGGCGCCCGGCGTGGTCTGGCTGAGGGACGGGCTGCGCGGCCGGAGCCTGCCCTGCCGGGGCCGGATCGTCCCGGTGCTCAAGGCGCTCGCGGTCGCCGCCGTCCTGCTGACCGTCTTCGGCCTGCTGTTCGCCGGTGCGGACGCCGCCATGGCGGACCTGCTGGGCAGCCTCAGCCCCAGCCTCGACCTCGGCGGGCTCCCGCTGCGCGCGGTGCTGTTCGCACTGGGGGCGTTCACCGCCCTGGGCTTCGCCCACATCGCGGCCGGGCCCCGCCGCTGGGACCGTACGGTCGTCCGGCCGGGCCGGGCCCGCCGCCGGCTGGAGTGGGCGCTGCCGCTGGTCGCGCTCAACCTGATGTTCGGCGCCTTCGCGGTGATCCAGGCCCTGGTGGTGCTCGGTGGCGCCGACGCCGTCCTGCGCAACACCGGGATGAGCCGCTCCGAGTACGCCCGGCAGGGCTTCTGGCAGCTGAGCGTGATCACCGCGCTCACCCTGGTCGTGGTGGCGGTCGCCAAGCGCTGGGCCCCGCGCAGCACGCCCGCCGACCGCCGGGTGGCGCGGATCCTGCTCGGCGCGCTCTGCGTGCTCGCCCTGGTCGTGGTCGCCTCGGCGCTCGGCCGGATGTGGTTCTACGTCGACGCCTCCGGGCTGACCAGGCTGCGGCTCTGGGTGCTGGTGGTCGAGGGCTGGCTCGGCGTCGTCCTGCTGCTGCTGATCACCGCCGGGCTGACCCGCTCGGCGGGCTGGCTGCCCCGCGTCGTCGTCCTCAGCGGCATGCTCACGGCGGCGGTGTACGGGCTGATGGGCCCGGACGCGATCATCGCCGAGCAGAACGTCGCCCGCTTCGAGCGGACCTCCCGGATCGACCTGCGCAACGTCCGCGACCTCTCGCCGGACGCCGCCCCCGCCCTGGACCGGCTCCCCGCCGCCCAGCGGACCTGCGCGTTGCAGTTGATCCGCGCCGGGCTGGAGAACCACCCCGGACAGCCCTGGTACGCGACCAGCGCCTCCGCCGCCCGGGCCCGGGAGATCCTGGCGCAACGGCCGCTGGTGGACCAGCTGGAGGAGGGGCGCACCTCCTGCGAGCGGGCCGGGATGAGGTACCAGGACCTCTGGTCCTGACGCCGGGGCCTGCGCCGGGAAACAGCGGCCTGTGCCGGGGCCGGGAAACAGCGGCCTGTGCCGGGGCCGGGAAACGGCGGCCGGGCCGGTCGGGAGCGCGCTGCTCCCGGCCGGCCCGGCCCGGTGTGGTGCGGTGTGCCCTGGTCGGGCTCAGTGCATCGCGACGCCGGAGGCCCCGCTCGGCAGGTCGCTGGCCTTGGCCTTGACCACGAAGACCGCGACCACCAGCGCCAGTCCGGCGAGCACGGCGCCCACGATGAAGCCGTGCGAAATGCCCTGGGTGAGGACCGAGTTGGCGGCGTCGGTGCCCCTCGGGAACTCGTGGTGCTGCTGGAGGTAGGCCAGTTGGTCCGGAGTGGCCGACTGCAGGAACTTCGGCTGCTGGAGCTTGCCCTCGGCGGTGGCGTAGTGCGCGAAGACCGTCGTCAGGATCGACAGGCCGAGCGAACCGCCGATCTGCTGCATGGAGTTCAGCAGACCGGATGCGGCGCCGGTCTCCTGCCCGGGGACGCCCGCGACCGCGAGCAGCATCACCGGGACGAAGATCAGGCCCATGCCGAAACCGAAGATGACCGTGGGGCCGAGCACCCCGTCCAGGTAGCCGCTGTCCTTGCTCATCTGGGTCAGCCAGGTGAGGCCGACGGTGACCAGCAGGGCGCCGCCCGCCATGAACGGCTTCGGGCCGTACTTGGCCTGGAGGCTGGAGGCGAGCTGCGCGGCGATGATGATCGACACGCTGATCGGGAGGAAGGACACGCCGGCCTTCAGCGGGCTGTAGCCGAGCGGGCCCTGCACGAAGAGCGTGATGTAGAAGAAGATGCCGAACATGGCCGCGGCCAGGCAGAGCATCATCACCAGGCCGCCGGTGCGGTTGCGGTTGGCGAGCAGGTGCAGCGGGGTGATCGGCTGGTCGGTGCGGTTCTCGATCACGACGAACGCGGCGAGCAGCAGCGCACCACCCGCGAAGGAGCCGAGCGTGATGCTGTCCGACCAGCCGTCCGAGGCGGCCCGGATGAACCCGTAGACCAGGCCGACCAGACCCAGCGTCGAGGTGAGTGCGCCCGGCAGGTCGAAACGGCCCGCGTGGCGCTCGGATTCGGCGATGTAGCGCGGTGCGGCGAACGCGATCAGCGCCGCGATCGGCACGTTGACGAAGAAGACCCAGCGCCAGTCCAGGTACTCGGTGAGCAGGCCGCCGGCCAGCAGGCCGATCGCGGCACCGGACCCGGCCACCGCCGAGAAGACTCCGAACGCCTTGTTGCGTTCCGGGCCTTCGTCGAAGTTGGTGGCGATCAGGGCGAATGCCGTCGGCGAACAGATCGCGCCGCCGATGCCCTGGAGCGCGCGGGCGGCCAGCAGCATGCCGCCGTCCTGGGCGAAGCCGCCCAGCAGGGAGGCGAAGCCGAACAGCAAGGTCCCGAAGATGAACACCCGGCGGCGGCCGAGGATGTCGCCCGCGCGCCCGCCGAGCAGCAACAGCCCGCCGAAGGTCAGCGTGTAGGCGTTGATGACCCACGACAGGTTGGTGGTCGAGAAGTTCAGCGCGTCCCTGATCTGCGGCAACGCGATGTTCACGATGGTGGCGTCGAGCACCACCATCAACTGCGTGGCCGCGATGACGGTCAGGGTGATGCCCTTGCCCCGGCCCTGGCTGCTTTGTGGTGGTGAGTTCTTGCTGATCGTGTCGGAGATAGCCACGATTGTGCCCCCTGCTGGCTATGTGCCTGGCTGTGTGCTGTGTGCTTCGTACGCTGCGGACCGACTGGTCCGGCGTGAGCCCGTGGTCTGGCGCGGGCTGGGAAGGAACGGGATCGTTCACTAATGTGGACGATATCCTGGGCCTGATTGTGAACGCAAGCGTTCCCTAAGGATGGTGGCGATGGATCGGTTGGTGCGGCGCCTGACGGCGGACCGGGCGACCGGTCGGGCGGGCGCCCGACCGCTTGGGGCGGCGGGCGCGCCCCCGTCACCCGCGGCGCCACCGGGGGCGGCGCCCGAGCCGGCGGCTCACTGCCCGATGCGGGTCGCCCGTGAGGCCCTCGCGCGGCCGGTGCGGCGCCGGGGGAAGGAACTGGAGAACGCGATCTTCGAGGCCACGATCGACCAGCTCACCTCCAGCGGATACGCGCGGCTGACGATGGAAGGCGTCGCCGGCGCGGCGCGGACCGGGAAGGCCGCGCTCTACCGGCGCTGGGCGTCCAAGGACGAACTGGTCATCGACGCCCTGGACGCCACTCTCCCGCGCCCCTACGACACCCCCGACCTCGGGTCCGCCGATCTCGAATTGCGGCGGCTCATCGAGGTGTTCATGGATGCGATGAACTCCCCGACGGGCGCCGCCATCCAGGTGCTGATGGGCGAGATCGACCATGAACGGGCCGAGGTGTTCAAGGACTTCATCGCCCAGCGGGTGATCGGGCCGACCAAGGAGACCATCCTGGCGATCCTGCGCCGCGGCGCCGACCGCGGCGACGTCCGGCCCGGCGCGGCCACCGCGCTGGTCGCGGATGTCGTCCCGGCGATGCTGCTCTACCGGGTCAAGATCTGCGGCCGGCAGAACATGGGGCCGGACTTCGGGGCCCGGCTGCTGGACGAGGTGCTGCGCCCGCTGATCCGCGCCTGAGGGCGGCTGTGGCTCGGTCGGTGCGGCAGCCGACCGGCTTGGGTGAGCGGGCGGCCTGGTGGCCGGGCGGCTGGGTGGACGACCGGTTCGGGCTCGCGGGCGGTCGGGCGGCCGGGTGGCCGGTCGGGGGGTCTGGCGCTCGACCCGGGTGGTCGGGCGGTGGGGCTTAGGCTGGATGCTGCCCAGCTGAACGGGCTGTCCCCCGCCGAACGGAACTCGCGATGCCCATCGTCCCGCCGACGCACTCCGTCGAGCGCTCGCTCCGCCGGGCCGGCGCCAAGATCGTCGTCGGCCTGGACGAGGTCGGGCGCGGCGCCTGGGCCGGCCCGGTCACCGTGGGCGCGGCCGTCACCGGCCTGCGCAAGGCCCCGGAGGGGCTGACCGACTCCAAGCTGCTCACCGAACTGCGCCGCCGCGCGCTCGCCCCGGTCCTCGCCGACTGGGTCACCGCCTACGCGCTCGGCCATGCCTCGCCGCAGGAGTGCGACGAACTCGGCATGACGGCGGCGCTGCGGCTGGCCGCCGTCCGCGCGCTGGAGGCGCTGCCGGTCGAGCCCGACGCGGTGATCCTGGACGGCAAGCACGACTACCTGGGCGGCCCTTGGCGGGTGCGCACGGTGATCAAGGGCGACCAGTCCTGCATCTGCGTCTCCGCCGCCTCGGTGCTCGCCAAGGTCCACCGCGACGGACTGATGGCCGAACTCGGCGAGGCGTGCCCGGAGTACGGCTTCGCGGACAACGCCGGCTACCCGTCCCCGGTGCACCGCGCGGCTCTGGAGGAGTTCGGCCCCACCGGTCACCACCGGCTCTCCTGGGCATACCTGGACGCGCTGCCCAAGTGGCGGCACCTGAAGCGCGTTCGGGATGTCGCGGGTGCGGTCGAAGGCTCCGCCGACGAACAGTTGACGCTCGGTTTCTGACGGTCCGTCTGGAATTGCCTGGGTGGGGCGACGGGTGTGCGGTGTTCAATGGGTGGGGTGCCCGTGCGCGTTCGAGCGGCATTTGATAGATATCCGGGTATGCCTGTCTTCCCCGAGGAGTCGGAGATTCACGAGAGCCTCCCGGGCCCCGGCGTTCCCTTCCCCCGCGAGTCGGACGCACAAGCCCTCCGCGCGCCTGCCAACGGCGGCGCTCCTTCCACCGCACCCACCACCACCGTCGCCGCCGTTCCGGTGCCCGGCCCCCGTCTGGCACCTCCGCGCCCGGCACCTCCGCGCGCCGACCGCTCCGGTCCGCCGCGACTGATCCCCAAGCCCCCGCCGGCGCATCGCCGTTCGGCCGCCGCCGAGCCGCAGGTCGAGATCCAGCGCGTCGCCGCCACCCCGGCGCAGGCGCTGGAGCGCGCGGACGACGCGGTCGACCAGCTGCTGGACGCCGGCCGCAACCCGGGCGACATCCTGGTGCTGACGGTCGGCGAGGCGCACCCCTGGCAGCAGCACGAACTCTCCTTCGGCGAGGAGCGCTACTGGGCGCAGCTCGCCGAGGGCGGGGACGTGTTCTACGCGGACGCCGCGCTGACCCGCCCGGTACGCCGGGAAGTGGTCGTCCTGGTGGTCAACGGCGGGTCGGCCGCCCGGGCCGCCGAGATCCACGCCAAGGCGCTCGGCCACGCGACCTCGCTGCTCGTGGTCTGCGGCGACGCCGGCCCGGCTGTCACCGGGGCGGCCGGAACCGCGCCCGGGCGTTCGATCAGCGCCTGACCACGACCGAGCCACCCCGGGCCCGGCGCCGCACGGTGCCGGGCCCGGGGTCGGTCGTACCCCGGTGGCGGCGGGGGTGTACGGCCCGGGGCGCTGGCCGACCCGGGCCTGGGCCCGTGTTCCTGCCCGTACCTGGTCTGGGCGTCGACGGCCGGTCCTTCGATCCGCCCTCGGCCGTGGCGTCGGCCGAGGCCGCAGCCGCGGGTGTCGGCGGGGTCAGCAGGTGCCGGTGCGCCGGGCGGGCTGGACGGCGGCGACCCGCGCGGGGGGCCACGGGTGCTCGGACTGGCAGGCGCGCTGGGCCCGTTCGGCCGCCTGGTGCCGGGCGCGCTGGCCGCGCGAGGCGTCCAGCGCCGAGCGCGGCGGCAGTTCCGTGACGGTGTGCACCACCCCGTCCGCCCACGAGCCCGCGTGCGGATCGCGTCCGCTCCGGCCGTCCCCGAGGACGTGCCAGCCCGCCGGGGTGAGCCCGATGTACGAGCCGCAGCGCAGCCCGTGCAGGACGGCCGCGTCCCGCAGCGCCCACATCCAGGCGCCGTCCTGCTCGGTCCAGCCGGGCGCGCCCTCGCGGCAGCGCAACAGCACGGCCGTGCGGGCCGGTGCGGCCAGCCGCAGGTCGTGCGGGGTGACCTGGCGCAGGTGCGTGAGCAGGGCGTTGCGGTGCTGCCAGCCGTCGGTGTCGTGTGACCAGGGCGTGAACGAGGCCGAGGCGGCCACGTGGTGCAGCGCGTTGAGGACGGCGACCACGACCGTGCCAGGCTGGGGCAGGTGGCGCTGGTGCAGTTCCGCGACGAACTCGCGCGGGTCGCGCAGCAACGGGATCCCCGAGGCGGTCCAAGTCTCCAGGTCCAGCAGCCGTCTGGGCGCCGAACTCCGGGCGAGGGGATGCTGACCTCGGCCGATACCGTTGATCACGATCCTCCTTCCTGACCCACGAGCACGCGGGTACGTGGGTACGCCGAAGGCCGGGTCCAGCGGACAGGGTTTCGGGTACGCGCCAATTCTCGCGGTATCGGGGGTGGAGCGGCAACGATGAAATGATGAACGCCACCCGAAAGCCCATGTTCCGCCGGATATGTTCCACCGCGCTCCGAGTGTCGCTCGGGTGGCGTTGAACCTTGATCCAGGCCGCGTGCGGGGTCCGGCGAGCCGCCATCGGCACGGTGACCACTCCTTTCCCCGCTCCGGTGTCCCGCGTGTTCGCGAGTGCGTTGCTTTCTCCCTTCGTTAGGCCATTCGAGTGATGGGCGAAGTGGCGGCCCGCTATCGTCCGGTCACCCCTGCACGGCCAGCACCAGGGGCAACACCGCGCTCGCCCCGGCACGGCGCAGCAGCCTGGCGGCCACGGTGACCGTCCAGCCCGAGTCGACGAGGTCGTCCACCAGCAGCACCGGCCCGCCGGCCTCGGCCACCGCCTGGGCCACCTCCGGCGGCAGTGTCAGGGCCCCGGCCAGCGAGTGCAGCCGCTGGGCGCTGTTGCTGCGCGCGCCGTGCGGGGGCCGGCCGTCGGCGTACTCGATCCGGCCGAGCAGCGGCAGTCGGCCGATCTCGGCGATCCGCGCACCGAGGCTGCCGACCAGCTGGGGGCGGGTCGAGGAGGCCATGGTCACCACGCCGGCCGGCCGCTCCAGCCGGGCGCCGTCCGCCGTCGCGGGCCCGGCCCAGCCGCCGGGGCCGCGGGCCCAGTCGGCGAGCACCGCGACCAGGGCGTCCACGGCCTCGCCGGGGACGGGTACGTCCGGGGTCTGCTCGGCGAGCAGGGCGCGCAGTCGGTTGCCCCAGCCGATGTCGGACAGCCGGCCGAGCGCCCGCCCGTTCTCGGCCTGCTCGCCCGCCGGGATCCGGCCCTTGAGCGGCACACCGAGGGAGTCCATCCCGGTGGGCCAGAGCCGGCGCGGCTCGAAGCTGACGCCCGGGCGGCCGAGGGCGGCCCGGGCCGCGTCCAGCGCCTCGGCGGAGACCTCGGCGGTGTGCAGCGACCCCGCGCAGTTGTCGCACCGGCCGCACGGGCGGGCCTGCTCGTCGTCCAGTTGGCGGCGCAGGAACTCCATCCGGCAGCCGGTGGTCGCCGCGTACTCGCGCATCGCCCGCTGTTCGGCCTCGCGGGAGGCCGCGACCTTGGCGTACCGGGCGGTGTCGTACGCCCAGCTCTGCCCGGTGGCCGTCCAGCCGCCCTTGACCCGGCGGACGGCGCCGTCCACGTCGAGCACCTTGAGCATGGTCTCCAGCCGGGTGCGGCGCAGGTCCACCCGGGGCTCCAGCGCGGCGGTGGACAGCGGGCGACCGGCCTCGGCCAGCGCGTCGATGGTGCGGCGCACCTGTTCTTCCGGCGGGAAGGCCAGCGAGGCGAAGTAGCGCCAGATCGCCTCGTCCTCGCGTCCGGGCAGCAGCAGCACCTCGGCCCGGTCGACGCCGCGCCCGGCCCGGCCGACCTGCTGGTAGTAGGCGATCGGCGAACTGGGCGAGCCGAGGTGGACCACGAAGCCGAGGTCGGGCTTGTCGAAGCCCATGCCCAGCGCGGAGGTGGCGACCAGCGCCTTGACCCGGTTGGCCAGCAGGTCGGCCTCGGCGGTGCGGCGCTCGGCGTCCTCGGTGCGGCCGGAGTAGGAGGCCACCGGGAAGCCCCGCTCGCGCAGGAAGGCCGTCACCTCCTCGGCGGCGGCCACCGTCAGGGTGTAGACGATGCCCGAGCCCGGGAGCCGGTCGAGGTGGTCGGCGAGCCAGGCCAGCCGGTGCGCCGGGTCGGGCAGGGCCAGCACGCCCAGGGTGAGGCTCTCCCGGTCGAGCGGCCCGCGCAGCACCAGGGCGTGCTCGTCGGTGCTGCCGGTGCCGAGCTGCTCGGCGACGTCCGCGGTGACCCGGGCGTTGGCGGTGGCGGTGGTGGCCAGCACCGGGACGCCGGGCGGGAGCTCGGCGAGCATCGTGCGCAGCCGGCGGTAGTCGGGGCGGAAGTCGTGGCCCCAGTCCGAGATGCAGTGGGCCTCGTCGACCACGAGCAGGCCGGTGGAGGCGGCGAGCTTGGGCAGCACCTGGTCGCGGAAGTCGGGGTTGTTCAGCCGCTCGGGGCTGACCAGCAGGACGTCGACCTTCCCGGCGGAGACCTCGGCCTGGATCTCGTCCCACTCGTCGGTGTTGGCCGAGTTGATGGTCCGGGCGTGGATGCCGGCCCGCGCCGCCGACTCGACCTGGTTGCGCATCAGGGCGAGCAGCGGGGAGACGATCACCGTCGGCCCGGCGCCCCGGGCCCGGAGCAGGGCGGTGGAGATGAAGTAGACCGCGGACTTCCCCCAGCCGGTGCGCTGCACGACCAGGGCGCGGCGGTGGTCGACCACGAGGGCCTCGATGGCCGTCCACTGGTCCTCGCGCAGGACGGCTCCGGGCCCGGCGAGCTCGCGCAGGACGGCCTCGGCCCGCGCTCGGACCTCGGCGCGGTCGGCGGTGGCGGTGGTGTGGTTCTCGGGCTGCTGCATGGCGTCCATGTAACCCCGTGCCGCTGACAGGGAGCGAATGCCGGGGCTGCGGGAGAGGTGGAGGCCGGGTGTATTTCATCCGCTCTTCCGCTGAACGGCCGCCGACTTATCACTCGGGGGAGTGGGCGCGGTGTGCTCCGAATGAGGGAAGCGGAAAACGAGGGCGGAGTTATCCACAGGAAAAGAGAAAAAACCGGTGCGGCTCTCGGATCGCGTCACGCTTTCGGTCATGAACGCCGAGGACAACCGGAGCGTCATGAACAACGGGAGCGTCATGAACAACGAGCGTGTCACCCTCTCCCTCGGCCCGGTCTCCGGCCACCGGCCGGTCACCATGCGCGGTCCGGCCGACATGGCCGAGCTGTTGCCTTACCTCCTGGGGTTCTACCCCGACGACAGCATCGTCGCGGTCGGCCTCCAGGGCCCCGACCTGCACCAGGGCGGAGTGATCCGGGCGGACGTCCCGGAGTCGCCCGAGCAGTGGCCGGCCGCGGCGGAGGAGACGGCCGCCCTGCTGGTCGCCCTCTCCGAGCGGCACGGCGAGCGGCCGGTCCAGGTGCTCCTCTACCTCTGCCAGGATCCGACCACGGCGCACGCCCCTCCGGTGGCGGACGGCCTGCGGCCGCTGGCGGACGACCTCCGCGCGGCCTTCGGACGCAGGGGGGTGGCCGTCAAGGAGTCGCTCTGCGTCTCGGACGGTCGCTGGTGGTCCTTCCTCTGCCGCCGCGCCGGGTGCTGTGATCCGGCGGGCAACCCGATCCGCCGTGCCCCCGGTCCGGGCCCGGCGGCCGCCGCGGCGGCCTTCGCCGGCCTCGCGCCGCGCGGCAGCCGGAAGGCGATCATCGGCGGGCTGGCCCCGATCGGCCCGCCGGGTGCGGACGCCCAGCGTGCGGCGCTCGTCCGGGCCGAAGCCGCTGGGGGCGCTGGGGGTTCCGGGGGCGCGGCCGCCCGGGAGCGGGGCGCCGAACTGCTCGACCAGGCCTTCGCCGAGTTCGCGGCCGGGGCCTGCGAGCTCGACGAGGAGCGGGCGGCCCGGCTGCTGGTCGCCCTGCGGGACCGCCTCACCCGGGATCGCGGCGTCGAGTACGCCCGGCCCGCCGAGCTCGCGCCGGCCGAGCGGCTCTGGCGCTTCCTCGCCCGGCGCGCCGTGCCGCCCTACGAGGGCTGTGCGGTGGCCCCGCTCACCCTGCTGGCCTGGGCCTCCTGGGTGGCGGGGGACACCGCGACGGCCCGCGTCGTGCTCGGCCACGTCCTCCGGCTCGACCCGTCCTACCTGCTGGCCGAGCTGCTGTACGAGTCGTTGAACGACGGCATGACGCCCGACGCGCTGCTCGCGGCCGTGGAGGCGCAGCGGCGGCGGCGCGAAGCGGGTGGGCCCGTACCGCCGCCTGTCGGCGAACCGGAGCCGGCGCCCGCCGAGGGCCCGGGCGGTGACCACGCGGGCCATGGCGGGCCGTCGGGGGTGCCCGGTGCGGCGGGGGCCTCGCGCCGCCGCCGCAGTGCCCGGCGGAAGGCCGCGAAGGCCGTTCAGGCCACAGCGGCGGCGGCCGAGTGCGGCCCGGTCGGCCCCGCCGAGATGGCGCCCGGTCCGGACGGCCCGGGTCCGCTCGCCCTGCTGCCGGTGCCCGGGTGCGCTCCGGTGCCCCGGCAGCGGTCCGCCCGGGGCCTGCGGCTCGGCCGGGCGGCGGTGTCCCGGGCCGCCGCAGCCGCACCGTCGGCCGCCGGGCGCCACCGGTGCCGGGGCGTCCGTCGGGCGGCGCGGGGAGCCCGCCATGCGCGGGGAGCCCGCCATGCGCGCTGATCTCGCCGGGCGTCCGCCAGGGGCCGCCCGGAGCTTCGCCGCCCGGCCCGGGCGGGCTCCGCTAGGCCTCGCCGTGCGCCAGCTTGATCAGACGGTCGAGCACCTTGCCGCCGCCCGCCCGCAGGCCGTCGTGCTCCCATTCGTTGGTGATCCAGGTCCGCAGACCGCGCACCGCGCGGGCGGTCGCCAGCGAGTCGGCGGTGTCCACGTACATGTCGTCGTGGTAGATCGCCGCCGCGACGGGGACGGTGTTGGCGGCCAGCCGCGCCGGGTCGTACAGGTCGGGCCAGTCGGTGCGGGCGGCCAGCAGGTCCGCGGTCTCCTTCAGCGGGCGCAGCGCCGGGTCGGTGTCGAACATCCAGGGGTAGATCATCTCCCCGGTGAACAGCACCGGTGCGCCGGAGTCCAGCGCGGTCCGGGCGTCGAACTGCGGGAACTCCTTGCGGACCCGCTCGGCCGACCAGGCGGTGCCGTCCTGGTCCACCGAGCGCTGGCCGTAGATCGACTCGTGCAGCACGGCGTACAGCGGGCCCTCAGCGAAGGAGAGTTTGGCCTGGGCCCCGGCCAGGAAGGTGTCGGACAGCTCGGGGCCGGCCGCGCCGTCCACCCAGGCCTCCTCCAGCAGGTAGTGCAGGGTGCCGGAGCCGCTGCCGCCGCCGAGCATCAGCCCGAGGGCCTGGAACGCCTCGACGGTCAGCAGCCCGCCGTCGGGCAGGGGCGCGGGGGTGGCGGCGAGGTGCGCGGCGATCCGCCGTACCGCCTCGACGTCCTGCGGGAACCTGGCGTAGTGGTCCTCGTTCTTGCGGACCACCCGCGGGTAGGCGGCGCGGTAGACGTCGTCCGCCGAACTGCCGAGGCCGGACAGACCGCCGGTGACGAAGGCCTCGGTCAGGCCCTCGGGGGCGAAGGAGAGGTAGGTGAGGGTGCAGAAGCCGCCGAAGCTCTGGCCGAGCACGCTCCAGCGCCGGTCCGCGCCGAGCAGCTGGTGGCGGATCAGCTCGGCGTCCCGCACGATCGAGTCCGCGCGGAAGTGCGCCAGGTAGTCCGCCTGCTCCTGGGCGCCGCCGCGCCGGGCGAGGGTCTGCCGGGTCGCGGGCGTGGAGCGGCCGGTGCCGCGCTGGTCGAGCAGGAGCACCCGGTAGTCGTCGAGGGCGCGCTCCAGCCAGGCGTCCCGGCCGAGCGGGCGGGCGGCCTTGCCGCCGGGCCCGCCCTGGAGGAAGACCAGCCAGGGCAGGTCGGCCTGTTCGCGGCCGACGGCCACCACCTCGCGGGCGTACACCTCGATCTGCTCACCCTGCGGGTCGGCGTGGTCGAGGGGGACCTGGAAGACGTGGTCGGTCGTGACAATCCCGGGCAGCCGGCTGACGGTGGACATGCAACTCCTCGGTCTCTGCTGGTCACAGCGGTCAGGTCGCGGCTCACGGGGTCACCGGGTGCGGGCGCCACGACCCCCGCACCGTATCCTGACCGCGGTCGGGCACCGGTTCGACGGTCACCGCCCACTCGTCCAGGCATACGATGCCGGGCCGGGGTGGGCGCCACGGCAGGCCGCGGGCTCGGAGCGCAGCCGCCGCCACCCGGCGGCGAGACCACGCCGCCCTGGTGGCAGCCCGGTGACGGCCCGACCGTGACGGCTCGACGGCTGCGGCACGACCGCCCGCCGGGCCGGGCGCGACGGGCCGCACCCGTTGCCGGGCGTGACCTGGAGGCGGTGCGCGGCGTTCACTCCGGGGGCCCTGCGACCGGCCGACGACCGACCGGCGGCAGGTTCCGGGCAGAGCGCCCGCCGAGCGGGGCGGCCACGGCACCGGGGTGCCGGAGCATGCGGCGCCCGCCCGCACCACCGCGCCCGGCCGCCGCCACCGGCCCGGGCGGCCCGGCGGACACGGCCCACGGGCCGGGCACCACCGGCAGGCCGGGGCACCGGGCCTGACGACGTGCCGGGCACCGCGGCGGGCCCGGCGCGAAGGCGCGGCGCGCCGGTACCGGCCCGGTACCGCGCACCGCATGGCACGGCCCTGCACCGGGTACGGCCAGACACGGCACACCCGCCGACGGGGCATCCCGCCGGCCCGGCACCATCAGCACGCGATCGAGCATGCTCGCGGCCCACCGGCCTGACCAGGCCACCGGACCGCCGAGGGGAGGAGAGTCCGGTGACCGCCATGAGGCCACCACAGGCCATGCCGGCCGAGAGCGTGGTCGGCGCGCCGAGACCGGTCGGCCGTCCCGACCAGGTCCAGCTGGGCGGACCGGCAGGGGCACCCGCCGGCCCGAGTCGGCTCGCGGCCCCGCCACGGCCGCAGCCCCCCGCCGTCCACCACGCGGTGCTCTGCGTCAACGCCCCCGCGATGGCCGCCTCCGGACCGGACGGCCAACTGCGCGGCCACGGCCTGCACGGCTTCTACCGCAACGGCGTCCGGGTGCTCGCCCGGATGGAGCTGCGCCTGGGCGGTATGGAGCCGCTGCCGCTCCAGGGCACCTTGACCAGCACCGCGCAGGCCCGCTTCCTCGGCGCCGTCCGGCTCCCCGGCGACCTCGATCCGGACCCGGCGCTCACCGTCGAGCGGCTGCGCCACGCGGACGGCGTGGAGACCGTCATCGTGCGCAACACCGGCGGCCGCCCTGCCCGGCTGCCGATGGAGATCGCCGTCGGCACCGACCTCGGCCCGGTCGCCGAGATCGCCGCCGGGCACCGCCCGGCCGACCTGCCGGGCCAGGTGCAGTCCGCCGGGCTGCGCTGGGCCGGCCCGGCGCACAGCGCGGTGGTCAGCGCCAAGCCCTCCCCGCACGCCGTGCTGGCCGGCGCCGGGGTGCTCCGGTGGGACTTGGAGGTGCAGCCCGGCGCCCGCTGGTCCGTCGAACTGCGCGCAGAACTGGAGAGCACCGCCCCCGGCCCGCGGCCGCCCGGCGGACGCGGCACGGGTGTGCCGCTGCCCTGGGCCGAACCGGAGGTCCGCAGCGACGACGCCCGGGCCGCCCTGCTGGTCACCCGCTCCCTGGACGCCCTCGGCGGGCTGCTGTTCGCCGACCCGGACCGCCCGACCGACCTCTACCCGGCCTCCGGCGCGCCCTGGCGCTTCGGTCTCGCTCCGGCCGACGCGCTCTGGGCCGCCCGGCTCACCCTGCCGCTCGGCACCCGGCTCGCCGCCGGCACCCTCCGGGCGCTGGCCCGCCGTCAGCAGCCCGCCGCCCCGGGTCGCACCGAGGGCCTGCTGCCCGGCGCCCTCCGGCACGGCGGCCCCGAACTGCCGCCCACCTGCACCGCCACCGAGGCCACCCTGCTGTTCGTCACGGTGCTGGCCGAGGCCTGGCGCTGGGGCCTGCCCCGCGCGGAGACCGCCGACCTGCTCCCGGCCGCCGAGCGGGCCCTGGCCGCCCTCCGCGAGGGCCTGGTCGACGGCTTCGTCACCGACCTCAGCCGCCCGGCGGAGGACCGGGCCGCCCACCCGGTGGCCGCCCGGGCCGAGGTCCAGGCGCAGGCCCACCGGGCGGCCCTGCACGGCGCCGAACTGCTGGAGGCCTTCGGCCGCCCCGGCGCCGAGGAGTGGCGCGGTTGGGCCGCCGGACTGCGCGGGCGCTTCCGCGAGCGGTTCTGGATCGACGACCTCTCCGGCGGCCGCCCCGCCGCCGGGCTGGCCCCGGGCGGCCAGCCGCTGCCGGCCGTCGCCTCCTGCCTGGTGCACCTGCTCGACACCGGGCTCGCCGCCGACGGCGGCCGGCACGAGAGCCTGCTGGACCGGGAGCAGACCCGGCTGCTGGCCCAGCGCCTGGCCGCGCCGGAGCTGGACAGTGGCTGGGGCCTGCGGACGCTCAGCGCCAAGTCCCCCCGCTTCAACCCGCTGGGCCACCGCGGCGGGGCGGTGCGGGTGCACGAGACCGCGCTGGCGATCGCCGGGCTGGCCGACGCCGGCCACGAGAACGAGGCCGGCGTCCTGCTGGAGGGCCTGCTCGCCGCAGCCGCCCACTACGAGGGGCGGCTGCCCGAGATGTACGCGGGGGAGCAGCGCACCCCCGGCTGCCCGCCGGTGCCGCACCCGGCCGCCTGCCGTCCGGCGGCGGTCTCGGCGGCCGGCGCCGCACACGCGGTGTTCGCGCTCGCCGGGGTCCGCCCCGACGTGCCGGGTGGTCGGGTCCTGGTCCGCCCGGCCAGCACCACCCCGCTCGGCGAACTGGAGCTGACCGGCCTGCGGGTCGCCGGTGAGCCCTTCTCGGTCCGGGTGAGCCGGATCGGCGTGGCGATGGTCGAGGAGGCCTCCGCGGAGCTGCAACTGGTCGCCCGCTGACACCCGTGCCCGGGCCCGCCCGCCTACGGCGACCCATCGGGCGGGCCGGGCGCGGTCCGTGTACGGGCCTGTGCTTATCGTCAGAGAGACGACTATGATCGTCGCCATGTCGCGCTACGATCCGTCGGCCTTCCCTCCGTTCGCTGTCACGGTTGACCTGGTGGTGCTGACGGTGCGAGACCACGCGCTCTGCGCCCTGCTGGTCAGACGCGGCGAGCCGCCGTTCCAGGGGTACTGGGCACTGCCCGGCGGCTTCGTCCGCCCGGACGAGGGCCTGGCCGAGGCCGCCTCCCGGGAGCTGGCCGAGGAGACCGGCCTGCGCGCGCACTCCGCCCCCGGCCACGAGGCGGTCGGCCCCGGTGCGGCCGGCGCCCACCTGGAGCAGCTCGCCACCTACGGCCACCCGCAGCGCGACCCCCGGATGCGGGTGGTCAGCGTCGCCTACCTGGTCCTCGCCCCCGACCTGCCGAC
The DNA here is from genome assembly GCF_044745805.1 of Kitasatospora sp. NPDC086801. Taxonomy (NCBI): domain Bacteria; kingdom Bacillati; phylum Actinomycetota; class Actinomycetes; order Kitasatosporales; family Streptomycetaceae; genus Kitasatospora; species Kitasatospora sp. NPDC086801. The sequence continues at coordinate 86,088 of NZ_JBIVAX010000023.1, forward strand.
CCCCCGGGCCGGCGGCGACGCCAGCAGCGCCCGCTGGGCCCCGGTCGGCGAACTGCTCGGCCAGAGCCCGGCCGACGGCGTCCCGCTCGCCTTCGACCACGGGCTGATCCTCGCCGACGGCGTGGAACGCGCCCGCTCCAAGATCGAGTACTCCTCCCTCGCCACCGCCTTCTGCCCCACCGAGTTCACCGTCGGCGAGCTGCGCCGGGTCTACGAGGCGGTCTGGGGCGTGGTCCTGGACCCGCGGAACTTCCACCGCAAGGTCACCGGCACCCCGGGCTTCCTGCTGCCCTCCGGCGGTACGACGACCCGTCAGGGCGGCCGCCCGGCCCAGCTGTTCACCGCGGGCGGGGCGACCGTCCTCAACCCGCCCATGCTGCGCCCGGAGTCCTGACCCGGCCGCGGCCCGCCGCCGAACCCCCGACCCGGGAATCGCAGGATCGGATTGTCCCCTGATCGGGTGAGGTGGGCGGCCGACGGGCCCGTGCCGCTCCCGTAATGCCCGGAATCTCCGCTGCCGACCCCTAATGTGCTGGCGCGGGGCCGTGTGGGCACGCGCCAACACACCAGGGGGCGCTCCGCGTCGGGCAGGCCGGCCGAGGGCATGGGAGCAGGCAGCGATGATCCAGATCACCGGACTGACCAAGGTCTACCGCAAGGGCGCGCCGCCCGCGGTGCTCGATCTGACCTTCGACGCCCGGCCCGGCATGGTGACCGCGCTGCTCGGCGCCGAGGAAGCGGGCAAGTCCACCGCGCTGCGGCTGATGCTCGAACTCGAACGCGGCCAGGGCGTCACGCTCTTCGACGGCCGCACCTACCGCCGGCTGCGCCGCCCCGAGCGCGAGGTCGGCGTGCTGCTGCCCGGCCCCGGGCCGGGCGCGGCCGCCGTGGCGGGCCACCCGGGCCGCAAGGCGCACGGCCACCTGCGGATGCTGGCCGCAGCGGTCGGCGTCCCCGCCCGGCGGGCCGACGAACTGCTGGAGCAGACCCGGCTGGCGGCCGTCGCCGGGCAGCGGCTGCGCAACTTCTCACCCGGCATGCACCGCCGACTGGCCCTGGCCGCCGCCCTGCTCGGCGACCCCGGCACGCTGCTGCTGGACACGCCGACCGAGGGCCTGTCCCCGCGCAACGTCGAGTGGTTCCACTCCTTCCTGCGCTCGTTCGGCGTGGCCGGCGGGACGGTCCTGGTGACCACCCGCACTCCGCAGGAGGCCGCGCAGCTGGCCGACCGGGTCATCACGCTGGACCGCGGCCGGCTGGTGGCCGACCAGCCGGTGGCGGAGTTCCGTCGGACCAGGCTCAGCCCCGAAGTGGCCGTCCGCGGGCCGCAGATGGCGCGGCTGGCCGACCTGCTGGTCAGTCAGGGCGCCGAGGTGCGGCGGGACGGCGGCGCGGGCCTCGCGGTGGCGGGCGTCGACCGCACCGAGATCGGTGAACTCGCCTACCGCCACGGCATCCTGCTGCACGAGCTGGCCGACCGGGTGGTCGAGCAGCCGGCGCCCCGGGCCGCCCTGCCGGTCGCTTCGGGCCACTCCGGCCACCTCCGCGTCCAGTCGGGCCCCACCGCCGCCGAGCCGGGCCCCGAGCCAGGCCCCGAATCCGGCCCCGAACCTGGCCCCGAGCCCGCCCAGGAGCCGGTTCTCGACGCCCCGGCCGTGACCGTGCCGCGCCACCGGGGCACCCGTCGCCTGGACGCCCGGGCGGGGGCCTCCCACCACCGGGACGAGGCGGTGTTGCCCACCCGTGCCCTGCCGGCCGCCTCGGTCGCGACCGCCCTCTCCGCCCTCGGCGCCACCCCCCACCAGGTCGAGCCCGCCGAGCCCGTCCCGACCGTCGCCGTGGAGCGGCTGTTCCGTGACGGCCCCGGCGGTCCGGCCGGATCCGCATCAGCCTCCGCCCAGGCCCAAGCCCCCGCCCAAGCCCCCGCCCCCGTCGCCGGCGCCGGGGAGCCCGCGCCCGACCCGGCCAGGGGCCGCCGCGAGAGTGCCGCCGACCTGCTGACCGACGACACCGTCCGGCTCGGCCGCCTGGCCCGGGCCGCGGCCACGGCGGAAACCCCGGTCCCCGGCGGTCCCGCCAGCCCCGCCACCCCCGACGACCACCGGAGCGAGTGAACCGTGCGTGTCCTGGCCTATGAGCTGCGCCGCCTGCGCGGCCTGCGTTCCACCTGGCTGCTGCTCGCCGCCGTGCTGCTCTGCGACGCCGTCACGGCCGCCGTCCTGGCGAGCCAGGCCCCGGCCGGCCCGCTGGCCGCCCCGGCCGGGGTGCGGCTGCTGACCGCCGCCGTGCCGCTGATCCCGCTGCCGTTCGCCGCGTTCGGGGCCGGCGTGCTGGGCGCGCTCTCGTACGGGCACGAGGTGCGCCACCCGGGGCTGCCGGCCTCCCAGGTGTCGTACCCGAGGCGGGTGCGGCTGCTGTCGGCCAAGCTGCTGGTGGTCGGCCCCGTCGCGGGGCTGCTGGCGTTGGCGACCTTGCTGCTCGACGCGGTGGCGGTGCAACTGGCGCTGCCGGGCGGGGTGACGGTGGCCGCCTGGGCGGAGCCCTCGGCGTTGTCGGACCGGGTGTCGGAGGTGCTGGCCGCCACGGGGCTGTCCGACCTGGCCGACCTGCCGGGCGTGTTCGCCCCGGTGGCGCTGGCGGCCGGCCACGGGGTGCCGGCGGCCCTGCTGGCCTTCGTCCTGCTGACCGTCGTGGCGGGCTGGACCGGGGTGCTGGCGGCGTCGCTGACCCGCAGCGTGTCGGCCGGGGTGCTGCTGTTGTGCGCGCTGCCGCCGCTGCTGGAGTCCGGTGTGGCGCTGCTGCTGCGGCAGACCGGCAGGCCGTGGCCGACCCGCGCGGCCGAGCTGCTGCCGTTCCAGTCCGGTGTCGAGTGGGCCTACGGCTGGGTTTACCGCGGGGGTCACGAGGCAGCGGCCGGGAGTACGGCGCTGACGGATCCGGCCCTGCTCGCGGCGGTGGCGGCGCCCGCGGTCGTCCTGCTGCTCGCGGTGCTCCTGGTGCAGGTCCGGCGGCGCGCGCTCTGACGCGGGCGCCGAGGGGGCGGCCGCACCGAAGCATCAAGATCGACCAGCAGTGACCGTAATGCGCGGTTCTTCCTGATAAGAAGTCAATTATCCAGTCGCGGTCGATCACCCTTTCGTGTGCTTTTCACGAGAATTCTCAAGCTGCGCCCGTGGATCGCCGACAAAGGAGCTGTGAGTACCCTTGCGCACCCCACCATGACCCCCGCCCGTTCCGCCGATGGGCCCATCCACGGCCCCGGCGATCTGGACCGCTTCTCGTACGCCGACCGGCCGACCCCGCCGGCGCCCCGCTGGGAGGGCGCCGAGTCCGATCTCGCCCGGGTCGGCCGCAAGACCACCAGCAGCCGCGGGCGCGGTCTGCACGGCCAGCTGGTCCAGCAGCTCGGCCAGATGATCGTCTCCGGTGACCTCGGCGCCGACCGACCGCTCGTGCCCGAGGAGATCGGCCAGCGGTTCGAGGTGTCCCGGACGGTCGTCCGCGAGTCACTGCGCGTGCTGGAGGCCAAGGGCCTGGTCAGCGCCCGGCCGAACGTCGGCACCCGGGTCCGCCCGGTCGCCGACTGGAACCTGCTGGACCCGGACATCATCGAGTGGCGCGCCTTCGGCCCGCAGCGGGACGAGCAGCGCCGGGAGCTGTTCGAGCTCCGCTGGGCGATCGAGCCACTGGCCGCCCGGCTCGCCGCCGGCCACGGCCGGGAGGACGTCCAGCAGCGGCTGGTCGAGCTGGTCGAGATCATGGGCCACGCCGCCGCCCAGGCCGACGTCTCCACCTACGCCCGGGCCGACGCCGAGCTGCACGGCCTGGTCCTGCAGATGGCCGGCAACCGGATGCTGGAGCACCTGTCCGGGATCGTCGCCGGCGCGCTGCAGGTGTCGGGCGGCCCGGCCATCTCCTGCGAGCGGGCCTCCGAGTCCTCGGTCGGCCTGCACGCCCGGCTGGTGGAGGCGCTGGGCACCGGCGACGGCACCGCGGGCGAGGCCGCGATGCGGGCGCTGCTCACCGTCCACCCCGAGATCGAGCCGTCCGTCCCCGCCCCTCGGGAGCACTGAGCGGGCTGTTCCGGTGAGCGGGCGCCCCGTCCGTCCTCCGTCCCTCCAGAGCCCTCCGGCCGCACCCGCGCGGCGCAGCCGGAGGGCTTCTGCACGTCGGCGGTCCGACCTGGACATGTGATGCCCCGTCCATGACAACAGGTTTCGGTGCGGATGGGCGATGATGGATTCCGGCCCCGTGGCCGCGGGCGCCGAGTGGTGTGACCCGCGACACGAAGGCCATGCGTAACACTTGACGAGTAGCAGCGATGTCTCCTGAGCGGGAGCAGCTCCGGAATACTTCAACATGTCACAATGCTGTGTTGGTCCGCGGCGCTGCTGCCGTCCTGCAAACCCAGTCCTCAAGCCCGAGTCGGTCGGAATCGACACCGCGCGCCCGGCGCGCGATCTCCTTCCCCGCCCGCTCGGGCGGCCGGTACGGGTTCGAGTCCACTCATCGTCCGAGAGGTTGTTCGTGTCGGCCAGCACATCCCGTTCGCTTCCCCCCGAGATCGCCGAGTCCGCAGCTCTGCTGGCGCTCATCGAGCGGGGCAAGGCCCAGGGGCAGATCGCCGGTGACGACGTGCGCCAGGCGTTCGAGGCGGACCAGATCCCGGTCACCAAGTGGAAGAACGTCATGCGCAGCCTCAACCAGGTACTGATTGAGGAGGGGGTGGACCTCATGGTCAGCGCGGCCGAACCGGCCGGCGCCAAGCGCAAGAGCGTTGCTGCCAAGAGCCCCACCAAGCGCACCGCCACCAAGGCTGTCACCACCCGGAACCCGGCCGCTCCCACGGCCCCGACCAAGCCGCCCGTACGGATCGCGCCCGGTGCGCCCGTCGCGGCCGCCGCGGCGCCCGCCCCCACGGTGTCCGCCGAGATCACCTCGGAGACGACCATGGGCGCCTCCGAGGTGAAGGCGGTCGCCGCGAAGAAGGCCGCCCCGGCCAAGAAGGCCGCCGCCAAGAAGGCCGCCGCGCCGGCCAAGAAGACCGCCGCCAAGAAGACCGCCGGCAAGGCGGGCAAGGGCGACGAGGAGCTCACCGGCGAGGAGGAGCTGCTCGAGGACGCCGCACTGCCCGGCGACAAGGCGGGCGAGGAGGCGGAGCCCGAGGAGGAGTCGCAGGGCTTCGTGCTCTCCGACGACGACGAGGACGACGCGCCGGCCCAGCAGGTCGCCGTCGCCGGTGCCACCGCCGACCCGGTCAAGGACTACCTGAAGCAGATCGGCAAGGTCCCGCTGCTCAACGCCGAGCAGGAGGTCGAGCTCGCCAAGCGCATCGAGGCAGGCCTGTTCGCCGAGGACAAGCTCTCGGCCGCAGACAAGCTCGCCCCCAAGCTCAAGCGCGAGCTGGAGATCATCGCCGAGGACGGCCGCCGCGCCAAGAACCACCTGCTGGAGGCCAACCTCCGCCTGGTGGTCTCGCTGGCCAAGCGCTACACCGGCCGCGGCATGCTCTTCCTGGACCTGATCCAGGAGGGCAACCTCGGTCTGATCCGTGCGGTCGAGAAGTTCGACTACACCAAGGGCTACAAGTTCTCCACCTACGCCACCTGGTGGATCCGCCAGGCGATCACCCGCGCCATGGCCGACCAGGCCCGCACCATCCGCATCCCGGTGCACATGGTCGAGGTCATCAACAAGCTGGCCCGCGTCCAGCGCCAGATGCTCCAGGACCTGGGCCGCGAGCCCACCCCGGAGGAGCTGGCCAAGGAACTCGACATGACCCCCGAGAAGGTCATCGAGGTCCAGAAGTACGGCCGTGAGCCGATCTCGCTGCACACCCCGCTCGGCGAGGACGGCGACAGCGAGTTCGGTGACCTGATCGAGGACTCCGAGGCGGTCGTCCCGGCCGACGCGGTCTCCTTCACCCTGCTCCAGGAGCAGCTGCACTCGGTGCTGGACACCCTCTCCGAGCGCGAGGCCGGCGTGGTCTCGATGCGCTTCGGCCTGACGGACGGTCAGCCGAAGACGCTCGACGAGATCGGCAAGGTGTACGGGGTCACCCGTGAGCGCATCCGCCAGATCGAGTCGAAGACCATGTCGAAGCTGCGCCACCCGTCGCGTTCCCAGGTGCTGCGCGACTACCTGGACTGATCCGGCCACCACGGCCGCGCGCGTGTGACGAAGGCCCGGAGCCCCACGGCTCCGGGCCTTCGCGGCCGTCCGGGCCCCGGCGGGTCAGCGTCCGGGTGGCCGTTGTCCCTCGTCCGGGTGGCGGTGTGGCGGGAAGCGGTCGCACAGCGTAGTTGATCACCTACGCTGTGGCGGTTGCCTGCTGCCGAGCCGACTGGAGTCACGGTGCTGCCCAACCCGGACCGCGCTGCCCTGCCGACCCCCGCCCCGCCCCCGGCGAGCCCGGCGGCCGCCCGTGCGGGCCGCCGCCGACGGGCCGCCGTGCTGGCGCTGCTGGCCGCCGTCCCCGTCCCGCTGGTCGCGCTCGGCGCGGCCGGGCCGGCCGGGGCGCAGCGCCGGGTGGTCGGCGGCAGCGCCGAGACCACCACCGACCACCCGTGGGTGGTGGCGCTGTCCAGCCGCCAGCAGTTCGGCAACGGCCGCTCCGGCCAGTTCTGCGGGGGGGCGCTGGTCACACCGACCAAGGTGGTGACGGCCGCGCACTGCTTCTACGACGAGTCCAGGGGCGCCAAGGTGGACCGGCCGGGCCTCAAGGCCGTCATCGGCCGGGACGACATGCGGAGCTCGGCCGGCCGTGAGGTGCCCGTCCGGTCGGTCTGGATCCACCCCGACTACTCCTTCGCCGCCAACCTCAACGACGTCGCCGTGCTCACCCTCGCCGACTCCCAGGACTCCCGTCCGGTGATCGACCTGGTCGGCCAGGGTGAGACCGAGCCGTACGCGGCCGGGACCGCCGCACGGGTCTTCGGCTGGGGCGACACCACCGGGCGGGGCGACTACTCGCCCACGCTGCGCGGGGTGGAGGTGCCGATCATCGCGGACCAGACCTGTGCGCACGCATACCCGGGCGGGCAGGACGGCAAGTTCGACGCCCGGGGCATGGTGTGCGCGGGCGAGGAGAAGGGCGGCAAGGACGCCTGCCAGGGCGACAGTGGCGGCCCGCTGGTCGTCGGCGGCCGACTGGTCGGTCTGGTCTCCTGGGGGACGGGCTGCGCCGAGGCGGCCCACCCGGGCGTCTACACCAGGGTGGCGTCCGTCGCGGACGCGGTGCGCTCGGTGCTGTGAGGGCCGCCCGGGCCGCCGCCGGTGACCAACTGGTCACGTTCTGACGCCACATCGGTGCGGAGCGTGTGGGCCTCCGGGAACAGCAGAGCCGGGCGACCGGCCCCGAGGGGGTCTGTCGCCCGGCTCACCGGTCGCGCGCGGTGCGCGGCCGGACACACAGCTCGACGCTGGCTGCTGGGGTGGCGCCTTGGATCAGCGCTCTTCTTCGGCGGCCGTGGCGTTGGTGGTGCCGTCGAGACGGCCGCTCTCGTCCTGTATCTCCACGGCGATCTTCTTGAGCTCGGGCTCGAACTTCCGGCCGTGGTGGGCACAGAAGAGCAGCTCTCCGCCGCTGGCGAGTACGACGCGCAGGTAGGCCTGGGCGCCGCAGCGGTCGCAGCGGTCAGCCGCGGTGAGCGGGCTCGCAGGGGTCAGAACAGTAGTCACGTCGCCTCTTCTCTAGCTCGACGAGCTGTCGTACCAGGGTCAACATCCAACCAGGCCGAAAACGTTCCCGCTCGTGGCTTTTCTTCTCTGAGGATTCTGCTGTGTTGATGAGGACGTGCCCCGGGGGCCGGTGGTTCATGCGTACCGAATCCCAGGATCCGCCCGTTCCTCGAACGCCCGATCGGGACCGGGTGCGAGGTCCGCGTAGCATAATCCTCTGCCGGGTTGGAGCATAAGCCCCGCCCCGGGCCCCGGTAGCCTGCATAACGGCAGTTCCGGAGCCTGCGCCAGGCCCCACGATCCGCCAGGACCGGTGGTACCGGGAGGAGATGGCGCCCCGGGCCCCGGACACCGGAGCGGTCCTTGTTCGCGCAGCGCGTACAAGCTGCGCGGGAGGGGCCCGCCGTGCTGTGCACCCAGCGGAGGGGGGCGAGCACACCGGGCGACGGCTGTCGGTGCGGCATGCTGCACTGGCGGATGGTCCGGATGCGTCCGGATGTGACCGATGAGACAGAACTTCACCGAGGAGAGTGCCGCGTGAGTGCCGAAACGACCGTGCCGTCCGCACTGCTGGCCGGCGACGACGGTTCCAACTACACCGCTCGGCACCTGCTCGTCCTGGAGGGCCTGGAGGCGGTCCGCAAGCGCCCCGGCATGTACATCGGCTCGACGGACAGCCGCGGCCTGATGCACTGCCTCTGGGAGATCATCGACAACTCCGTCGACGAGGCGCTGGGCGGTCACTGCGACCGCATCGAGGTCCTGCTGCACCCGGACTCCTCGGTCGAGGTCCGCGACAACGGGCGCGGCATCCCGGTCGACGTCGAGCCCAAGACCGGGCTGTCCGGCGTCGAGGTCGTGATGACCAAGCTGCACGCCGGCGGCAAGTTCGGCGGCGGCTCCTACGCGGCCTCCGGCGGCCTGCACGGCGTCGGCGCCTCCGTCGTCAACGCCCTCTCCGCCCGGCTGGACGTCGAGGTCGACCGCAGCGGCCACACCCACGCGATCAGCTTCCGCCGCGGCACCCCCGGCATCTTCACCGAGGCCAGCCCGGACGCGCCCTTCGAGCCCGCCAACGGCCTGACCAGGACCCGCAAGGTGCCCAAGGCCCGCACCGGCACCAGGATCCGCTACTGGGCCGACCGGCAGATCTTCCTCAAGGACGCCCGGCTCTCCCTGGAGCACCTGCACAGCCGCGCTCGGCAGACCGCCTTCCTCGTCCCCGGCCTGACCATCGTCGTGCGTGACGAGCGGCTCACCGAGAGCGAGCAGATCGAGGAGTCGGTCTTCCGCTTCGACGGCGGCATCGCCGAGTTCTGCGAGTTCCTGGCGCCCGACAAGCCGGTCTGCGACGTGCTGCGGCTGCGCGGCGAGGGCACCTTCAAGGAGACCGTGCCCGTCCTGGACGAGCTCGGCCACATGACCCCCACCGAGGTCACCCGGCAACTCGGCGTGGACATCGCGCTGCGCTGGGGCGCCGGCTACGACACCACCCTGCGCTCCTTCGTCAACATCATCGCCACCCCCAAGGGCGGCACCCACATGACCGGCTTCGAGCGCTCGCTGGCCAAGACCGTCAACGAGGCGCTGCGCGCGGCCAAGCTGCTGCGCGTCGCCGAGGACGACATCACCAAGGACGACGCCACCGAGGGCCTCACCGCGGTGGTCACCGTCCGGCTCGCCGAGCCGCAGTTCGAGGGCCAGACCAAGGAGGTGCTCGGCACTTCGGCGGCCAACCGGATCGTCGCCGCCGTCGTCGCCAAGGAGCTCAAGGCCTTCCTCACCTCGGCGAAGAAGGACGAGAAGCTCCAGGCCCGGGCCGTGCTGGACAAGGTCGTCGCGGCCGCCCGCACCCGGGTCGCCGCCCGCCAGCACAAGGAGGCCCAGCGCCGCAAGACCGCGCTGGAGACCAGCTCGCTGCCGGCCAAGCTCGCCGACTGCCGCAGTGACGACGTCGACCGCAGCGAGCTCTTCATCGTCGAGGGCGACTCCGCGCTCGGCACCGCCAAGCTCGCCCGCAACTCCGAGTTCCAGGCGCTGCTGCCGATCCGCGGCAAGATCCTCAACGTGCAGAAGGCCTCGGTGAGCGACATGCTCAAGAACACCGAGTGCGCCGCGATCATCCAGGTGATAGGGGCCGGTTCGGGCCGCACCTTCGACATCGACCAGGCCCGCTACGGGCGGGTCATCTTCATGGCCGACGCCGACGTCGACGGCTCGCACATCCGCACCCTGCTGCTGACGCTGTTCCACCGCTACATGCGGCCGATGGTCGAGCAGGGCCGGGTCTTCGCCGCCGTGCCGCCGCTGCACCGGATCGAGCTCACCAACCCCAAGCGCGGCCAGGAGAAGTACCACTACACCTACTCCGACGCCGAACTGCGCTCCACCCTGCTGGAGTTCCAGCGCAAGGGGCAGCGCTGGAAGGAGCCGGTGCAGCGGTACAAGGGCCTGGGCGAGATGGACGCCGACCAGCTGGCCGAGACCACCATGGACCCGCGCCACCGCACGCTGCGCCGGATCAACCTGGGCGACCTGGAGCAGGCCGAGAAGGTCTTCGACCTGCTGATGGGCAACGACGTCGCCCCGCGCAAGGAGTTCATCGTGGACTCGGCGGCCACCCTGGACCGCTCCCGCATCGACGCCTGAGGCCGTCGGAGCCTCCGGCGGAAGGGCCCTCCACCCGTGGGTGGAGGGCCCTTCCGCCGCCGGTTCCACCCGTGGTCCACCTCGGCGCCGATCAACCGCGGGCGCCGGATCCGTAGCGTCGGAGAGGTCAGCACAAGCCTCCCGTCGGGACGGAGAAGTCCGATGACCGCCCTCGTCAACATCGTCGTGATCATCGCGGTGATGGTCCTCGTGGTCCAGCGCCAGATGCGTGCCCAGCGCCTGGACACCGAGCGCCGCTTCTGGCTGCTGCCGTTGATCCTCGGCGCGCTCGCGCTGCGCGACCCGCAGCTCATCGACCACCAGCACACCGCGGTGTCCGCCGCCCTGGTCGTGTGCGGCCTGGTGGCGGTGGTCGCGATGGGCTCCGTCTGGGGCTGGACCGTGCGGCTGTGGCGGGCCGGGGACGGCTCGGTCTGGGCCAAGGGCACCAAGGCCACGGTGGCCGCCTGGGTCGGGATGCTCGCCATCCGGCTCGCCCTGTACGGGATCGGTGCGGCCCTGCACGTCCACCAGGCGGGCAGCGCGCTGCTGCTGGGCCTGGCGGTCCTGCTGCTGGTCCGGTCGTTCGTGGTGAACTGGCGGGCGAGGGCCCTGGACCTGCCGGAACAGGCCGCCGTACCGCGCTGACCGCCCTGCCCGGAGCCTGCCGGGGCCCGCTGTCCGAGAACGTCGAGGAGGCACCCGTGGCCGAGTGGTACTGGACCCGCTGGCCGTCCCGCGAGGGGCTGGAGCGCGAGGCCGGGAGATGGCCCCGGCGGGTCCTTTCCGTGCTCGGCCGCACCGTCCTGCTGGTCGTCGTCTGCTGGGGGACGTTCTCCGGCGGCAAGTACGCGGGCTGGGCGGTGGCGGTCGCGGTGGCCGGGCTGTTCGGGGTCGCCGCCCTGGCCACCGGCTACCTGTACGTCACCAGGGAGCAGCGCCTGGCGCCCTCGCTCGGCCTGGCCGCCGCACTGCTCGGCAGCGCCTGGCTGGCCAACTGGGGGCAGGCGTACCTGCTGGCCGACTTCGTCTGGTGCGGGCTGGCCGTGATCGGGGTGGTCCGGCTGCCGCCCGTGCCTGGCCTGCTCACCGCGGCGGCCGCGCTGGGCTCGTACACCGCCGCCAGCTGGGCGAGTTGGGTGAGCATCTTCGCCACCACCGGCGGTCTCGGCCTGCTCGGCTACCTGCTGCGGCTGGACATCGAGGCCCGCGGCACCGCCCGCCGGCTGCTCACCCAGGAGCGCGCCGCCCGGGCCGCCGAGGCGGAGAGCGCGGCGCTCGCCGAACGGGCCAGGATCGCCCGGGAGATCCACGACGTGCTCGCACACAGCCTCTCCGCGCAGCTCGTCCACTTGGAGGCGGCCCGGCTGATGCTGGACGCCGGCACCGACCGCGGGCAGATCCGCGAACGGGTGGTCGCCGCCCGGCGGATGGCGCAGGACGGACTGGTCGAGACCCGGCAGGCGCTGTCCGCGCTGCGCGGCGAGCTCACCCCGGTCGGTGAGTTCCTGGTGGAGCTGACCGGGCGGGAGCGGGCCGCGCTCACCGTCACCGGCACGCCCCGGCCGCTCGCCGCCGAGGCCGCCCTCGCGGTGCGGCGCACCGCGCAGGAGGCGGTGACCAACGTCCGCAAGCACGCGCCCGGCGCCCGGTGCACCGTCGAACTGCGCTACCTGGCGGACGCGGTGGAGCTGGAGGTGCGCAACTCCCGGCCTCCGCGCGGCGAGCCGTCCGGGGAGCTGGCGGCCAGCGGCAGCGGGTACGGTCTGCTGGGGATGCGCGAACGCGCGGAACTGCTCGGCGGCACCCTGCTGGCGGGCCCAGAGGACGGAGGGTGGCGCGTGCTGCTGCGGGTGCCGGCATGAGCGAGCGCGGCGAGCTCATCATCAGCAGGTGCGGATTTCGCGAAGCGACTGCCGAGCGAAGCGGGGCGGGCGCATGAGCGAGGCAGGGGTCACCAGGGTGCTGGTGGCGGACGACCAGACGGTGGTGCGCGAGGGCATTGTGATGCTGCTGGGGCTGCTGCCCGGCATCGAGGTGGTCGGCGCGGCGGCGGACGGGGAGGAGGCCGTCGCCCTGGTGGAGCGGTGTCACCCGGACGTGGTGCTGATGGACCTGCGGATGCCGCGCGTCGACGGCGTCGAGGCGACCCGGCGGATCCGGGCCGCGTACCCGCAGACCGAGGTGGTGGTGCTCACCACCTACGCCGACGACGATTCGCTGTTCCCCGCCCTCCAGGCCGGGGCGCGCGGCTACCTCACCAAGGACGCCGGCGGCGAGGAGATCGCCCGGGCGATCGCGGACGTCCGGGCGGGTGCGGCCGGCCTCTCGCCGCAGGTCCAACTCCGGCTGCTGGAAAGGCTTTCGGGGCCTCCGGTCGGATCCGTGCCGGAGGCCGGGAAGCCGGCCGGGCGGCCGGGGGAGCTGCCGGACGGGCTGACCGCCCGGGAGGCGGAGGTGCTGGCGCTGATCGCCGAGGGGCTCTCCAACGCCGAGATCGCCCAGCGGCTGTTCGTCAGCCAGGCCACCGTGAAGACGCACATCAACAACCTGTTCGCCAAGACCGCGGTACGGGACCGGGCGCAGGCGGTCGCGTACGCCTTCCGACACGGGATCACCGGTACGCAGCAGTAGTCGGATGAGTGTCTGTCGGATGATCGCCCACCTCATCGAGTGAAGGTATCCGCGATGGTCAGAGGGGCTGTCCGGCGGCCGCCATCATGGTTGAGGTCAGAGTGCCCGCCGGTCCAGGAGCAGTTGTGCCACAGCAGCAGACGAGCAGTCCCGGGCAGGGACAGCGATTCGACTGGTGGGCCGCTCCGGCCGCCGCCACCGCCTCCGACCGGTCGGCCGTACCCGGCCAACCGGTGGTACCGGCCCAGTCGGCCCCCGCCCGTGCGGTCCAGCCGGTACCGGCCGAGCGTGCGCCCGTCCGGGCCGCCGCCCCCACTGTCCAACCCGCCGTCGAACCGGCGGCCGCCCCCCGGACCCCGGCACCCGCCACCGACAGCACCGAGGTGTACCGGGCCGTCCAGCGCAGCGACGCCTTCCAGGACATCCGCCGCAGCTACCGGTCGTTCGTCTTTCCGACCAGCGGCGCCTTCCTCGGCTGGTTCCTGCTGTACGTCGCCGCCCAGGCCGCCGCCCCCGACCTGATGCGCAGCCAGCTGGCCGGCCCGTTCAACGTGGCCTGGCTGCTCGGCCTGCTGCAGTTCGCCTCGACCTTCCTGCTCACCTGGCTCTACGCCCGCAACGCCCGGACCAAGCGCGACCGCGCCGCCCTGGGCCTGCGCTGGGACACCCAGGACCAGCTGCGGTGACGACCACGATGACGACCGCCACCCCGCCCCCCGTCGCCCCCACCGGCGACCACCACGACCTCGCGATCGTGCTGTTCGCCGTCGTCGTCCTGGTCACCCTGACGATCACCCTCTGGGTCGGCCGCCGGGGCAGCGCCACCGAGGACTTCTACGCCGGCGGCCGGGACTTCACCCCTCTGCAGAACGGCTTCGCGCTCTCCGGCGACTACCTCTCCGCCGCCTCCTTCCTCGGCGTCGCCGGGCTGATCGCGCTGTACGGCTACGACGGCGTGCTCTACAGCATCGGCTTCCTGGTCGCCTGGCTGGTGGTGCTGATGCTGGTCGCCGAACTGGTCCGCAACGCCGGCCGGTACACCCTCGCCGACGTGCTCGCCCTGCGGCTGCGCCGCCGCAAGGTCCGGGCCGCGGCCGGCGGCGCCAGCGTCGTCGTCACCCTGCTCTACCTGGTCGCCCAGATGGTCGGCGCGGGCTCGTTGGTCGCCCTGCTGCTCGGCACCGACAGCGCCCAGGCCCGGACCTGGACCATCGTCGCCGTCGGCGGCCTGATGATCGTCTACGTCACGATCGGCGGGATGCGGGCCACCACCTGGATCCAGATCGTCAAGGCCTTCCTGCTGATCGTCGGCTCGGTGCTGCTCACCGTGCTGCTGCTGGTCCGCTTCCACGGCGACGTTGGCGAGCTGATGCGCCAGGCCGCCCAGCACAGCGGCGCCGGGCGGCGTTACCTCGAACCCGGCCTCAAGTACGGCGCCACCTTCACCAGTCGGCTCGACTTCTTCAGCCTGGGTCTCGCCCTGGTGCTCGGCACCGCCGGGCTGCCGCACATCCTGTCCCGCTTCTACACCGTGCCCACCGCGCGGGCCGCCCGCCGCTCCACGATGTGGGCGATCGGCCTGGTCGGCGGCTTCTACCTGATGGCCATCGCGCTCGGTCTGGGCGCGACCGCGCTGGTCGGCTCGGCGGAGGTGCGGCACGCCAACTCGGCCGGGAACACCGCCGTCCCGCTGCTGGCCCTGGTGCTCGGCGGCGGCAACGGCAGCACCGGAGGGGTGGTGCTGTTCGCGCTGATCTCGGCGATCGCCTTCGCCACCATCCTCGCCGTGGTCGCCGGGCTCACCCTGGCCTCCTCGGCGGCCTTCGCCCACGACATCTGGGCCGGCGCCTGGCGCGGCAGGCCGCGGCGGCGCCCCTTCCGGCGGCGCGCCGCCGTCCCGGCCTCCCGGCCGGTGGACGCGGGGGACACGGTGGACGCGGGGGAGACGGCGGACGCGGCGGAGGCCGAGCCGACGGGCGAGGCCAGCGAGCGCCAGGAAGTCTGGGTGGCGCGGTTCGCGGCCGTCGGGATCGGCGCGGCCGCGATCGCGATCAGCCTCTACGCCCAGCAGCTGAACGTCGCCTTCCTGGTCGGCCTGGCCTTCGCGGTGGCCGCCTCCAGCAACCTGCCCGTGCTGCTGTACAGCCTGTTCTGGTCGCGGTTCACCTCCCGCGGCGCGGTCTGGTCGGTGTACGGCGGGCTGATCCCGGCGATCGTGCTGGTCGTCTTCTCCCCGGTGGTCTCCGGCACCAAGGCGGCACTCTTCCCCGGCGTCGACTTCCACTGGTTCCCGCTGGAGAACCCCGGCATCATCTCCATCCCGCTCGGCTTCCTGGCCGGCTGGATCGGGACGATCACCTCGTCCGAACCCGCCGACGCGGACCGCTTCGCCGAGCTGGAGGTGCGCGCCCTCACCGGTGCGGGCGCGGCCTGAGCGCCGTGCCCCGGGGAACCCCGGCGGGCCTGGGCGGTTTCTAGGGGCCGCCGGGGTCCCCCCACGTCCGGGCGTGGTCTCAGGCCCGGACCGCCAGGCCGTAGCGGTGCTCGGGGCGGCCGGTGTCGCCGTAGCGCAGGGTCAGCCGCAGCCGGCTGTCCCGCTCCAGCTGCTTGAGGTAGCGCTGCGCCGTCGAGCGGCTCAGCCCGGTGGCGTCCGCGACCTCCTGCGCGGACAGCGGCCGGCCCGCCTGGCGCAGCACCCCCAGCACCAGGTCGGTGGTGGGCGCCGAGTGCCCCTTCGGCAGCGGGCCGGCCGGGGCGGCGGCGCTGCGCAGGGTGGCGAACAGCCGGTCCACCTCGTCCTGGCCGGCCTCCCGGGCCGCCGGGCCGGCCAGCGCGTGCCGCAGCTGCGCGTACGCGACCAGCTTGTCCCGCAGGCCGGCGAAGGTGAACGGCTTGACCAGGTACTGCAGCGCGCCGTGCTGCATCGCGGCGTGCACCGTCGACACGTCCCGGGCGGCCGTCACCATCATCACGTCGCAGGCCACCTGCCGCTCCCGCAGCCGGCGCACCAGCGCCAGGCCGGTCTCGTCCGGCAGGTGGTGGTCGAGCAGCAGCAGGTCCACCGGGCGGCGCTCCAGCGCGGCCAGCGCCTCCCCGGCCGAGTGCGCGGTGCCGGTCACCCGGAAGCCCGGCACCTTGGCCACGTACGCGGCGTGCACGTCCGCGACCCGGAAGTCGTCGTCCACCACGAGTACGTCGATCATCAGGCCTCCACGAGCTGAGTGGTGAGCAGGGCCTCGGGCAGCTCGACCGTGAACCGGGCACCGCCGAGCGGCCCCGCGTCGAGCACGATCCGGCCGCCGGTCCGCTCGACCAGCCGCCGCACCATCGCCAGCCCCAGCCCGCGCGGACGGTGCGCGGGCGCGTCCTTGCTGGTCCACCCCTCCTCGAAGACCTGCTCGCGCAGTTCCTCCGGCACGCCCGGGCCGCTGTCCGTGACCTGGAGCAGCAGCGTGGAGCCGGCCGCCGCCAGCGTCACCTCCAGCCGGCCGCCCCCACCCGCCGCGAGCGCGTCCACCGCGTTGTCGATCAGGTTGCCGAGCACCGTCACCAGCGTCCGCGCGTCCACCACCGCGTCCGGCAGGTGCGCCGCCCGGGCCAGCACCAGCCGCACCCCGCGCTCGCCCGCCACCGCCGTCTTGCCCGCCAGCAGCGCCGCGACGTGCGGATCCTGCACCTGCTCCGCGATCCGCGCCGCGACCACCGCGTGCGAGCTGGACTGCTCCGAGATGAACGCCACCGCCTGCTCGTGGCGGCCCAGCTCCAGCAGGCCCAGCAGGGTGTGCATCCGGTTGGCGTGCTCGTGGTCCTGTGCGCGCAGTGCCTCGGTCAGGCTGCGGGTGGTGTCCAATTCTCGGACCAGCGATTCCAGTTCGGTCCGGTCGCGGAGCGTCACGACCGCGCCGCCCTCGGCCGTGTTCATCCGGTTGACCACCAGCACCCGGTCGTCCCGGACCGCCGGCAGGTCGGCGCCGGTGATCCGCCCGGTCAGCACGTCCGCCAGCCGCCCCGGGGGCAGCACCGCGTCGATCGGCCGGCCGGTGCAGTCCTCCGGCAGGCCGAGCAGCCGCACCGCCTCGTCGTTCGCCAGCCGGATCCGGCCGCGCTCGTCCAGCGCCACCATGCCCTCGCGGATGCCGTGCAGCATCGCCTCCCGCTCCACCAGCAGTGCCGAGATGTCGGCCAGCGCGATGTTGTGGGTGCGGCGCTTCAGTCGCCGGGCCAGCGCCAGCGTGGCGACCGTCCCCGCGGCCAGGCCCGCGCCCGCGCACAGCAGGATCCCGGTGAGCATCTTCAGCAGCCGGCGGCGGATCGAGTCATCGCTGATGCCCACCGACACCTCGCCGACGATCCGGCCGTCCGCGACCCGCAGCGGCACCTTGCCGCGCGCGGTGCGGCCCAGCGTGCCCTGCTGGATCGCGGTGACGCTGAGCCCGCTGAGCGCCGGCTCCGGATCGGTGCTGACCCGGTGGCCGATCCGCTCCGGGTCGGTGTGCGAGAGCCGGATCCCTTCCAGGTCGGTGACCACCACGAAGCTGGCGCCGGTGGCCAGCCGGATCTGCTCGGCGTTGCGCTGCGCGGTCGCCGAGTCCCGGGCGTCGGCGGCCCGGGCGATCGCCTCGTCGGTGGCGGTGGCCTGGGCGATCGACAGGGCCCGCTGCATCGCGTCGTGGTCCAGCTCGCTGCTGACCGGGGCCAGGAACAGGCCGGCGGTCACGGTGGTGACACCGACGGTGACGACGGTCTGGCTCAGCAGCAGCTGTGCGAAGACCCGGCGGGGCCAGCGGGGCAGCTTCATCCGGGCCTCCTCTCGACGGCTGTGGGGGGCGGGTACGTCAGGGTCGGGACACCCTACGTTTCCGGCGTGTTTCTGTCAGCCGCGTCCCCGCAGTTGTAGCGGAAGCAAAAGGAGCAGAACACCCCTCAATGCGGAGAAACCGCAGTACGCCGAGAAGGCTCCCGCCGGGGCCCGGCCCGCTCCTACCTTTCCGGGGCAAGCACAGACCCGGGAGGATCGAATGAGCACAACCCCGGCGATCGAGCTGACTGGCGCGACGAAACGGTTCCGCACCCCGTCCGGGGCCCTGCACACCGCCGTCCGCGATCTCGATCTGACCGTCGCCCAGGGCGAGTTCGTCGCCGTCGTCGGGCCCACCGGCTGCGGCAAGTCCACCACGCTGACCCTGGTCAGCGGCCTGGAGGAGCCCACCGAGGGCGAGGTCCGGGTGGACGGCGAGCCGGTCCGCGGGATCCACCCCAAGGTCGGTTTCGTCTTCCAGCAGGACGCCGTCTTCCCCTGGCGCACCGTCCTGTCCAACGTGATGGCCGGGCCGCGCTTCCGCGGTGTGCCCACCGCCGAGGCCAGGGAGCGGGCCCGGGACTGGCTGGGCCGGGTCGGCCTCGCCGCCTTCGAGGACCGCTACCCGCACCAGCTGTCCGGCGGCATGCGCAAGCGCGTCGCGCTCGCCCAGACCTTCGTCAACGACCCGGACATCCTGCTGATGGACGAGCCGTTCTCGGCGCTGGACGTGCAGACCCGCGCCCTGATGTCGGACCAGCTGCTGGAGCTGTGGGCCGGGACCAGGTCGTCCGGGAACGCCGCGTCGGTCGTCTTCGTCACCCACGACCTGGACGAGGCCATCGCGCTCGCCGACCGGGTCGTCGTCATGACGGCCGGACCGGCCACCGTCAAGGAGATCTTCACCGTCGACCTGCCACGACCGCGCACCGTGGAGGCCGTCCGGCTGGAACCGAGGTTCGTCGAGCTGTACCGCGAGATCTGGGCCTCGCTCGGCGAAGAGGTGCGCATCACCCGCGAGAGAGGAGCGGGTCGTGCCGCTTGAGACCGCGTCGGCCGTCGCCGACAAGCCCCCGGCGGCCGCCCCCGCCAGCCGTACCGAGGCCCGCGAACGGGCCGCCCGCAACCGGAGGTTGACCGTCTACGGGGCCCGGGTCGCGGTCCTGGTCGCCTTCCTCGGACTGTGGGAGGTCTGCGCCCGCACGGACGTCATCGACCCGTTCAACTTCTCGCAGCCGTCGAGGATCTGGGACCAGATCTGGCAGTGGATCACCCACGGCACCGCGCAGGGCTCGCTCGGCGAACAGATCGGCTACACCCTCTACGAGGCCCTCACCGGCTGGGTGATCGGCGTCATCTGCGGTGTGCTGCTCGGCATCGCGCTCGGCCGGGTCCGCTTCCTGGCCGACGTGTTCGGGCCCTACATCAAGGTGCTCAACGCCATCCCGCGGATCGTGCTCGCCCCGATCTTCCTGATCTGGTTCGGCCTCGGCCCGGCCTCCAAGGTCGCCTCCGCCGTCGTCCTGGTGTTCTTCCCGGTGTTCTTCAACGCCTTCCAGGGCGCCCGCGAGGTGGACCGCAACCTCGTCTCCAACGCCCGCATCCTCGGCGCCGACGGCCGCAAGGTCACCCTCCAGGTGGTCATCCCCGCCGCCACCACCTGGATCTTCACCAGCCTGCACGTCAGCTTCGGCTTCGCCCTGATCGGGGCCATCGTCGGCGAGTACATCGGCGCCACCAAGGGTCTCGGCCTGCTCGTCGCCGCCGCCCAGGGCACCTTCAACGCGGCCGGCGTGTACGCCGCCATGACCATCCTCGCCGTCGTGGCGCTGCTCACCGAGGGGCTGCTGACCTTCGCCGAGACGAAGCTGTTCCGCTGGAAGCCCGCAGACACGGGCGACGGCCGCTGAACCCTTCTGCGTCGCTGAACCCCATCCCCTGCGTCGCGAACCCCCTGCGTCGCGAACCCCCCGCTTCGCTGAACCCCCTGCGCCGCTGATCCCCCCTCGCAGAGAGAGGCACCCCCACCCATGCGCCCGAACCCGATCGGCAGACCCGCCGCGGCCGCCCTCGCCGCCGTCCTGCTCCTCCCGCTCGCCGCCTGCGCCAACGACGCCGCCACGACCACCCACGGCGCCGCCGCCCCGGCCGGCCGACAGGTCGACGGGCCCAAGGTCAAGATCATGGTCGGCGGCCTGGACAAGGTCATCTACCTGCCCGCGATGCTCACCCAGCGGCTCGGCTTCTTCGCCGACGCCGGCGTCAACGTCGAGCTGATGAGCGAGCCCGCCGGCGTCAACGCCACCACCGCGCTGCTCGCCGGCGACGTCCAGGGCGCCGTCGGCTTCTACGACCACACCATCGACCTCCAGGCCAAGGGCAAGATCGTCGAGTCCGTGGTGCAGTTCTCCCAGGCCCCCGGGGAGGTCGAACTCGTCTCCACCAAGCAGGCCGACGCGATCAAGTCCGGTGCCGACTTCAAGGGCAAGAAGCTCGGCGTCACCAGCATCGGCTCCTCCACCGACTTCCTCACCAAGTACCTCGCCGTCAAGAACGGCACCGCCGTCAGCGAGTTCAGCCCGATCGCGGTCGGCGCCGGCCAGACCTTCATCGCCGCGCTCCAACAGGGCAGCATCGACGGCGGGATGACCACCGACCCGACCGTCGCCAACGTCCTCGACAAGGGCCTCGGCAAGATCCTCTACGACATGCGCACCCCCGAGGGCTCCCGCGAGGCACTCGGCGGCCTCTACCCGTCGTCCTCGCTCTACATGAACACCGACTGGGTGGAGAAGAACAAGGACACCACCCAGAAGCTCACCAACGCCTTCGTCAAGACCCTCAAGTGGATGTCCACGCACAGCCCCGAGGAGATCGCCGCGAAGATGCCCGCCGACTACGCGCAGGGCGGCGCCGAGCAGTACGCGGCCGCGATCAAGGCGACCCTGCCGATGTTCACCACCGACGGCGTGATGCCGGCCGACGGCCCCAAGACCGTCCTCGCCGTGCTCGCCGCCTTCCACCCGGACGTCAAGGGCAAGGAGGGCACCATCGACCTCTCCCGCACCTACACCACCGAGTTCGTCGGCAAGGCCGTCACCGGCTGAGCCGACACCCGACGTGACGGCCCCGCGCGCCTCCGTGGACAGCAGGCGCGGGGCCGCCCGCGCGCTCCGGTCCCGCGCTCACCCCCACGGGCGCGGGGCCGCCCGCGCGCTCCCGGCCGCTGCCGTCCCGATGCCGGCCGCTGCCGTCCCGCTCCCGGCCGCCGTCCCGCTACCGCCCACCGCCGTCCCGCTACCGCGCACCGCCGTCCCGCTACCGGCCCCGCACCGAGAGCACGTCCATCCGCGACGGCGTCCCCGCCGCCTTGCCGCAGCTCTCCGGACGCGGCGGCTCGCTCACCGCCTCGATCACGTCCACCTCCCAGGCCCGGCCGTCCTCGTGCAGCACCGAGACCAGCCAGCGGCCCGCGCCGTCCGGCCGCTGGGCCAGCGTCAGCGCGTCCACCCTGGTCTCCCCGGTCGCCAGCCGCACCGCGTGCTCGGCCGCCTGGCCCGGACGCTCCCAGCCCGAACAGCCCCGCGACCAGGCCGGCACCATGTGCCCGGCCGCCGTCGCCGCCAACACCTCCTTGGCCGCCTCCGCCGTCAGCCGCCCGTACGCGTAGCCGTACGGCAGCACCAGCATCGTGGGGGAGAAGCGGTGCCCGCCCAGGTGCGTCACCTCCCACACCTCGCTGTGCCCGGCCGCCGCCAGCTCCGCCGCCAACGGACGGCCCAGCAGCGCGCAGCAGCGGTCCCGCCGCCCGTTGGTGCACACCAGCGCCAACGGGCCGCCGACGTGCTCCACCCCGAAACCGCCGTGGTCGCCGACGCCCAGCGCCGTGAAGTCCAGCTCCAGCAGCTCCGCCGGATCGGCCACCTCCGCCCGGCGCACCCAGCCGCGACCCGGCACCGTGTGCGCCACCACCACCTCGTGCCGCGCCGTCGGCAGGCAGTCCGCGTGCCGCCCCGGCCGCCGGATCAGCGCCACCCGCACCCCGGTGCCCGCCGCGGCCGCGTCCAGCGCCCGCCCCGTCGCCGGGTCCAGGTGGCTCTCCCCGAGCGCCTTCGCGCCCCACGGCCCGTTCTGCTCCACCAGCAGCCAGGTGGTCGCCACCGCGGCGGTGGCGACCAGCGGCTCCGACAGTTCACGCGACAGCGTCGCACAGGTGCTCACCCGGGTAAGGCTACCCTCGGCACCCGCCGCGCCCCCGGACGACGAAGGAGGGGCGCCGGACGGCTCCGGCACCCCTCCTCCACCGCGCCGCGGGGCTACGCCGGGCCGGCCACCACCGCGATCGGCGTCGACACCGGCGTGCCCGAACCGTCCCGGCGCGGGTCGCGCTCCGGCAGGTCCACCGGCGCGCCCTTGTCGGTCGCCGCACGGGCCGGGGCCGCACCCGCCCAGGCGAACGTCAGGCCGTCCTCACCGCGCAGGAACCGCTGGCAGCGCACGCCGCCCGTCGCCCGGCCCTTGCGCGGGTACTGCTCGAACGGCGTCACCTTCCACGACGTCTGCTCCTCGCCGGTCAGCGTCCCCGACACCCCCGCCACCGAGACCACCACCGCGTCCGACGCCGGATCCACCGCCGTGAACGACAGCACCCGCGCCCCGTCCGAGAGCTTGATCCCCGCCATGCCGCCCGCCGGACGGCCCTGCGGACGCACCTGCCCCGCCGGGTAGCGCAGCAGCTGCGCGTCCGAGGCGATGAAGACCAAGTCCTCCTCGCCGGTGCGCAGTTCGACCGCACCCACCAGCTCGTCACCCTCCTTGAGGGCGATCACCTCGAACTCGTCCTTGTTCGCCGGCCACTCCGGCACCACCCGCTTCACCACGCCCTGCGCCGTGCCCAGCGCCAACCCCGGCGAGGACTCGTCCAGCGTGGTCAGCGCCAGCGCCCGCTCCCCGGCCTCCAGCCGCAGGAACTCGCCCACCGCCGCCCCGCCGGCCAGCGTCGGCGACGGCGTCGGCGGCAGCGCCGGCAGGTCGATCACCGGCAGCCGCAGCACCCGGCCCGCCGACGTCACCACGCCCACGTCCGCCCGCGCCGTCGCCGGCACCGCCGACACGATCACATCGTGCTTCGACCGCTTCTCCGACAGCTCGAACGGCTCCCCGTCCGCCGTCCGGGCCAGCAGGCCCGTCGACGACAACAGCACCCGGCACGGGTCGTCCGCCACCTCCAGCGGCACCGACAGCGCCGCCGACGGCGCCGCCCCCGCCTCCAGCAGCACCGTCCGCCGCTCCGTCCCGAACTGCTTCGCCACCGCGCCGAGTTCGGACGACACCACGCTGCGCAGCCGGGTGTCCGACTCCAGGATCTCGGTCAGCTCCGCGATCTCCGCGCTCAGCTTCGCCTTCTCCTGCTCCAGCTCCACCCGGTCGAACCGGGTCAGCCGCCGCAGCGGCGTGTCCAGGATGTACGCCGTCTGCGTCTCCGACAGCGAGAAGCGCTCCATCAGGCGCTCCTTCGCCTGCCCCGCGTTGTCACTCGACCGGATGATCGCGATGACCTCGTCGATGTCGAGCAGCGCCACCAGCAGACCGTCGACCAGGTGCAGCCGCTCCTCCCGCTTGCGCCGGCGGAAGTCGCTGCGCCGCCGCACCACGGTGAACCGGTGGTCGACGTAGACCTCCAGCAGCTCCTTCAGCCCCAGCGTCAGCGGCTGGCCGTCCACCAGCGCCACGTTGTTGATGCCGAAGGTCTCCTCCATCGGCGTCAGCTTGTACAGCTGCTCCAGCAGCGCCTCCGGCACGAAGCCGTTCTTCACCTCGATCACCAGCCGCAGCCCGTGCTCGCGGTCGGTCAGGTCCTTGACGTCCGCGATGCCCTGCAGCTTCTTCGCGTTGACCAGGTCCTTGATCTTCGAAATGACCTTCTCTGGGCCGACGTTGTACGGCAGCTCGGTCACCACGATGCCCTTGCGGCGCGCCGTCACCGCCTCCACCGTCGTGGTCGCCCGGATCTTGAACGTGCCGCGGCCCGACTCGTACGCGTCCCGGATCCCCGACAGGCCCACGATCCGCCCGCCCGTCGGCAGGTCCGGACCGGGCACGAACCGCATCAGCGTGTCCAGGTCCGCGGTCGGGTGCTTGATCAGGTGCCGGGCCGCCGCCACCACCTCGGACAGGTTGTGCGGCGGCATGTTCGTCGCCATGCCGACCGCGATGCCCGTCGCGCCGTTCACCAGCAGGTTCGGGAACGCCGCCGGCAGCGCCAACGGCTCCTGCTCGCTGCCGTCGTAGTTCGGACCGAAGTCGACGGTGTCCTCGTGGATCGACTCCACCATCGCCATCGACGCCGCCGTCAGCCGCGACTCCGTGTAGCGCATCGCCGCCGGCGGGTCGTCGTTGCCCAGCGAACCGAAGTTCCCGTGCCCGTCGATCAGCGGCAGCCGCATCGAGAACGGCTGCGCCATCCGGACGACCGAGTCGTAGATCGACGCGTCGCCGTGCGGGTGCAGCCGGCCCATCACCTCGCCCACCACACGGGCGCACTTCACGTGCGCGCGGTCCGGCCGCAGGCCCATCTCGTTGGCCTGGTACAGGATCCGGCGGTGCACCGGCTTCAGACCGTCCCGCGCGTCAGGAAGCGCACGCGAGTAGATCACCGAGTAGGCGTACTCCAGGAAGGAGCCCTGCATCTCGTCCACGACGTCGACATCGAGGATCCGCTCCTCGAAGTCTCCGGGCGGCGGGGTCTGCGAACTGCGGCGGGCCATCGCGGCGGGGCTCCCTTACGTCTCGCTTGCTGTGTCTCGGTCAGTCTCTGACGTCCATCCGCCGACCCCCGTCAACAGGGCTCGGCGCCCCCATTGTGGACCCTCGCGCCGACACTCCCGGCCAGCGCCCCTCTTCCGCCCCTGGCGAACGCCCCGTCCGCGCGGGACACGAACACGCCCCCCACGCGTTGCACCACAATGGGGGACGCCACACGAACCCCGACATCGACGACGGGAAGGACCCGAGCGCATGGCCAACCCGGCCCCCGAATCCGCCTCCACCGGAGGACAT
Source organism: Kitasatospora sp. NPDC086801 (assembly GCF_044745805.1). NCBI lineage: Bacteria > Bacillati > Actinomycetota > Actinomycetes > Kitasatosporales > Streptomycetaceae > Kitasatospora > Kitasatospora sp. NPDC086801. The sequence continues at coordinate 110,908 of NZ_JBIVAX010000023.1, forward strand.
GGCGCTGCCATCGCCATCACCGAGCACCGCCTGGCCAACGGCCTGCGCGTCGTCCTCTCCGAGGACCACCTCACCCCGGTCGCCGCGGTCTGCCTCTGGTACGACGTGGGCTCCCGCCACGAGGTCAAGGGCCGCACCGGCCTCGCCCACCTCTTCGAGCACCTCATGTTCCAGGGCTCCGCCAACGTCTCCAACAACGGGCACTTCGAGCTCGTCCAGGGCGCCGGCGGCTCGCTCAACGGCACCACCAGCTTCGAGCGCACCAACTACTTCGAGACCATGCCCGCCCACCAGTTGGAGCTCGCCCTCTGGCTGGAGGCCGACCGCATGGGCTCGCTGCTCGCCGCCCTCGACGAGACGTCCATGGAGAACCAGCGCGACGTCGTCAAGAACGAGCGCCGCCAGCGGTACGACAACGTGCCCTACGGCACCGCCTTCGAGAAGCTCACCGCGCTCTCGTTCCCCGACGGCCACCCGTACCACCACACCCCGATCGGCTCCATGGCCGACCTCGACGCCGCCACCCTCGACGACGCCCGCGCGTTCTTCCGCACCTACTACGCGCCCAACAACGCCGTCCTCACCGTCGTCGGCGACATCGACCCCGAGCAGACCGTCGCCTGGGTCGAGAAGTACTTCGGCAGCATCCCCGCCCACGACGGCAAGCAGCCCCCGCGCTCCGGCGAACTCCCCGACACCATCGGCCGCGAACTGCGCGAGCACGTCCACGAGGACGTCCCCTCCCGCGCCCTGATGGCCGCCTACCGCCTCCCGCACGACGGCACCCGCGACGCCGACGCCGCCGACCTCGCCCTCACCATCCTCGGCAGCGGCGAGTCCAGCCGCCTCTACAACCGGCTCGTCCGCCGCGACCGCACCGCCGTCGCCGCCGGCTTCGGCCTGCTCCGCCTCGCCGGCGCCCCCAGCCTCGGCTGGCTCGACGTCAAGACCTCCGGCGACGCCACCATCGAGCAGATCGACGCCGCCGTCGACGAGGAACTCGCCCGCTTCGCCGCCGAAGGCCCCACCCCCGAGGAACTCGAACGGGCCCAGGCCCAGATCGAGCGCGAATGGCTCGACCGGCTCACCACCGTCGCCGGCCGCGCCGACGAACTCTGCCGCTACGCCGTCCTGTTCGGCGACCCCAAGCTGCTGGGCGGCGCCCTTCCCAAGGTCCTCGACATCACCGCCGAGGAGGTCCAGGCCGTCGCCAAGGCCCGGCTCCACCCCGACAACCGGGCCGTCCTCGTCTACGAGCCCACCGCGGCCGACGACGCCGACGCCACCGCCGCCACCGATGAGGAGGGTGCCGCCGCATGAGCACCGACTACGTCCCCGCCATGACGTTCCACCCCCAGCCCGAGCCCGGCACCCCCAGCCCCTGGGCCTTCCCCGCCCCCGAGCGCGCCGCCCTCGGCAACGGCATCACCGTCCTGCACTGCCACCGGCCCGGCCAGCAGCTCGTCGCCGTCGAGGTCCTCCTCGACGCCCCGCTCGCCGCCGAACCCGACGGCCTCGACGGCATCGCCGCCATCCTCGCCCGGGCCCTCAGCGAGGGCACCGACACCCTCACCGCCGAGGAGTACGCCGCCGAGCTCGAACGCGCCGGCGCCACCCTCGACGCCCACGCCGACCACCCCTGCATCCGCGTCTCCCTGGAGGTCCCCGCCTCCCGCCTGCAGCGCGGCCTCTCCCTGCTCGCCGACGCCCTGCGCGCCCCCGCCCTCCCCGAGGACGAGATCGAGCGCCTCGTCGCCAACCGGCTCGACGAGATCGTCCACGAGCAGGCCAACCCCGCCCGGCGCGCCGCCAAGGCCCTCTACGCCGAGCTCTTCGACGGCGCCGACCGCCTCTCCCGGCCCCGCAGCGGCACCGCCGACACGGTCAAGGCCATCGACCGGGCCGCCGTCAAGGCCTTCTACGACGCCCACGTGCGCCCGGCCACCGCCACCGTCGTCGTGGTCGGCGACCTCACCGGCACCGACCTGCCCGCCCTCCTGGAGAGCACCCTCGGCACCTGGACCGGCAACGCGGCCGAACCCTCCGTCCACGCCCCCGTCACCGCCGACGACCGCAGCCGCGTCCTCATCGTCGACCGCCCCGGCTCCGTCCAGACCCAGCTCCTCATCGGCCGCATCGGCCCCGACCGCCACGACCCGGTCTGGGCCGCCCAGATCCTCGGCACCTACTGCCTCGGCGGCACCCTCACCTCCCGCCTGGACCGCGTCCTGCGCGAGGAGAAGGGCTACACCTACGGCGTCCGCTCCTTCGCCCAGCCGCTGCGCTCCGCCGCCGACGGCAGCGGCCGCTCGCTGCTCGCCATCAGCGGCTCGGTGGACACCGCCTCCACCGCCCCGGCGCTCGCCGACACCTGGACCATCCTGCGCACCCTCGCCGCCGAGGGCCTCACCGAGGCCGAGCGCGACGAGGCCGTGCAGTTCCTGGTCGGCGTCGCCCCGCTGAAGTACGAGACCGCGGGCTCCGTCGCCGGCACCCTGGCCGACCAGGTCGAGCAGTACCTCGCGGACGACTACCAGGCCGAGGTCTACCGGCAGCTCGCCGAACTGCCCACCGCCGCCGCCACCGAGGCCGTCGTCGCCGCCTTCCCGCCGGACCGCCTGGTCACCGTGCTGGTCGGCGACGCCGCCGTCATCGCCGACGACGTGCGGGCCCTCGGCATCGGCGAGGTCACCGTCGTCAGCTGACCTCGCGGTTCCCGTGCGGCCCGGTGGAGCACCCGCTCCGCCGGGCCGCCGCGTTGTTAAATCCGTTGCGGGCCAGCGGCGTTCCGTGGATAGATGTCCCCGGCACACACGGACGAACGACGACGAACGACGACGAACGAAGGGAGGCGGTCACCATGCGGGTCGAGCGAGCCATACGCCGACGCTCCCCGAGGCCGTCCTCCCCCTGTGCCCAGGGCGCCTGAGCCCCACCCCCGAACTTCCCCGAGCCGCACCGGGCTTCTTCGCGCGGCACCCCCTTCCCCGAACCACCCGACCGCTGGAGGTCGTTCAACCATGACGTACACCGAGGTGCCCGGAATCCGGGTCCCGATCCGGATGTGGACCGACCCGGCCACCGTCGAGGGCCAGGCCCTGCAGCAACTGCGCAACATCAGCTCCCTGCCCTGGCTGCACGGCCTCGCCGTGATGCCCGACGTCCACCTGGGCAAGGGCGCGACCGTCGGCTCCGTCATCGCCATGAAGGGCGCCGTCTGCCCGGCGGCGGTCGGTGTCGACATCGGCTGCGGAATGAGCGCGGTGAAGACCTCCCTCACCGCCAAGGACCTCCCCGACGACCTGTCCCGCCTCCGCTCCAAGATCGAGCAGGCCATCCCGGTCGGCCGCGGCCTCCACACCGACCCCGTCGACCCGGCCAAGCTGCACGGCTTCCGGACGGCGGGCTGGGACGACTTCTGGCACCGCTTCGACGGCGTGGCCGGGGAGGTCAAGTGGCGCCGCGAGCGGGCGATGCAGCAGATGGGGACGCTCGGGGCCGGCAACCACTTTTGCGAAGTTTGCATAGATGTGTCCGGTTCTGTGTGGCTGATGCTGCACTCCGGCTCGCGCAACATCGGCAAGGAACTGGCCGAGCACCACATGGGCGTCGCCCGCTCGCTGCCGCACAACCAGGGCCTGATCGACCAGGACCTCGCGGTCTTCATCGCGGAGACCCCGCAGATGGCGGCCTACCGCCAGGACCTGTTCTGGGCTCAGGAGTACGCCAAGAACAACCGCGCGGTGATGATGGCGCTGTTCCAGGACGTCGTCCGCCGTGAATTCGCCAAGGCCAAGGTCACCTTCGACGAGGTCATCAGCTGCCACCACAACTACGTGGCGGAGGAGACGTACGACGGTGTCGACCTGCTCGTGACCCGCAAGGGCGCGATCAGGGCGGGCACCGGCGACTTCGGCATCATCCCCGGCTCGATGGGCACCGGTTCCTACATCGTCCGCGGTCTCGGCAACGAGGCGGCGTTCAACTCGGCCTCGCACGGCGCCGGCCGCAAGATGAGCCGGAACGCGGCGAAGAAGCGGTTCACCACGCAGGACCTGGTCGAGCAGACCGAGGGCGTGGAGTGCCGCAAGGACAGCGGCGTCGTGGACGAGATCCCGGGTGCCTACAAGTCCATCGAGAAGGTCATCGAGCAGCAGAAGGACCTCGTCGAGGTGGTCGCCCACCTCAAGCAGGTCGTCTGCGTCAAGGGCTGATCAACGTCGACAGGGGTGCCGCCACGATGTGGCAGCACCCCTGTCGGGTTGGTCGAGTTGGCTCAGGCCGCGGCCGGGAGCTCGTCGAGGCCTTCCTGGACGAGCTTGGCGAGGCGGTCGAGGGCGTCGTCGGCGTTGTCGGCGTCGGAGGCGAGGATGACCTCGTCGCCGCCCTGGGCGCCGAGGCCGAGCAGGCCGAGCATGGAGGCGGCGTTGACGGGGTTGCCGCCGGGCTTGGCGATGGTGATCGGCACGCCGGTGGCCGTGACGGCCCGGACGAAGACGGAGGCGGGACGGGCGTGCAGGCCCTCGGCCCAACCGATGGTGACGCGGCGCTCAGCCATGAGACGTGCCTTTCCGGTGAAGCTGGTTACGGCCGTGCTCGGGGAAGCGGCCATGTTGTCTAGACCAGTGTTGCACGCAGGCGGCCCCTGCGAGCCGCTGCGTTCGGGACTTGTGATTGTTTCTTTTCGGGGCATAAGGCCCGGCCAGCGGCCCTGCCCACCCTGCCGCCAGCGTGCACCCGGCGCCATTCGGCTCGCCGCCGGATAGCCTGACGAATGTGGACGACTCCGCAGTGGCGCAGCCCGAGCAGGACCCCGGTGACCGGCGGGAATCCGGACCGGATTACCCCCAGCACTGGGAGGCCGACATCCTGCTGCGGGACGGCGGCACGGCCCGCATCCGGCCGATCACGCCGGAGGACGCGGAGCGTCTGGTGGAGTTCTACGCACAGGTGTCGGACCAGTCCAAGTACTTCCGTTTCTTCGCCCCCTATCCCCGGTTGTCGGAGAAGGACGTCCGCCGTTTCACCCACCACGACTTCGTGGACCGGGTGGCGCTGGCGGTGGTGGTCCGGGACCGCTTCATCGCCACCGTCCGCTACGACCGGATCGACGCGCAGGGCCGCCCGTCCGAGGCCGGGACGGACGCCGAGGTGGCGTTCCTGGTGCAGGACGCGCATCAGGGCCGCGGGGTGGCCTCGGCGCTGCTGGAGCACATCGCGGCGGTGGCGCAGGAGCGGGGGATCCGCCGGTTCCAGGCGGAGGTGCTGCCGGAGAACCGGAAGATGGTGAAGGTCTTCACCGACGCGGGCTACACGCAGCGCCGCAGTTTCACCGACGGTGTGGTGCACCTGGAGTTCGATCTTGAGCAGACGGACCGTTCGCTGGCGGTGATGCGGGCGCGCGAGCACCGGGCGGAGGCGAAGTCGGTGCAGCGGCTGCTGACCCCGCGGTCGGTGGCGGTGATCGGGGTGTCGCGCAATCCGCAGACGGTGGGCCGGGCGATCCTGCGGGACCTGCTGGGCAGTACCGACAGCACCCGCCCGGTGTACGCGGTGAACCGCAACGCCCCGCCCGGCACCGAGCTGGACGGCGTCCCGGTGCACCGTTCGATTCTGGACGTTCCCGGGCCGGTGGATCTCGCGGTGATCGCCGTCCCGGAGGGGGCCGTCCCGGCGGCCGTCGCCGAGTGCGGTACGCACGGGGTGCAGGGCCTGGTGGTGGTGACCGCCGGGTACGCGGAGACCGGTCCGGAGGGCCGGGACCGCCAGCGCTCGCTGGTGCGCCAGGCGCGGGCGGCGGGGATGCGGGTGATCGGTCCGAACGCCTTCGGCCTGATCAACACCGATCCGGACCGCCCGCTGAACGCCTCGCTGGCCCCGCAGCTGCCGGGCCGGGGCGGGTTCGGGATCTTCTGCCAGTCCGGTGCGATCGGGGTGGCCCTGCTGGAGTCGGCGCATCGCCGGGGCCTGGGGGTGTCCTCCTTCGCCTCGGTGGGCAACCGGTCGGACGTCTCCGGCAACGACTTCCTGCAGTACTGGGCGGAGGACGAGGCCACCGAGGTGGTGCTGCTCTACCTGGAGTCCTTCGGCAACCCGCGCAAGTTCACCCGGATCGCACGCCGGCTGGCCGCGGTGAAGCCGGTCGTGGTGGTGAAGGGCGCCCGGCACACCGGCAGCCTGCCGCCGGGCCACGCGGTGCCGGCGACCGCGACGGGGTTGCGCGACGCGACGGTGGACGCGCTGTTCGAGCAGGCGGGCGTGACCAGGGTGGAGACGATCACCGAGCTGTACGACACCGGGGAACTGCTGGCCCTGCAGCCGCTGCCGCCGGGGGACCGGGTCGCGGTGGTCGGCAACTCGGACTCGCTGGGCCTGCTGACCTACGACGCCTGCCTGAGCGCGGGCCTGCGGCCGCGCACCCCGGTCGACCTGACCACCGCCGCGACGGGCGAGAACTTCCGGATCGCGCTGGACGTGGCACTGGCCGATCCGGCGGTGGACGCGGTGATCGCGGTGGCGATCCCGCCGATCGGCACGTCCGCGCACGCCTTCATGGGCGGTCGGCTGACCGGCCCGGACGATCCGGAGATGGGTTCGGACGATCCGGAGATCGCCGCCGCGCTGCTCGAAGCCAGTCGGCGGGCAAGGGAGTTGGGCAAGCCGCTGGTGCTCGCCCATCTGGCGTTGACCGATCTGCCGGTCCGGCTGCGCCCGGGGGGCGTGCCGGCGTTCGCGGCGCCGGAGCGGGCGGTGCGGGCGCTGGCGCACGCGGTGCACTACGCGCAGTGGCGGCGCCGGACGGCCGTGGCGGAGGAGACGGCCCGGGTGCCCGAGCTGGACCGGATCGACGAGCCGGGCGCCCGCGCGCTGGTCGAGGCGGCGTTGAGCACCCGGACCGCGATCGCCGCGCGGACGCAGCCGGGCGGAGCCCGGATCACCCTGCCGGACGCCGGGGCCCGCGAGCTGCTGGCCCGCTACGGCATCGACGTCTTCCCGGCGCTGCCGGCCCCGGACGAGGAGGCGGCCGTGCGGGCCGCGGCGACGCTCGGCTACCCGGTGGCGTTGAAGGCCACCGCCCCGCATCTGCGCCACCGTCCGGACCTGGGCAGCGTGCGGCTGGACCTGACCGGCGAGCCGGGGCTGCGCCGGGCGCACCGCGAGCTGGACGCGCTGCTGGGCGGTGCGGCGCAGGCGGAGCTGGTGGTGCAGCGGCTGGCGCCGCGCGGGGTGGACACCGTGATCGGCGCCACGGTGGATCCGGCGGTCGGCGCGATCCTGTCCTTCGGCCTGGCCGGGGCGCCGGCCGAGTTGCTGAGCGATGTGGCGCACCGGTTGGTCCCGGCGACCGACCAGGAGGTGGCCGGGCTGGTCCGGGAGGTGCGGGCGGCTCCCCTGCTGTTCGGCTGGCGGGGTGCGGAGGCGGTGGACACCGGTGCGCTGGAGGAGTTGCTGCTGCGGGTGTCGCAGTTGGTGGACGACGTGCCGGAGATCGCCTCGGTGGATCTCGAACCGGTGGTCGTGGCCCCGTACGGGCTGGCGATCCTGGGGGCGCGGGTGCGGATCGCGCCGCTGCCCGTCCGTAGCGATCTGGGCCCGCGCGCGATGAGCACCCTGTAACCTTCCTTGGTTGCGCCTGCCCGTGGGCGCTGTTGTCCGAAGCTCGGCGCCGTGCCGCCCGCTTCGTCGGCGGACCATGCCAGGATGGAGTTATGGCGAAGACCGGTACCACCAGCACTCAGGACCTGCGCTCGGCGATCGAGCGCAGCGGTTACTACCCGGCCCTGGTGTCCGAGGCGGTCGAGGCCGCGGTGGGCCCGGAGCCGATCAGCTCCTACCTGGTGCACCAGGAGACGACCTTCGACGCCAATGAGGTGCGTCGGCACGTGACGGTGCTGGTACTGACCCCGACGCGGTTCGTGGTGAGCCACACCGATGAGCAGTCGGGGGAGGGGGGCAGCCCGGCGGTGCCGTTCGCGACGACGTCGACGGAGAGTGTCCGGTTGGACCGGATCGGTTCGGTCGTGCTGAGCCGGATGGTCGCGAACCCGGAGACGTACACGCCGGGGACGCTGCCGCGCGAGGTGGTGCTGACGATCGGCTGGGGTGCGGTGCAGCGGCTGGACCTGGAGCCGGCGGGCTGTTCCGACCCGAACTGCGAGGCGGATCACGGCTACACCGGTTCGGCGACGGCTGACGATCTGTCACTGCGGGTGAGCGAGGCCGGTGACGGCCCGGAGACGGTGGCCCAGGCGCTGGTGTTCGCCCGCGCGCTGTCCGACGCGACGATCAGCAACGGCCCGCGGGTCTGAACACCGCCGCCTCCGACTGCTACGAATCCGGTTTCATGTCCTTCGCACCCTCCGACGGCTTCGACGCCTTCGAGATCCTCGACCCGGCTGCGGCTCCCGCGCCCCCGTACGGCAGTGGTTCGCTCTGCGACCTGCTGCCCTCGGTGGCGGCGGGGCTGGGCGTCCCGGGCTTCACCGCGACCCTGCCCATCGCCCCGGCGGACCGGGTGGTGGTGTTCCTGGTGGACGGTCTGGGCTGGGAGCTGCTGCTGCGGCACCCGGAGTACGCGCCGTTCCTGTCCTCGCTGGCCGGGAGTTCGATGGGTGGCTCGGGCCGCCCGCTGACCGCCGGTTTCCCGTCGACCACGGCGACTTCGCTGGCCTCGGTCGGCACCGGCACCCCGCCGGGGCTGCACGGCCTGGCCGGGTACACGGTCGCGGTGCCGGGCGCCGGTTATCTGATGAACCAGTTGCGCTGGCAGCCGCACACCGACCCGCACGTCTGGCAGCCGTACCCGACGGTCTTCGAGCGGACGCACGCCGCCGGGGTGGCGACCGCGCAGGTGTCCTCCCCGCTGTTCGCGCAGACCCCGCTGACCAGGGTGGCGCTGTCCGGCGGCACCTTCCTGGGCCGCACCACGGGCGAGGAGCGGATGGACCTGGCGGCCTCCTGGCTGGCCGAGCACGACCGGGCGCTGGTCTACACGTACGTCAGCGAGCTGGACGGCGCGGGCCACCGCTTCGGGGTGGACTCGGACGAGTGGCGGATGACCCTGGACGCGGTGGACCGGCTGGCCCGTCGGCTGGCCGAGCGGCTGCCGCCGCGTTCGGCGATGTACGTGACCGCCGACCACGGCATGATCGACATCGCGCCGGAGGACCGGATCGACTTCGACGAGGACTGGGAGCTGGGCGCCGGCGTGGCCCTGCTGGGCGGCGAGGGCCGGGCCCGGCACGTGTACGCGGTGCCCGGTGCGGCGGCCGACGTGTTCACGGTCTGGAGCGAGGTGCTGGGCGACCGGATGTGGGTGGCCACCCGGGACCAGGCGATCGCGGCCGGCTGGTTCGGTCCGACCGTGGACGAGCGGGTGTACGGGCGGATCGGCGACGTGGTGGCCGCGGCGCGGGACGACATCGCGATCACCGCCTCCCGCAACGAGCCGGGCGAGTCCGCGATGATCGGTCTGCACGGCTCGATGACCCCGGTCGAGCAGTTCGTGCCGCTGCTCGAAGTTCGCGGCTGAGCCCGGTCCTTGACCCTTCTGTGCCCGAACTCCCCTGATGTGAAAGGCCTTTGCTCCACCCATGGCTGAACTGGTGTTCTTCTCGGGCACGATGGACTGCGGCAAGTCGACGCTGGCGCTGCAGATGGACCACAACCACACCGCCCGCGGCCGGCAGGGCCTCATCCTGACCCGCCACGACCGGGCCGGTGCGGCGACCATCTCCAGCCGGCTGGGCCTGCGGGCGGACGCGGTCGAGGTGACGGACGACTTCGACTTCCACGCGTACGTGGTGCACCGGCTCTCGGCGGGCGGCCGGGTGGACTACCTGATCTGCGACGAGGCGCAGTTCTTCGCCGCCGAACAGGTCGACCAGCTGGCCCGGGTGGTGGACGAACTCGACATCGACGCCTACACGTTCGGGATCACCACGGACTTCCGCACCCGGCTGTTCCCCGGTTCCCAGCGGCTGATCGAGCTGGCCGACCGGGTGGAGGTGCTCCAGGTCGAGGCGTTGTGCTGGTGCGGTGCGCGGGCGACGCACAACGCCCGGACGGTGGGCGGGGTGATGGTGGTCGAGGGCGCCCAGGTGGTGGTCGGCGACATCTCGGTGAACGAGGACGAGGTCGGGTACGAGGTGCTCTGCCGCCGGCACCACCGCCGTCGGCTGACCGCCGCGACGTCGCGGGCCTCGGTGCTCTCGCCGGACGTGCTGCCCTTCGAGCAGCAGGTCTAGGGCGTCCAGGGCCTAGCGGAGTTCCAGCACCGAGAAGTGCCCGCCCTGCGGGTCGGCCAGCCGGGCGGCGCGGCCGCGGGCGGTGTCGTGCGGCTCGACCAGGACGCGGCCGCCGAGTCCGACGGTGTGCCGGGCGGTGGCGGCGGCGTCGCGGACGGCGAAGTGGACCCGCCAGCGGGGCGGATGGCCGCGCAGTTCGGCGCGGTGCCGGATGCCGGCGACCGGTCGCCCGTGCACGAGCAGCGTGGACTCGTCGTCGGCGTGCCGGACGGGGCGGTCGAGTACGGCGGTGTAGAAGGCGACGGCGCCGTCGGTGTCGGGGGTGAGCAGTTCGGTCCAGGCCGGTCCGCCGGGTTCGGGCCCGGCCTCCCGGCCGGTGTGCTCCTCGCCCTGCCAGAGGCCGAAGACGGCGCCGGAGACGTCGGCGGCGATGGCCATCCGCCCGGCGCGTTCGGCCTGGAGCGGCCCGACGGCGACGGTTCCGCCGCAGGCGCGCACCAGTTGGGCGGTGTGGTCGGCGTCGTCGACGGCGAAGTAGGTGGTCCACTGCACCGGGAAGCCGGTGGCGGTGGAGACGCCGAGGCCGGCGACCGGCGCCCCGTCGAGTTCTGCGCGGACGTAGGCACCGAGCTGGCCGGGGCCCGGGGTGTAGGTCCAGCCGAGCAGGTCGGCGTAGAAGGCGCGGGCGCCGGCCAGGTCGTCGGTCAGCAGGCTGACCCAGCAGGGTGTGCCCTGGGCCAGTCGGAGTTCCACCGCGGGCAATGCGGGCCTCCTCATGGGTGGTTGGCGCACGGAAATCCTCGCGCGCGAGGGTGATGCTTCCACCCTGGCGCGCGTCGAACCCTCGGGCCGCGCGGAAATTCCGGCAAAGAGCGCACAAAGAGCGGCGGGGCGGCGGCGCTGCGCGACAATGGCCGCCATGACCACCTACAACGACGGTTCCCCGCTGATCTCCGCGGCCGGGTTGGCGCAGGCGCTCGCCTCGGCGCGCCCGCCGGTGCTGCTGGACGTGCGCTACCGGCTGGTCGGTGCCGCGCGGTCCGGCCCGACCGCGGTCGAGGAGTACCGGGCCGGGCACCTGCCCGGCGCCCGCTTCGTCGACCTGGACCGGGATCTCGCGGCCCCGCCGGGCGCCCCCGGCCGGGGCGGCCGCCACCCGCTGCCGGATCCGGAGGGGTTCGGCGCGGCGATGCGCGGCCACGGGGTGGACTCCGACCGCCCGGTGGTGGTGTACGACGGCGCGGCCTCGCTGGCGGCGGCCCGCGCCTGGTGGCTGCTGCGCTGGGCCGGGCACCGGGACGTCCGGGTGCTGGACGGCGGGTACGCGGCCTGGTCGGCGGCCGGACTGCCGGTGACGGCGGAGGTCCCGGCGCCGGCGGAGGGCGATTTCAAGCCGGTTCCGGGGCAGCTGCCGGTGGTGGACGCGGACGGCGCGGCGGCCTGGGCGCGCGAGGCGCTGCTGCTGGACGCCCGGGCGGGGGACCGCTACCGGGGCGAGAGCGAGCCGGTGGACCCGCGGGCCGGGCACATCCCGGGCGCGGTGTCGGCGCCGACGGCCGAGAACGTGGCGGCCGACGGGCGGTTCCGGCCGGTGGCGGAGCTGGCGGCGCGGTTCCGCGCGCTGGGCGCGGGTGAGCGGGAGACGGCGGTGTACTGCGGCTCGGGGGTGACGGCGGCGCACCAGATCCTGGCGTTGGAGGTGGCGGGCCTGCCGGCGACGCTGTACCCGGGGTCGTGGAGCGAGTGGTCGAGCGACGAGGGCCGCCCGGTGGCGGTGACCGACCAGCCGGGTTGAGTCGGGGCTGAGCCCGGGCGTGCGGAAGGGGCGGGAGGCCCGGCCTCCCGCCCCTTCCGTCAGGGCTGCTACTCCTGCTTCTTGCGCCGGCTGCCGAAGACGATCTCGTCCCAGCTGGGCACGGTGGCCCGGCGGCCGGGCCGGACGCCGTCCGCCTCGGCCTGGCGGTCGGTGGTGCCGACCAGGCGTTCGCGGTGCGGGGCGACGGCCCGCGGCATCAGGATGTCGGCGTAGGCCGAGCCCGCGCCGACCGCCGGTGCGGCGGCCGCGGCGGCCTCCTCGCTCTCCTCGGCGACCTCTGCGGGCACCGGTTCGATCGGGGCGGGGCCGACGGCGAGGTCGCCGCGGAAGGCGGGGACCACGTCGAGCAGGCTGGTCAGGGAGTCCCGGGACTCGGCGGTCGCCTCGCGGGACTCGCGGACCTCGCGGGCGGACATGATGCGGTCGGCGGACGGCCGGTCGATCATCGGGCGGGGCGGCCGGTCCTGGGGGAGCCGGGCGATCCGCGGGATGAACGGGAAGACCGACTCCTCCTCGCGCTCGACGTTCTCGCCGATCAGCGCGCGGGCCTCGTCGTCGTTGGGCTGGACCAGGCGCCGGGGCGGGTCGTACGTCCAGGAGGCGCTGCGGCCCTCGTCGTCGGCACGGTAGGCGAGGATGACCTCCCAGGTGCCGTCGTCGCGCCGCCAGGAGTCCCAGCGTTCGGTGTCCTTCTCGGCGCCGCGCAGCGCGAGCCGCTCGGCGACGGCCTCGCCGAGCTGGGGCCCGGTGGATTCGCCGTTGCGGCGGATGGCGGTCTTGCGGGCGCGTTCGGCCATGAAGGCGCGCTCGGCGAGGACCGGACCCTCGAAACGGCGGACCCGGTCGACGGAGATGCCGGCGGCCTGGGCGACCTCCTCGGCGGAGGCACCGGCTCGTATCCGGGCCTGGATGTCCCGGGGCCGCAGATGGCTCTCGACCTCGATCTCGATCTGGCCGAGGCGCGGCCGATCGCCGCGGATGGCGGCGCGCAGCCGCTCATCGATGGGAAGGGTGTACTCCGTGCTGTCGGCAGCCTTGAGCACCAGCCGTGTGCCGTCGTTGCTGACGGCCACAACCCGCAGTTCGGGCACGGTTACCTCCCGGGTGGTGCCTGCCGACGTCACCTGCGTCGCTGCTCCCGTACTGAGTGTGGCCTGCCCGCTCGCGACTGGCCACAACCTTGCTGAGTTCCCCGGCGTGTCGGGCATACGCCCGGGCTCGCCGCTGTGGCACGGTTGCCTTTTTGCCACGCCATCCGTCGACGTCGCGCCTGGGTGTCCCGGCCGTCCTCGCACGCGGAGTGTTCGCGGCGTCCGGGACGGGCGTCGCCGTGCGTGCCTGTTCAGTGGCTCTTCGTCAATCTGCCGGTGTGGGCGCAGTCGACAAGTCGACCCAAGGCTCAGGCTTTACGAACAGTACTCCATTCGTGGCATCCGAAGGGGCGGCTCGCCGCTCAAGTCTCCCGCGATTCACGGGAATCTCAAGAGCGCATGCCCCCAACGGCGGACCACCGACGGGTGAACGGTGATCATCTTCACATATATCGAGGGCGAAGAACCGCATTTTCGTCCCTTGTGTCCTTCTTTGGGCAAGATGGAGTGACTTGTTCGAGGAACAGTCGTACGGACCGAGGGATGTGGATGCCGGAGCGGAGCCCCGCCGAGGAGGGCGGCAAGAAGGAGCGCAAGCGGATTGATCTGAGTGTGGCTCAGGTCGCGGCGAGTGCGCTGGCCACGGTGGTGGGGGCGCTGCTCGCCTCCGAACTCGGCGTGTACGGAACGATCCTGGGTGCGGCGGTGGTCAGTGTCGGGGCCACCACCGGCGGTGCGGTGTTCCAGCACGTCTTCAGACGCACCGGCGAGCAGCTGCGCGAGGCGGTGGTGGACCGGGGGCCCGGTCACGCCGCGAACGGGCTGCGCCAGGTGCCGGAGCGCCCGGCGGAGCCGGCGCCGCCGGCGATCTCCTCGGAGTGGAACGAGCCGCAGGTGGTCCGGGCGCGTCGGCGGTGGAGCTGGAAGACCTGCGCGGCGGTGTCCGGGCTGGTGTTCGTGGTGGCGATGACGCCGATCCTGGCGTTCGAGCTGGCCACCGGGCAGCCGGTGTCGGCGACGGTGAAGGGCGAGTCGGGCAACGGGACCTCCTTCGGCGGCACGGTGGGCCCGAAGCCCTCGCCGCCGCAGGAGGCGCCGCCGACGGAGCGGCCGTCCACCGGTGGCGGGCGTGGCTCGGATCCCTCGCCCTCCGGCGGTGCCTCGGCCCCGGCGACGACGCGGCCGAGCCGGGAGCCGAGTGCGGGCCCGAGCCCGAGCGGTGGGTCCGGTGAGCACGGCGGCGGTACGGCCTCGCCCTCGGCGGGCCCGAGCCCGAGCGCCTCGCCGTCGGCCGGTTCGTCGCCGCCCGCGGACGGCGGGAAGCCCTCCGGCGGGGCGAGCCCGCAGCCGTCGGTGCCGAGCAACGCCCCCGCCTCCGTGGCCCCGCCGCCTGCGGCGCCGCCCCGGGGCGCCACTCCGTGATCAGGCGCCGAGGACCCGGCGCAGGTAGTCGTTGCCGAACACGCGCTGCGGGTCGACCTCGTCGCGCAGCGCGGTGAAGTCGCCGAGGTGCGGGTAGACGCCGGACAGGTACCCGGCGTCCCGGGTGTGCAGCTTGCCCCAGTGCGGGCGGCCCTGGTGGGCGCACATCAGCTGCTCGACGCCGGTGAAGTAGCCCTGGTCGGCGGTGCCCCGGTAGAGGTGGACGGCGATGTAGGCGCTGTCCCGCCCGGAGGCGGTGGAGAGCCAGAGGTCGTCGGCGGGGGCGAAGCGCACCTCCACCGGGAATCCGACCTTCCAGTCGGAGCGCTCGATCAGGGCCTTCAGCTCGCGCAGCACCTCGGCGACGGCCGCGCGCGGCACCGCGTACTCCATCTCCACGAAGCGGACCTTGCGCGGGCTGGTGAACACCCGGTACGCGGTGTCGGTGTAGCTGCGGTCGGACCAGGCGCGGCTGGCCAGCGAGGCGATGGCGGGGATGCTGGCGGGGAAGCGCCGGCCGACCCGGCAGGCGCCCTCCCAGACGGTGTTGGAGAGGAAGTCGTCCTCCAGCCACTCCTTGAACCGGGGCAGCGGGGCGGCCGGGCCCTGGCTGCGGTTGTTGCGCTTGGTGGAGCAGCGGTCGGTGTGCGGGAACCAGTAGAACTCGAAGTGCTCGTTGACCGCGGTGAGGTCGTCCAGCCGTTCCAGCACCTCGTCGAAGGCCATCGGCTGCTCGTGCGCGGTGAGCAGGAAGGTCGGTTCGACGGCGAAGGTCAGTGCGGTGATCACGCCGAGGGCGCCGAGGCCGAGCCGGGCGCCCTGGAACAGCCGGGGGTGTTCGGTGGGGGAGCAGCGCCGGACGCTGCCGTCGGCGAGGACGATCTCCAGGGCGCGGATCTGCGCGGCGAGCGAGCCGGAGTCGCGGCCGGTGCCGTGGGTGCCGGTGCTGGTGGCGCCGGCCACGGTCTGCACCTCGATGTCGCCCATGTTGGTGAGGGAGAGGCCCTCGGCGGCGAGGAGCCGGTTGAGCCGGGCGAGCGGGAGGCCGGACTCGACGGTGATGGTGCCGGCCTCGCGGTCGAGCTCGCGGACGGCGGTGAGCGCGTGCGGGCGGAGCAGGACGCCGTCGCCGGCGGAGGCGATCGAGGTGAAGGAGTGGCCGGAGCCGACGGCCTTGACGGTGCGGCCCTGCTCGGTGGCGCGCAGGATCTCCTTGGCCAGTTCCTCCGCGGTGCCGGGGGTGGCGGCCCGGGCGGGCCGGGCGCTCTGGTTCCCGGCCCAGTTGGTCCACCGGGTGGGGGTCGCGGGACTGGCCTGGGGCATGGCGCCGCCTCCTGCTCCGTGGCCGACCGGGGTCGGCGCGGTCCGGGGCGGTGGGGGCCGCCCTACCCGCGGGTAGGCCCGCGGGTAGGGAGAGATTAGTCAGTTCACCGTTCGAGGTCTACGGTCCGTTCGGCCGCTTCGGAGGGCTCGTCGACGGCGAGTCCGGCGCGCAGCCGGCCCAGTCCGGCGAGCGCGGCGACCACGCCGAAGACCCCGGCGGTCAGCGGCACCCAGTAGCCCGCGGCGGAGCCGGCGGCGTCCACCACCCAGCCGCCGGCGGAGGAGCCGACGGCGACGCCGAGGGCGAGCCCGGTGGTCGTCCAGGTCATGCCCTCGGTCAGCTGGGCGGCCGGGACGAGCCGTTCGACCAGGGCCATCGCGGTGATCAGGGTGGGCGAGATGGCGATGCCCGCGACCAGCAGCGCGCCGCCGACCGCGATCAGCCCGCCGACCCCGCGCACCGACTCGGCGATCAGCAGCAGCGGCGCCATGCTGAGCGCCATGAACAGGACGCCGCCGAAGAAGCGGCCGGCCATCGAGCCGGTGAGCTTGAGGGTGCCGAACACCACGCCGGCCAGGCAGGAGCCGAGCGCCCACAGCGCGAGGATCACGCTGGCGATGGACTTGTGCCCCTGGGTCTCGGAGTAGGCGACGGTGACGACCTCGACCGAGCCGAAGATCGCGCCGGTGGCGACGAAGGTGAGGATCAGTACCTGGAGGCCGCGGTTGAGGATCACCGAGCCGCCGACGTGCCGGGCGCCCGGGTGGACCGGCGGTTCGGTGGAGCGCTGCCCGGCGAACAGCAGCACGCCGACGGCGAGGAAGACCCCGGCGAGCAGGACGCCGGCCTCGGGGAAGACGGAGGTGGCCAGGCCGATGGAGAGGATCGGGCCGACGATGAAACACACCTCGTCGACGACGGCCTCGAAGGAGTACGCGGTGTGCAGCTTGGGGGAGTCGTCGCGGTACAGGTGGGCCCAGCGGGCGCGGACCATCGCGCCGGTGCTCGGCATGACGCCCATGCCGGCCGCGAAGAGGAAGAGCGTCCAGTCCGGTGCCTCGAACCGGGCGCACAGCAGCAGGCCGACCACGGCGACGATGGTGAGCGCCATGGCCGGGACGATTATTCGGCGCTGCCCGTGCCGGTCCACCAGCCGGGAGACCTGCGGGCCGAGCAGCGCGGCGGAGATCGCCAGGGTCGCCGACACCAGGCCCGCCACCCCGTAGGAGCCTCTCAGCTGGGAGAGCATGGTCACGATGCCGATGCCGGTCATGGAGATCGGCAGCCGGGAGACGAAGCCGGTGGAGGAGAAGGCCAGACTGCCGGGGGAGGCGAATATCTGGCGGTAGCTGGACAGCACGGGAGCTCCGCGGGGGTAAGGAACGAGGCTGGTGAACACAGCTTACGTACCTTGGCAAACAGTATTTTCCGGACACCCGTGCAGCCCCGACGGGGGTCTCCGGCCCCTCAATGGCAGGATCGGTGTCATGTCCGACGCGCGCAAACCCTCGCCGCCCGGCGCCGCCCCGGCAGCGCCGCAGCCGTACGACGCCCTGCTGCTGCTCTCCTTCGGCGGGCCCGAGGCCCCCGAGGACGTCGTCCCGTTCCTGGAGAACGTGACCCGCGGCCGCGGCATCCCCAAGGAGCGGCTGAAGGAGGTCGGCAAGCACTACTTCCTGTTCGGCGGGGTCAGCCCGATCAACGAGCAGAACCGCGAACTGCTCGCCGCGCTGCGCAAGGACTTCGCCGAGCACGGCCTGGACCTGCCGGTCTACTGGGGCAACCGGAACTGGGCGCCCTACCTGGTGGACACCCTGCGCGAACTGGCCGCCGACGGCCACCGCCGCGTCGCCGTCCTCGCCACCAGCGCCTACGCCGGCTTCTCGGGCTGCCGCCAGTACCGGGAGAACCTGGCCGACGCGCTGGCCGCCCTCGCCGCCGAGGGCCTGCCCGAGCTGCGGGTCGACAAGCTGCGGCACTTCTACAACCACCCCGGCTTCGTCGAGCCGATGATCGACGCCACCCTGGCCGCCCTGGCGCGGCTGCCCGAGGACGTCCGGGCCGGCGCCCGGCTGGCGTTCACCACCCACTCCATCCCGGACGCCATGGCCGAGACCTCCGGCGCCCCGGACGACCCGGCCCGCGGCCGCCCCGGCGGCGCGTACGTCGCCCAGCACCTGGACGTCGCCCGGCTGATCGCCGCGGCCGTCGCCGAGCGCACCGGCGTCGCGGACCGGCCCTGGGAGCTGGTGTTCCAGAGCCGCAGCGGCGCCCCGCACACACCGTGGCTGGAACCGGACATCTGCGACCACCTGGAGGCCCAGCACGCCGGCGGCGCGCCGGCCGTGGTGATGGTCCCGATCGGCTTCGTCTCCGACCACATGGAGGTCAAGTACGACCTCGACACCGAGGCCGTCGCCAAGGCCGCCGAACTCGGCCTGCCGGTGGCCCGCGCCGCCACCGTCGGCGCCGACCCGCGGTTCACCGCCGCCGTGCGCGAGCTGGTCCTGGAACGGGCCGCCGCCGAGCGCGGCGAGCCGGTGACCCGCTGCGCCCTCGGCGCGCTCGGCCCCAGCCACGACGTGTGCGCGGTGGCCTGCTGCCCCAACCCGCGCGCCCCCCGCCCGGCCGCCGCCGAGCGCTGACCCAGGGGGCGTGTCCTGTGGATCTCGCCGGGCCCGCGGCGTCAGGGCACGCACCTCGCCGCGTTGTCGTCGGTCGCCGATGGCCCCCAGCCTCCGGCCGGGAGGTGCCCCCATCCTTCGCCTTGCGGTGCACGCACCCTGACGCCGCGCGCTGATCCGACAAGATCCACAAGACACGCCCTAGGAGACCCCATGCCTGTCCCCGCCCTGCCCGACGACCGGCTCCTCGACGACCTGCTGGAGGTCGCCCTGGACGCGGCCCGCCGGGCCGGCGCCCTGCTGCGCGACGGCCGGCCCGCCGACCTCGGTGTGGCCGGCACCAAGAGCAGCCCGGTCGACGTGGTGACCGAGATGGACCTCGCCTCCGAGAAGCTCGTCCTGGAGCTGATCACCGAGCGCCGCCCCGAGGACGGCTACCTCGGCGAGGAGGGCGCCGAGCGGCGCGGCACCAGCGGGGTGCGCTGGGTCGTCGACCCGCTCGACGGCACCGTCAACTACCTGTACGGGCTGCCCTCCTGGGCGGTCAGCGTGGCCGCCGAGGTGGACGACCGGGCGGTCGTCGGCGTGGTGTACGCCCCGGCCCGCGGCGAGCTGTTCCACGCCGTCCTCGGGCGCGGCGCCCAGCTCGACGGCCGACCGGTCGCCACCCGCCCGGCCCCGCCGTGGGGCCAGGCGCTGATCGGCACCGGCTTCAACTACGTCCAGTCGGTGCGGGTCCGCCAGGCCGAGGTGCTGCTGTCCCTGATGCCCGAGGTGCGGGACATCCGCCGGGGCGGGGCCGCCGCGGTGGACCTGTGCGACGTCGCCGCCGGGCGGCTGGACGGCTACTACGAGCGCGGCCTCGCCCCCTGGGACCGCGCGGCCGGCTGCCTGATCGCCGCCGAGGCCGGGGCCCTGGTCGGCGGCCGCCCCGGGCACGGCCCGGACGGCGAGCTGACGGTGGCCGCCGCCCCGGGCGTGTACCAGCCGTTGCAGGAGCGGCTGGCCGCGCTGCGCGCCTGGGCGGACTGAGAAGGCCGTCGCGCGGGCGCGGTGGGTTCGCGCGCCCGCGCCGGCCGGTGAAGAACACCGGCCGCCGAAGCGCCCCGGACAGCGAAGAGCCCTGGCATACGGGGGATGCCAGGGCCTGGGTTTTCGCACGACCCCCGCAGGGCCGCTGGTGCCGGAGGTCCCGGCGTCGGGTCGGACGGTCGGGTGGATCAGGCGGCGGTGCGGTGGCGCTCCAGCACGGTGTCCACACCGTGCTCGGCGGCGAGCCGGCGGAGGTCGTCCAGCTCGGACTGCTCCACCTCGGCGAGGAACTCGTCCCCGGCCTCGATCGCGCGGTGCAGGTCCTGCTCGGCGTTGGCTATGCGCTGCAGGATTCCGGCCTTGAAGGCGTCCATACGGGCCCCCTTACTGTGTCGGACGTGCACGGTCGTACGTTCTCCGCCCCGAGGAAAGGTGTGGCCAGCGGCAGCGCCCCGTCCGGCAGGTCTTGACTCTCCGGTCGAGCGCGGAGACGGCCTTCGGCCGCTCCCGGTGACGTCCCAGCCCCAGGGCCGGCGCGGATGAACGCACGGCGGGTGGGTGCGATCGGCCAACAGCCAGATCGCGGGTGTGAAGCTGTCCTCCCCGCCGGGGGGAGGGGGAAACCTTCCGGCCCGAGAAAGTTGCCTGTGTCACAGTCCAACCGGACTGGTCCCGGCACGAACGGTCACCGCCCGCTGCCAACGCTCCGTGCCTGAGCGGCAGCTTATCGCTGCTTTACCGGCGGACCAGGCAGGATGGAGGCACCGTCGGAGCCGCGCGTCCGCTTCCGGGGCCGGCCTGGAGAAGGGACAACGATCGTGCGGGTTCTCGTCGTCGAGGACGAGCAGCTGCTCGCCGAGGCTGTCGCCACTGGCCTGCGCCGCGAGGCGATGGCCGTCGACGTGGTGTACGACGGGGAGGCCGCGCTCCAGCGCATCGCGGTCAACGACTACGACGTCGTGGTCCTGGACCGCGACCTCCCGCTGGTCCACGGCGACGACGTCTGCCGCAAGGTGGTCGAACAGGGCCTGGCCACCCGGGTGATCATGCTGACCGCCTCCGGCGACATCAGCGACCGGGTCGAGGGCCTGGAGATCGGCGCGGACGACTACCTTCCGAAGCCGTTCGCCTTCAGCGAACTCGTCGCCCGGGTAAGGGCGCTGGGCCGCCGCGCGACCGTCCCGCTGCCCCCGGTGCTGGAGCGGGCCGGCATCTCGCTCGACCCGGGCCGCCGCGAGGTGATCCGCGAGGGCCGCACCGTCCAGCTCGCCCCCAAGGAGTTCGCCGTCCTGGAGGTGCTGATGCGGGCCGGCGGCGCCGTCGTCTCCGCCGAGCAGCTGCTGGAGAAGGCCTGGGACGAGCACACCGACCCGTTCACCAACGTCGTGCGCGTCACCGTGATGACGCTGCGCCGCAAGCTCGGCGACCCGCCGGTGATCGTCACCGTCCCGGGCTCCGGCTACCGGATCTGACCGGACCAGCCGGACCACCTGACCGGATCCGAGCGGACCAGACCGGATCCGTTCGCCGGACCCGGCCGGACTCCCCCCATCCCGCGCCCGCTCCGGCGGACGCTCCGAGAGGACCATCATGACCACCCCGCCCCCGGCCGGCGGGCCCTCCGGCGCGCCCGCCGGCGGCCCGCGCGCCGTCCCGCCCAAGCCCCCGCACCCCCCGCGCGCCACCCGGCCCGGGCGCTACGTCCCCGGCGACGGCATGCTCGCCTGGCTGCCCTTCCGGCCCACCATCCGGATGCGCCTCACCCTGCTCTACGGCGGCATGTTCCTGATGGCCGGCGTGGTGCTGCTGCTGCTGATGTACGTGTTCTTCCAGGACGCCGTGCAGAACCTGGCGCCGCGCAAGTTCGACTTCGGCGGCGGTCACGTCCTGATCAACAACCTGCCGATGGACAGCACCCAGTTCAACCAGGACCAGGCCAACGACTACCTGCTGCGCTCCAACTCGGCGCTCAACACCCTGCTGCGCAAGTCGCTCACGATGCTGGTCTGCCTCGCCGTGATCGCCTTCGCGGCCGGCTACGCGCTGGCCGGCCGGGTGCTGCGCCCGCTCGGCCGGATCACCCGCACCGCCCGCGATGTCGCCTCCTCCGACCTGCACCGGCGGATCGAGCTGGACGGGCCGGACGACGAGCTCAAGGAGCTCGCCGACACCTTCGACGACATGCTGGACCGGCTGGACCGCTCCTTCGACTCCCAGCGCCGCTTCGTCGCCAACGCCTCGCACGAGCTGCGCACCCCGCTGGCGATCAACCGCACCCTGCTGGAGGTCCAGCTCTCCGACCCGGCCGCCTCGCCCGACCTCCAGCAGCTCGGCAGGACCCTGCTGGCCACCAACGAGCGCAGCGAGCAACTGGTGGAGGGCCTGCTGCTGCTCGCCCGCAGCGAGAACGAGCTGACCGACCGCCGCCCGGTGGAGCTCTCCGAGGTGGCCACCCGGGCCCTGGAGCAGACCCGCGCCGAGGCCGACCGGCGCGAGGTCGAGCTGCGCTCCAAACTCGATCCGGCCGTGGTCGCGGGCAACGGCGTGCTGCTGGAGCGGCTGGCGCTCAACCTGCTGCAGAACGCCGTCCGGTACAACACTCCGGGCGGCTGGGTCGAGCTGGCCACCGGCGAGGTGCCCGGCGGCGGCGAGCTGGTGGTGTCCAACACCGGCCCGGTGGTGCCCGGCTACGAGCTGGAGCACATCTTCGAGCCGTTCCGCCGGGTCAAGGGCGCTGACCGCACCCGCAGCGACAAGGGGGTCGGGCTCGGCCTGTCCATCGTCCGCTCGGTGGTGCGCGCCCACGGCGGCACCATCGAGGCCACTGCACGCGCCGGTGGCGGCCTCACCATGCGGGTCCGGATCCCCAACCCCTGACCCCGCCCGCCGGCCCCCTCCCGGCCCCCTCCCGGGCCCGCCACGCCCTCCCCGCCGCCGCGCTCCGTAAGTGACTGTTCACCGCCGCCCCCGTCAGGCCCGTCAAGACGACATAAGGCCTGGCGGGGGCGGCTTGTCATTTCCTGCCCGGGCAACTTACGGTGTCGTAACCTACGGAACCGTAAGTGCGTCTGCCGACGTGCCCGCCCAACGCGCCCGTCCCGCGCGTGCCGTCCCCCAGGAGCAAGACCGTGACCATCGCCCCTGTGCAGAGCAGCGCCTCGTTCGGATCGAGCGGCTGGACCGACGCGCGGCTGATCCTGGCCCTCGAAGAGGTCGTGGAGAAGGAGCTCAACCGCCACCTCGGCGTGGCCAAGGAATGGATGCCGCACGAGTTCGTGCCGTGGAGCCAGGGCCGCGACTTCGACGGCGTGCTGGGCGGCGACGCCTGGGCCGTCGAGCAGTCCCAGGTGACGCCGCTCGGCCGGGTTTCGCTGGTGGTGAACCTGCTGACCGAGGACAACCTCCCCAGCTACCACCACGAGATCGCCAGCATGTTCGGCCGCGAGGGCGCCTGGGGCACCTGGGTGCACCGCTGGACCGCCGAGGAGGGCCGGCACGGAATAGCCATTCGCGACTTCCTGCTCGCCACCCGGGCCGTCGACCCGGTGGAGCTGGAGCGGGCCCGGATGAGCCACATGTCCGAGGGCTTCGAGTCCGACAACGCGCACAGCATGCTGCACTCGGTCGCGTACGTGGCCTTCCAGGAGCTCGCCACCCGCATCTCGCACCGCAACACCGGCAAGTACGCCGGCGACCCGCTCTGCGACCAGCTGCTGGCGAAGATCGCCAACGACGAGAACCTCCACATGGTCTTCTACCGGAACCTGCTGAAGGCCGCCCTGGAGATCGCCCCCGACCAGGCCATGCGGGCCGTGGCCGACGTGGTCATCAACTTCCGGATGCCCGGCCACGGCATCCCCGGCTTCGAGCGGGCCGCCGCGCAGATCGCCCTCGGCGGGGTCTACAACCTGCGCATCCACCACGACGACGTGCTGCAGCCGGTGCTGCGCCACCTGCGCGTGATGGAGATCGGCGGCCTCGGCCCGGAGGGCCTGCTGGCGCAGAACGAGCTCGGCGTCTTCCTGGACGGGCTGGACGGCCAGGCGCGCAAGTTCGAGGATCGCCAGGCCGCGATCCTCGCCCGCCGGGCCGCGCGCCGGAGCACCGACTAGGATGCCCGGCGGGGCGGCCGAAGTGGGTGGATTTTCCGTGGTTTGCCCTGGAAGATTCTGAACGTGACCAAGCTCACATCGTGTCGCTCCATGACTTCGGCCGACCTCGGAGAGTGATCATCCGGGTCGGGGTGCCGATCGCAGTCCGTGACTGGATTTCGGACCGGCACCTGCCCGGAGGATTGGTCGGCACCCCAGGTGGGCAAGGGAATGGACGAACATCAGCATGGCTCGTGCTCACTGTGAGTGGCCGCCGGGTCGATGTCGGAGGAGGCTGGCGATGGCCCAGCGTGAGGCCTCCCACAGCCTGGTGGATCACCCCAACGGACCCCTGGCTGAGTGTCGATTGAGTAACAGGGCTTGAAGTAAGGCAAAATCTCCGCCTCGGGTCGGGCACAAGACCGACCCCCCATGCGTTACGTGCGCTGGAGATACCGCACACACCGCACAAACCCGGAGGGGGAGAGCGAACAATGGCAACGGACTACGACACCCCACGCAAGACCGACGACGAGCTCAACGAAGACAGCATCGAGGAACTCAAGGCTCGGCGGAACGACAAGGGCGGCGGCTCTGTCGACGTCGACGAGTTCGATGCGGCCGAGGGCATGGAGCTCCCGGGCGCGGACCTCTCGAACGAGGAGCTCGCGGTCCGGGTGCTGCCGAAGCAGGCCGACGAGTTCACCTGCATGAGCTGCTTCCTGGTGCACCACCGCAGTCAGCTGTACAGCGAGAAGAACGGCAACCCGATCTGCCGGGACTGCGGCGCCTGAGCACCGCGGCGGACAGGGCCCGGCACCCGCGGCTTTCGCGGGGGCCGGCACAGCGCCCCTTCCGGCCCCGGGCAGCGGGGCCGGACGGCAGGTCCGGTGGCCGTCCTGACGGACGGCACCGGGAGGACGGAGCCGGCCATGAGCACGTCGGCCGGCACAAAGTCGTAGGGACGGTCCCGCACCAGCGGAACCGTCCCTCTCCGTTTTTCGGGCCTGTGCGCGCTCCGGGCTGCCCCCGGGCGTGCGCGGGTCCCTCCGCTACGTGCGGGCGCCGCGACGGGCCTCCTCCAGCGCCTCCGCCAGCTTCATCGGCGAGCGGGTCGACAGGTAGAGATAGGGCGTCGGGTCGGTCGGGTCGGTCACCTCGATCCGCAGCGCCGTCGGGACGTAGCTGCGCAGCAGCATGAAGGCGCGGGGATTGGCCTTCGGCCCGCGCCAGGCCACCGCCTCGGCGGGGCTCAGCGGGTGCGCGGTGCCCAGGGCGTCCACCGGGATCCGGGCCGGTCCGGCCACCAGCGAGCCCTGCACCACGCGGATCCGGGCCGAGCCGTAGCTGCTGATCGCGACCGCGCCGGCGGCGATGCCGACCACCAGCCCGACCAGCGCGCCCAGACCGCTGACCCGCAGCAGGATCAGTGCGAGCGTGAGCCCGGTCGCGACCGGGAGCAGCCACCAGGAGCGCGGCACCGTGAGGCGTTCGTCGTACATGCCCCCATTGTGGGCGCCCTGACGCCGGTACCGGGACGCCACCCCCACCGGCCGCGCGCCTACCCCTGGGTAGGGTGGGTTCCCGTGACCGGTTCGACCACCCCCACCGCCCCCGCCGACCGGCCGGCGCCCGCGTTGCCGCCGTCCCCGACCACCCCGCCGCCGGACGCCGTACTGCCGCCGCGCGCCCCCGAGGCGCCCGCCCCCGGCAGCCGGCTCGGCTCCCACTACGAGCACTGCTTCGGCTGCGGACCGCAGCACCCCGGCGGGCTGCGGATCGACGCGGTCGCCGGTGAGGGGCTCGACGTCACCGCCGAGTTCGCCGTCCGGGACGTCCACCAGGGCGGCCCGGGCCTGGCCCACGGCGGAGTGCTGACCACCGCCATGGACGAGACCCTCGGCACGCTCAACTGGCTGCTGCACACCCCCGCCGTCACCGGCCGGCTGGAGACCGATTTCCTCTGCCCCGTCCCGGTCGACTCGGTGCTGCACCTGCGTGCCTGGATCACCGGCGTCCACGGCCGCAAGATCTACAGCGCCGCCGAGGCGCGGATCGGCGGCCCCGACGGACCGGTCGCGGTGCGTGCGCAGGCGCTCTTCATCCAGGTGAAGCTGGAACACTTCACCTCGCACGGTCGTCCCGAGGACATCGAGAAGGTCCTCGACGACCCGGATCTGATGAAGCGCGCACGAGCCTTTGAGGTGAACCCTTGAGCAATGCCCCCCGCCCGCCGCTGGACGTCCTGATCAGGCGCATCGACCCCGAGTTGCCGCTGCCCGCCTACGCGCAGCCCGGCGACGCGGGAGCCGATCTGCGCACCACCGTGGACGCCGAGCTGGCCCCCGGAGAGCGGGCCGTCCTGCCCACCGGCATCGCCATCGCCCTCCCGGACGGCTACGCGGCCTTCGTCCACCCCCGGTCCGGGCTGGCAGCTCGTTGCGGAGTTGCGCTCGTGAACGCCCCGGGGACGGTCGATGCCGGGTACCGTGGAGAGATCAAGGTGATCGTCGTCAATCTGGACCCGCGCGAGGGGGTCAGCTTCCGCCGAGGGGACCGGATCGCCCAGTTGGTGATCCAGCAGGTCGAGAAGGCCCGCTTCCACGAGGTGGCCGAGCTGCCTGGGTCGGCACGTGCCGAGGGCGGGTTCGGGTCGACCGGCGGCCACGCCGCGGTCTAGCATTCCCGCGGCCTCGCAGGAAGCCGAGCAGGTATTCGCATCGGTCTTGGACCGGGAAGGACAGTGACCGTGTTCCGTCGTCGCCAGAAGAGCGAGGACGCTGTCGAGCAGCTCGCCGACGACGCCATCAGCGCCGACGAGACGGCCGATGACGTCGAAGGTTCCGCCGAGAGCGAGAACGTGACCGAGCTGGACCCGTCCGACAAGGTCGGCCTGCCGCCGGCCCCGCGGCCGGACGGTCCCTGGGACCACTCCGAGCTGGAGAACCCCGAGGAGGGGCGAGTGGACCTCGGGGGTCTGCTGGTCCCCGGTGTCGAGGGCATGGAGCTGCGGGTGGAGGTCGCCGGTGACGCGATCGTCGCCGCGACCCTCGTCCTCGGTAACAGCGCCATCCAGCTGCAGGCCTTCGCGGCTCCCAAGTCGGAGGGCATCTGGGGGGAGGTCCGGGAGGAGATCGCCAACGGCATCACCTCGCAGGGCGGCCTCATCGAGGAGGAGGAGGGCCCGCTCGGCTGGCACCTCCGCGCCCAGGTCCCGGTGCAGCTGCCGGACGGCACCCAGGGCGTGCAGCTGGTCCGCTTCGTCGGTTGCGACGGACCGCGCTGGTTCCTGCGCGGCGTGATCTCGGGCCAGGCCGCCGTGCAGCCGGAGATGGCCGGAATCCTGGAGCAGGTCTTCCAGCAGACGGTCGTCGTCCGGGGCGAGACTCCGATGGCGCCCCGCGACCCGATCGTGCTGAAGCTCCCCGAGGACGCCCAGATGGTCGCCGACGGCGGCGGCGCGGCTGCGGCGGCGGCTGGCGAGGGCGAAAACCGTTTCGGCGGCGCGGCCCTCGACCCGTTCGCCCGCGGCCCGGAGATCACCGAGGTCCGCTGATCCGGTCCGTGTCGTACGTACTGATCGCCCCCGCCCGGGACCCCGGGCGGGGGCGATTTGCATGTGGCGGGCTCGTCCCCGTACAGTTCCGGAGTCGCCGCGAGAGAGCGGGGGCAAGCGGAAAGCGAATTGCGATGAATGAAACTCCGGAAAACGGAGCGGAAAACATCTGATAAGCTGGAAATACGAAAGAACGAAGCGCCCGGAGGGCCCGCTGGAAGGCGGCCTGAAGGAAGTGTCCGTTCCTTGAGAACTCAACAGCGTGCCAAAAGTCAACGCC
>NZ_JBIVAX010000024.1:0-129489 GCF_044745805.1 Kitasatospora sp. NPDC086801
GCCCATGGGGCTTGCTTGAGCCGTGTGCGGTGAACAGCTGCTTGCACGGTTCTGAGGGGGGTGCGGCGCAGTAATGCGCCGCACCTACCCGACTGATCGTCGGCCCCCGCAGCGAGAGCGCGATCGTCACCCTGGTCGAACGCTCCACCCGCTACGTCATGCTCGGGCATCTGCCCGGCGGGCACACCGCCGAGGAGGTCCGCGACGTGCTGGTGCCGCTGATCCAGACCCTGCCCGAGCACCTGCGCGGCTCGCTGACCTGGGACCAGGGCTGCGAGATGGCCGCGCACAAGCAGTTCACCGTGGCCACGGGAGTGCCTGTCTACTTCTGCGATCCGCACTCCCCTTGGCAGCGCGGGTCGAACGAGAACACCAACGGCCTGCTGCGGCAGTACTTCCCCAAGGGCACCGACCTCTCCGTCCACAGTCCCGAGGACCTCGAACACGTCGCCCAGCAACTCAACGGCCGCCCACGCAAAACGCTCGGCTGGAGAACTCCAGCCGAGCGTCTGCGTGATCTACTGACAACCGCATAGGCCATCAGGTGTTGCGAGGACTCCTAGAGACCGCCGGTGCCGGACGGGGCGGGGCGGTTCGCCGAACGGAGGGGTCAGGCGGCCGGCTTGGCGGCGACGGGCTTCGCCTTGCTCCCGAACAGGCCGAAGAAGACGGCGAGGGTCGGCACCAGGTAGAGCAGCCAGACCACGAGCTGCAGCACCGTCGGGTCCGGCTGGAAGTTGAACACGCCCTTGAGCAGGGTGCCGTACCAGCTGTCCTTGGGGATGGTGCTGCTGATGTCGAAGGCCACGCTGTGCAGGCCGGGCAGCCAGCCGGCCTCCTGGAGGTCGTGCACGCCGTAGGCGAGCACGCCGGCCGCGACGACCACCAGCATCGCGCCGGTCCAGGTGAAGAACTTGGCCAGGTTGATCTTCAGCGCGCCGCGGTAGAACAGCCAGCCGAGCACCACCGAGGTGAACAGGCCCAGCGCGGCGCCGATCAGCGGGTTGTAGCCGTCGTTGGTGGCCTGCACCGCCGACCAGATGAACAGCGCGGTCTCCAGGCCCTCGCGGCCGACCGCCAGGAAGCAGGTGACCACCAGGGCCGTGGTGCCCATGGCGATGGCCGCGTCCAGCTTGCCGTGCAGTTCGGTCTTCAGGTGCCGGGCGGTGCGGCGCATCCAGAACACCATCCAGGTGACCAGCCCGACCGAGATGATCGACAGCGAGCCGCCCAGCGCCTCCTGGGCCTCGAAGGTGAGCTGGGAGGAGCCGAACTGCAGCACGGCGCCGAACGCCATGCTGAGCACCACGGCGGAGGCGACGCCGATCCACACCGGCGGCAGTTTGTCCCTGCGGCCGGTCTTGACCAGGTAGGCGATCAGGATGCAGACGACCAGGCTGGCTTCGAGGCCTTCGCGCAGGCCGATCAGGTAGTTGCCGAACACGGCACTCTCCTCGGGGGGTTGAACGGGGCGGGGGATCAGCCGAAGAGCGCTTGGCCCCACCACTCCCCGGGCTTGCGGACGCCTGCCGGGCAGGCGAAGTGGGCGGAACCGACGTGCTGGATGTACTCGTTGAGCTTGTCGCCGGCCGCGAGCCGCTGCTGGAGCGGCACGAAGGCCTTGCGGGTGTCGCGCTGGTAGGCGAGGAAGAACAGGCCGGCGTCCAGGCGGCCGAGGCCGTCGGTGCCGTCGGTGAAGGAGAAGCCGCGGCGCAGGATCATCAGGCCGTTGTTGGCGTCCGGGTGGGCCAGGGCGACGTGCGAGCCGGCGGGCATCGCCTTGAGGTCCGGCGCGTCGTGCTCCTTGGCCTTGCCGTAGGGAGCGCCCTCGCCCTTGGTCCGGCCGAAGGTGTCCTCCTGGTCCTTGAGCGAGGCGCGGTCCCAGGTCTCGATGTGCATCCGGATCCGCCGGGCGACCAGGTAGGAGCCGCCGGTCATCCACTCGGGGCCGTCGCCGGGGGCGGCCCAGACGTGCTCGGCCAGCCCGGCGCCGTCGGTGCCCGCGATGTTGTGGGTGCCGTCCTTGAAGCCGAGCAGGTTGCGCGGGGTCTGGGCGTCCGGGGTGGTGGAGGAGGTCTTGCCGAAGCCGAGCTGGGACCAGCGGATGTTGACGGTGCCCATGCCGATCCGGGCCAGGTTGCGGATCGCGTGCACGGCGACCTGCGGGTCGTCGGCGCAGGCCTGGACGCAGAGGTCGCCGCCGCTGCGCAGCGGGTCGAGCTTGTCGCCCTTGAAGTTCGGCAGGTCGATCAGGGCCTCGGGGCGCTTGGCCCGGAGGCCGAAGCGGTCGACGCCGTCCTGGTCGAACAGGGTGGGGCCGAAGCCGATGGTGAGGGTGAGCCGGGAGGCGGGCAGGCCGAGGGCCTCGCCGGTGTCGTCCGGCGGCGCCTCGGGCAGGCCGTCGGCGGCGCCGGTGCCGACCTCGCGGCCGCCGGTCATCGCGGCGGCGGCCTTGGTCCACTCCTTGAGCATCTTGACCAGCGACTCGCGGGTGGCCTTCTCGGAGACGTCGAAGGCGGCGAAGTGCAGGCGGTCCTGGACCGGGGTGGCGATGCCGGACTGGTTCTCGCCGTAGAAGGGCACCTCGGCGCCGGTCTGGGCGGCCGGGGCCGGGGCGGGGTCGTCCTGCCGGGTGGCCGCGGCGACCGAGCCGACGGCGGCGGCGCCGAGCGCGACGCCCGCGCCGGCCCAGCCGATCACGGCCCGTCGGCTGACGGCGCCCCCGGGGGCGGCGGCCGGCGCGTTCTCGGTCCCGGCGGCGTGGTCTGCGTCGTGCGCGTTCTCGGCGTCCATCGGCGGGCGGATCCTTCTCTGTGCTGACTCGCCGATGCCGTGGCGGCCGCTTCGGGCCGCCACGGCGTCGGTGGGGTGGGGACGGTGCTCGGGTGGGACCGCGCTCGTTACTTGACGACCACGGCGGCGGCCAGCTTCGACAGCGGCTCGCCCAGCGAGTTGACCGCGTCGGAGAAGGTCTTGCGCTCGGCCTCGGTGACCTTGTCGTAGGAGGTGAAGGTGCCGTCGGCCTGCTTGAACTTGGCGAGCAGGGCCTGGATCGCGGTGAACTCGGAGTCCAGCGTCTTGGCCAGCTCCGGGTCCTTCTCGGCGGCGACCGGCTTCAGCAGCTCGTAGGCCTTCTGCGCACCCTCGACGTTGGCCTGGAAGTCGGCCAGGTCGGTGTGGCTGTAGCGGTCCTCCTCGCCGGTGATCTTGTTGGTGGCGACCTCGTCCAGCAGCTCCTTGGCGCCGTTGGCCATGCTGGTCGCGGTGATCTCGGCCTCGGGGATCTTCTTCTGCCAGTCCTTGAGGTCGTTGACCAGCTGGTCGGCGAGCTTCTTCTCGTCGTCGCCGATCCTGGCGTCGGCCCAGAGCGACTTCTCCAGCTTGTGCCAGCCGGTCCACTCCTGGCCGGCCTCCAGCTTGTCCTCGCGGGTGTCGGTCTTGGGGTCGACGTCGCCGAAGCTCTCGGCGACCGGCTCGGTGCGCTCCCAGCCGGTGCGCGACGGCGCGTACAGCGACTTGGCCTTCTCCACGTCACCGGCCTTGATCGCGGCGGCGAAGGCCTCGACGGCCGGGATGGTGGCGTCGGCCTGCTGCTGGGCGTACGTGCGGTAGGCGTCGACGGCGGCGGCCAGGCGCGGGTCGGCGGCGGCGGTGCTGGCGCCCTCGCCGGTCACGGT
This sequence comes from Kitasatospora sp. NPDC086801, assembly GCF_044745805.1. Lineage (NCBI taxonomy): Bacteria > Bacillati > Actinomycetota > Actinomycetes > Kitasatosporales > Streptomycetaceae > Kitasatospora > Kitasatospora sp. NPDC086801. The sequence goes on from NZ_JBIVAX010000024.1 coordinate 3,678, forward strand.
GATCTTCTGGCGGATGCCGTCGCCGACCATGCCGGGCTTGCAGGCGATCTCGTAGGAGCCGGCCTTGATCTCGGCGTTGATGCTGGCCTTGGTACCGGGGCCGATGTTCTCGCGCTCGGTGATGATCTTGTCGCCGGCGCCGTAGACGTAGACCTCGGTGGTCTTGGCGCCCTTGTTGCTGATGTCCAGGACGACGTGGCCGGCCGGGAAGCTGGTCCTGGAGACCTCGCAGGCGGTGTCGGTGGCGTTGATCTTGACCGCGTCGGCGCCGCCCGCCTTGTCGTCCTTCTTCTCCGCGCAGCCCGCCAGGGTGGCGGTCGCCACGGCGAGGGTGAGCAGCGCGGCTGCGGTGGAACGGCGGCGGGCGGACATGGGGGCTCCAACGGAAAAGGGCATGGGTGTGCCGGGTCAGGGTCAAGCACCGACCAGGCCGGCGCCACCTTTTTAGCTAAGGCATACCTTACGTAAGAATTCTTTACCGTCTACACCCGCCCCCTGGGTCCGTCAGCGCCCGGGCGTACGGCGTGCGGCCGCGCGGGCCGTCCACCGGCCCTCGTGGCGGCTGATCCGGATCGGGTGGCCGAAGGTCACGCTGATCAGCTCGGTGGTCATCACCTCGTCCACCGGCCCGGCCGCCACGCACTCCCCGTCGCGCAGCAGCAGGGCGTGGGTGGTGCTCTCCGGCAGCTCCTCCAGGTGGTGGGTGACCAGCACGCTGGCCAGCTCCGGGTGCTGGTGGCGCAGCAGGTCCAGGCTGTCCAGCAGCAGTTCGCGGGCGGTCAGGTCCAGCCCGGTGGCGGGCTCGTCGAGCAGCAGCAGGCGGGGGCTCGGCATCAGCGCGCGGGCGATCAGGGCCCGGCCGCGCTCGCCCTGGGACAGGGTGGTCCACGCCGACTCGGCGATCGCGCCCATGCCGAGCGTCTCGATCAGCTGCTCGGCCCGCTCCAGCACCTCGGGGCCGGGCTTGCGGTGCCACTCCGGCTCGATGGTGTTGGTGTGCCCGGTGAGCACCACCTCGCGCACGCTCAGCGGCGAGCGCAGCGGGTGCCGGGGGTTGACGTGCCCCAGGTGGGCGCGCAGCTCGCGGATGTCCACCCGGCCGAGCCGGCGGCCGAGCACGTCCACCTCGCCCCGGGTGGGGTGGGAGACCGCGCCGAGCAGGGCGAGCAGGGTCGACTTCCCGGCGCCGTTGGGCCCCAGCAGCGCCCAGTGCTCGCCCGGCTCGATGGCGAGGGTGATCCCGCGCAGCAGGTGGCGGCCGTCGCGCACGACGTCCACGTCCCGGGTGCGCAGCAGCGGGCCGTCGAAGGGCGGAACGGACGAGCTCATGGGGGCGGACCTCCGAAGTGCGGCACCGGACAGGGTACGGGCGTGGCGCCGTACCGGACGGGCCGGCGCCGACCGTCCGCGTGCAGAGTACAACCGTCGCCGCGGGCGGGGCCGGGCCGTCCGAGGAGTGGACGCTCCAGGACCCTGTCGCCCGGCGGGAGTTGGGAGGATGATCGGGGGATTCGGAGGGAACGGGGGAGCGCCGATGCCGACCGACGGGGAAGCGACCGAGGGGCGGGCGGCCGAAACGCTGCACGGCCTGGTCGGACTGCGGGCCGGACAGGCGCCGCAGGCGGTGGCCGTCCGCTGCGGCGATGCCGAGCTGACGTACGGGGAGCTGGACGCGCGGGCCGACGCCCTGGCCCGCCGCCTGGCGGCGCACGGACTGGCCCCGGGCGGCCGGGCGGCGGTGGCGCTGGGCCGGGGCACGCAGGTGTACGTCGCGCTGCTCGCGGTGCTGAAGGCGGGCGCCGCGTACGTGCCGCTGGAGCCGAGCGCGCCGGACGCGCTGCTGCGGCACGTCCTGACCGACGCCGCCCCGGACCTGGTGGTGACCGAGGAGAGCCACCGGGTGCGGCTCGCCGACGCGGGCCCGGCACGGATCGTCTGCCTGGACACGGTCGACCTCACCGGACGGCCGGCCGACCCGCCGAAGACGCCCACCGGCCCGGAGGACCTCGCCTGCGTCCTCTACACCTCCGGCTCCACCGGCCTGCCCACCGGCACCCTGGTCGAGCACCGCAACCTGCTGTCCGCGTACCGGGGTTGGCGCGAGGTGTACGACCTCTCCCCGGCGGACCGGATCCTGCAGACGTCGAGCCTGGAGTTCGACGTCTTCACCGCCGACTGGGTCCGCGCGCTGGGCACCGGCGCCACCCTGGTGGTCGCCCCGCGCAACCTCACCCTGGACCGCACCACCGACGTCGCCGACCTGCCCGCCCTGGTGGCCGTCGAGCGGATCACCGTCCTGGAGCTCAACGCCCGCCTCGCCCGCCGGCTGGCCGCCCACCTCGCCCGGACCGGCCAGGCCCTGCCCGGCGTGCGGCTGCTCACCGTCGGCGCCGAGAAGTGGTACCTGGACGAGCAGTTGGGCCTCCAGCGGCTGCTCGGCGACGGGACCAGGGTGCTCAACGTGTACGGCCTGGCCGAGGCGGCCGTGGACAGCACCTACTTCGACGCGATGGGCACGGCGGCCACCGAGGACGGCGAGCGGGTCTCCCTGATCGGCCGGCCCTTCCCCGGCACCCGGGTGTACGTGGTCGGCCCGAACGGCACCCCGGTGGCGCCGGGGCGGGCCGGCGAGATCGCGATCGCCGGCGGCGGCCTCGGCCGGGGCTACCTCGACCGGGCCGACGACACCCACCACCGGTTCGTCCGCGCGGACTTCGATCCGGACGGCCGGGTGCTGCTGACCGGGGACATCGGCCGGCTCCGGGACGACGGCGTGCTGGAGTTCCTCGGCCGCGCCGCGCACGTGGTCGGGCCGGTCGCCGTCGCCCGCAGGGCCGCGGTGGTCTCCCGGGTCGCGGCGGCGGCCCAGGCCGAGGGCCGGCTGCGCGCCCACCCGGCGGTCCGGGAGGCGGCCGTGGTGGAGCTGGAGCTGCGGCCGGGCCTGCGCAGGCTGGTCGGGTACGCGGTGACCGCGCCGGACGCGGACGGGGCGGACGGCTGGTCGCTCTCCCAGTACCTGGCGGCCCAACTGCCGGACGGCGGCGCGCCCGAGGCCGTCGTCCCGGTGCCGGAGCTGCCGCGCACCCGGGCCGGCAAGCTGGACCGCGCCGCGCTTCCGCTGCCCGCCCCGCCGGAGCACACCGCCGCCGGATCGGCGAAGGCGGGGTCGCGCGCGGGGAAGGGCGGCGGCGGCAAGGCCGGGGGCGGGCGCGGCAGCGCGTCGGACCCGACGGGCTGCCTGGCGGTCCTCTGCGTGGTGCTCGTCGCGTTCTTCGCCTGGATCAGCACCGACACCTTCTACCCCGGCGCGACGGACCTCTCGGTGGTGCCCGGCTCGTACCACGGCTGGTTCCAGGTGCTCTACCTGTGCGAGAACCTCGCCTTCGGCGCCGGGGTGGCCTTCCTCCTCTTCGGCTTCCCGGCGGTGCTGCGGCAGGGGCGGTCGTTCAGGCTGTCCCTGCTCACCTACCTCTCGGTGGTGTGGCTGCTGGCCTCCTGGTGGCCGCAGGACAACCTCTACCGGCTCACCGACGCCACCGACTGGCCGCGCGAGACGGCGCTGGTGTTCACCTTCAACGTGCCGCTGATGGCGGCCGCGCTGGTGGTGCTGACCTTCCTGCTCCGGCGGCCGACCGCGCGGCGGTGACGACTGCTCGGCGGTGACGGCTACTCGGCGGTGACGGCTGCCCGGCGGTGACGACCGCTCGACACTGACGGCCGCGAGACGGTGACGACCGCTCGACACTGACGGCCGGTCAGCGCAATGCCTCGAACATCCCGGCCAGCCCGTGGTGCGCCGCCACGAGCAACGCCTGCGCGGCGTCCAGCGCCTCGGCGTTCGTCCCGGCGAGGGCGAGGCCGACGGCGGGCTCCGGGTCGCGGCCCGCCGTCGGGATCAGCGGCAGCAGGGTGACGCCGAGCCGGGCGCAGCGCGGCCGCAGCCGGTCGAGGTGGTCGTGCAGCGCGCCGGGGGCGAGCCGGGCGCCGAGCGGCATCGCGTCCAGGGTGCGGACCAGGTGGCCCGGGCCCCGCACCTGGTCGAGGCGGGCCCGCAGCATGAAGGCCACGGCCGGGCCGGTGAGCCGCAGGTTGATCTCGGTGGGGGCGAGCCGGCGCTGCCGGTCGGTGACGAAGTCCACGTCGTACCAACCGCGGTAGCCCTCGGCGGCCAGCCGCTCCCCCACCGCGAGGGCGAACCGGCGGGCGGTCCCGGCGGCGCCCCGGGCCACCGCGTCGGGGCCGACGGTGACGCCCTGGTAGCGGGTGCCGGCCACGTGCATGTCGCCGGCGCCCACCGGGTGGACGGCTCCGTCCGGGCCGACCAGCGCGTCGTAGGTGAGGTCGCGCAGCCGGGCGGCCGGGCCCGGGTCGATGTGCTCCTCCAGCAGCAGGCCGCCCTGGCCCGGCAGGAGTTCGGAGCGGACCAGGCGCCGCAGCAGGGCCCGGCCGCCGCCGGCGGCGAACAGGTCGGCCGGCTCCACCACGACGGTGCCGTAGCCGCCGACGCCGTGCGGGCTCTTCAGCACGGTGGTCAGCCCCCGGGCGGCGCGGGCGGTCAGCCGGCGGGCCGCCCGGCCCCGGCCGTCGGGGCGCTCCTGGCGGGGGACGACGACGCCGGGGTGGTCGGGGGCGAGTTCGGCGAACAGGTCGTGGGCCGCCGCCTTGGACTCGTAGCGGTGCACCGCGGCCAGTTCGGGGCCCTCGCCCTGCGCGGCGGTGCGGCCCCAGGCGACCACCGGCCGGCCGAGGGCGGCGATCCGCGCGGCCAGGGCCGGCCGCTCGGCGAGCGCCCGGGCCACCGTCCGCTCGGGCGCGACGCCGCCGTGCACCTCGACCGGGCCCCACTCCAAGTCCCGGGCCAGCCAGTCGGTCCACTCGGGGCCGACTTCGGCGGGCAGCACCAGCAGCGCCGGTTCGGGGCTGTAGCAGGTGGCCAGGCAGGCGTAGTGGTGCGCCTGCCGCAGCCGGCGGGCGCGCTGGTCGGCGTCCATGCCCGGGGCGAAGAACTGCTCGTTGAAGTCCGCGACGTTGCCCACGTGGACCGCCGCCTGCCCGCCGGTCCAGGCCCCCACCCATCCGTCCATGAGCGCGAGCCTAGGGCCTCGTCGCGCCGTGCGTCGGAACACGATCGAACAGGTACAGAACGGGTGTTGATTTCTGCTCACTTTTGATTTGAACAGGACACAACTTGGCAAAGATATGACCATTCCCCTAGCTCTACCTGACTGATCGCCGTCAATGTCGGTCGCAGCTCTTTTCCCTGCAGCTACCCCGACTGGAGTCCGAGTGAGCCCCACCTCCTCCTCCCGCCGCCCCCTCGCGGCCGGAGCCATCGCGGTCGTCGCCGCCCTCGTCGCCGTCGCCGTCCCCACCGGCACGGCGTCCGCCGCCCCCGGCATGCGCGAGGCCGCGATATCCCAGGCCCGCGCCAACGTCGCCCGCAACGCGGGGGTGTTCGGCTTCGGCGCCGGCCAGGACCTCGTGGTCAAGGACGTCGTCCTCGACGCCGACGGCACCCAGCACGTCCGCTTCGACCGCACCTACCAGGGCCTGCCGGTGGTCGGCGGTGACCTGGTCGTCCACCAGGACGCCCGCGGCCGGCTCAAGGACTCCTCCCGCGCGGCCGCGCACGACGCCGCCGTCGGGTCCACCGTCCCGAAGGTGCCCGCACAGGCCGGCGCCTCCGCCGCGCTCACGGCCGCCCCCGGCGTCCAGGACGCCACCAGCACGCCCGAACTGGTCGTCTGGGCCGCCGACGGCACGCCCCGGCTCGCCTGGCGCACCACCGTCGAGGGCACCGGCGAGCACGGCCAGCCGGCCGGCAAGGTGGTCGTCACCGACGCCACCACCGGCGAGCAGATCGAGACCTACGACGCCGAGCACCAGGCCTCCGGCACCGGCCACTCCGAGTACACCGGCGACATCACGATCGACACCACCGCCCAGAGCGGCGGCGGCTACACCCTCAAGGACCCGGTCCGCGGCCACGTCACCAAGGACGCCAACAACGTCGCGGCGAGCGCGCTCAAGGCCGGCTCCGGCACCGCGTTCACCAGCGCCACCAACGTCTGGGGCGACGGGAAGAAGTTCTCCACCGACCGCTCCACCGCCGCCGTCGACGCCCACGCCAACACCGCCTGGACGTACGACTACTACAAGAACACCTTCGGCCGGAACGGCATCAAGAACGACGGCAAGGGCGCCACCGTCTTCGTCCACGTCGGCACCAACTGGGACAACGCCCAGTGGTCCGACAGCTGCTTCTGCATGATGACCGGCGACGGCGACGGCAGCACCGACCCCGAGCAGGTCGACCTCGACACCATGGGCCACGAGATGACCCACGGCGTCACCAGCGCCACCGCCAACCTGCGCTACAGCGGCGAGTCCGGCGGCCTCAACGAGTCCACCAGCGACATCTTCGGAACCATGGTGGAGTGGTACGCCAACAACAAGGTCGACACCCCCGACTACCTGTTCAGCGACCAGTCCACCCCGCCGTGGCTGCGCCGCTTCGACAAGCCCTCGCTCGACGGCCAGTCGGCGGACTGCTGGAGCAGCTCGGTCGGCAAGCTCGACGTGCACAACTCCTCGGGCGTCGGCAACCACTGGTTCTACCTGGCCAGCGAGGGCAGCGGCAGCAAGACCATCAACGGCTACACCTACAACAGCCCCACCTGCAACAGCTCCACGGTGGCCGGCATCGGCAACCAGAAGATCGCCAAGATCTGGTACCGCGCGCTGACCGTCTACATGACCTCCACCACCACCTACAAGGGTGCCCGCACCGCGTCCCTCAGCGCGGCCAAGGACCTGTACGGCCTCAACAGCACCGAGTACAAGGCCGTCGCGGCGGCCTGGAGCGGCGTCAACGTCAACTGACGCGCACGGTGCGGCGCGGCGGCCCGGACGACCCGGGCCGCCGCACCCCCGGACCCCGCGCCCCCGGACCCCGCTCAGCCGGGCGGGGCGGGTGCGGTCCCGGTCAGCAGGGCCTCGCGGACGAGTTGGACGGGGTGCCAGGCGTGGCGCTCCGTCCCGTGGAAGATCTGCTGGCGGCAGGACGCGCCGGTGGCGACGATCACGGTGTCCTCGGGTTCGGCGTTGACGGCGGGGAAGAGCCGGTCGTTCCCCACCGTCATGGACACCTCGTAGTGCTCGCTCTCGAAACCGAAGGAGCCCGCCATCCCGCAGCAGCCGGCGTCCAGTTCGACCACCTCGACGCCGGGGATCCGGTTCAGCAGGGCGATGGTGGCGGCCGTACCGACCTCGGCCTTCTGGTGGCAGTGGCCGTGGTAGAGCAGTCGGCGACCGGCCGGCCAGGCGTCGGGGCTCAACCGGAGGCGTCCGGCGTCGATCGCCTCGGTGAGGAGTTCCTCCACCTGCCGGACCCGGCCCGCGAGATCCCTGACCACCGGGTCGTCCGGGTGCAGGGCCAGGTGTTCGTCCCGCAGCGTCATCAGGCAGGACGGCTCGCAGCCGGTGACCGGTGAGTCCGGGGCCGCCGTCGCGGCGATGGCGTGGGCGAGGCCGGCCGACTGCCGCTTGGCATCGTCCAGCAGTCCCTTGGACAGACTCGCGCGACCGCAGCAGCCCTGCGCCGCCAGCCGGACCCGCCAGCCGGCCAGCTCCAGCAGTTCGACGGCGGCGCGGCCGATGGCCGGCTCGGTGTAGGTGGTGAAGGAGTCGGCCAGGAAGGTCACCTCACCGAGGGGGGCCGACGGGGCCGCGCCCTCGTGCTGCCGGAACCACCGCAGCAGGTTGTCCCGCGCGAAGGCCGGCAGCGGCCTGGCACCGGTGATGCCCAACCTCCGTTCCAGCAGTCGGCGGACGAGCCGGCTGCGCCCCGGGAGGTTGGAGAGCGGCGCGGTGGCCGAGCCGAGCCGGTTGAGCAGCCGGATGGCGCCGAACACCCGGGACCTGAGCGGGACCCCGTGCAGGTCGTGGTGGTGGGAGAGGGTCTCGGCCTTGAGCGTGGCCATGTCGACGCCGAGCGGGCACTCGCTCTTGCACGCCTTGCACATCAGGCAGAGGTCGAGGATCCCGTGCAGGCGCTCGTCTCCCAGGGCCTGCCGGGGGTCCGGCTCGGAGAGCGCCTTCACCAGGGCGTTGGCGCGGCCGCGGGTGGAGTGCTCCTCCTCCCGGGTGGCCATGTAGGAGGGGCACATCGTGCCGGTGGCGCTCTTGCGGCACAGCCCGATGTTCATGCACCGGTCGGCCGCCCCGCGCATGCCGCCGAGGACCTCGAAGGCGAGCCGGGTGCGCAGTTCGGGCGCGGGCGGCAGGGCCCGGTCCCGCAGGTGGTCCGTCATCGCGGGGGCGTCGACGATCTTGCCGGGATTGAAGAGGTTCCGGGGGTCGAAGAGCCGCTTCGTACCGCGCATCGCCTCGTAGAGGTCCCGCCCGAAGAGCAGCGGATTGAACTCGCTGCGGGCCAGGCCGTCGCCGTGCTCGCTGGAGTTGACACCGCCGTACTCGGTGACCAGGTCCCGGATCTCCTCCGCGACCGCCCGCATGGTCGTCACCTGGGCGGGGTCGGTCAGGTCCACGAAGGGGCGGATGTGCAGGCAGCCGACCGAGCAGTGCCCGTAGAAGCCGGCCGACAGGCCGTGCCGGTCCAGCACCTCCTGGAAGCGGCGGGTGTAGTCGACGAGGTGGACCGGGTCGACGGCGGTGTCCTCGACGAAGGCGAGCGGGCGGCGGGTGCCCTCGCCGGCGGCCATCAGCAGGCCGAGGCCGGCCGAGCGGACCTTGAGCAGGGCCTCCTGCTGCTTCGCGGTCACCGCGTGCAGGGTGTGGTAGCCGTGGCCGTGCCGGGCCCACCGGGCGGTGAGCCGCTGGAGCCGGCCGCGCAGTTCGCCCTCGTCGTCCCCGCTGAAGCTGACGAACAGCAGGGCCCCGGGATCGCCCGCCAGGATGCCGCCGAGCGGGGCGTACTCGATCTTCCGCCGGGAGAGTTCGAGGATCGTCCGGTCCATCAGCTCCACCGCGGCGGGTTCGCAGGCGAGGGCGTCCGCGGTCGCGTCGACGGCCCCGGCGACGGAGGTGAAGTGGCCGACGGCGATGACCGTGTGCGCGGGCCTGGGCACCAGGTCGACCAGGGCCCTGGTGGCGATGACGAGGGTGCCCTCCGAGCCGACGACGAACTTCGCGAGGTCGAAGGGGGCGTCCACCGCGCCCTCCGCGCCCTCAGCGCCCTCGCGGACGAGCCGTTCCAGGCGGTACCCGCCGGAGCGGCGCCAGAACTCCGGTGTTCCCTCGGCGATGGCCCGGGCGTTGGCCCGGACGATCCGCGGGAGTTCGCGGTAGACGGCGCCTTCGAGGGTCGGCAGGGCGGCCCGGCGGCGGTGCTCCGCCGCGTCGACCGGGGCGAGGTGGGCCCGGCTGGCGTCGGAGAGCACGACGTCGAGCTCCCGGACGTGGTCGATGGTCATCCCGTGGCGCAGCGACCCGCTGCCGCCCGAGTTGTTGCCGATCATGCCACCGATGGTGGCCCGGTTGGCGGTGGAGGTGTCGGGGCCGAACACCAGGCCCGACGGCGCCGCCGCGCGGTTCAGTTGGGCCTGGACGACGCCGGGTTCCACCAGGGCGGTGCGGGCCTCGGGGTCCAGTTCCACGATGCGGTTCAGGTGGCGGGACAGGTCCAGGACCAGCCCGGGCCCCACGGTCTGCCCCGCCAGGCTGGTGCCCGCGCCGCGCGGCACCAGCGGTACGCCGTGTTCGGCCGCCGCGGCGACCGCGGCCTGGACGTCGTCGGCGTGCCGGGGCAGGACCACGCCGACCGGGGTGATCGCGTACATGCTCGCGTCCCGGGAGTACAGGTGCCGGGTGTAGTCGTCGAAGCGGACCTCGCCGTCGAGGTCGCGGCGGAGCCGGTGCTCCAGCGCGCGGGTGTCGCCGTCAGGGGTGCCGCTCTCGGGTCGGGCGGCGCGCTCGGGGCCGCGGCCGGCCGTCGAGGCGTCGGAACTGCTCGCTGTCATGTCCGGTTGACTCCTGTGTCTGGGGGTGCCGGGGCGTTCACGGACGGCGGAGCACGTCGAGCGCCGCACCGAGGCCGGCCGGGTCGATCGGCACCCCGGCGAGTTCCAGGCCCAGCTGCACCCCGGCGAGGGTGCCGATGAGGGTCAGGTCGTTGAGGTGGCCGAGGTGGCCGATCCGGAAGACCCGGCCGGCGAGCCTGCCCAGACCGGCGCCGAGCGACATGTCGAAGCGCTCCAGGACGAGTTCGCGGAACCGGTCGGCGTCGTGGCCCTCGGGCAGCAGGACGGCGGTGAGCGAGCCGGAGTACTCGCGTTCGTCCGCGCACAGGACCTCCAGGCCCCAGCCGTGGACGGCGGCCCGGGTGGCGGCGGCGTGCCGGGCGTGCCGGGCGTGGACGTTGCCGTGCCCCTCGGCGTCGAGGATCCGCAGGGCCTCGTCCAGGCCGTAGAGCAGGTTGATGGCGGGGGTGTAGGGGAAGGAACCGTTCCTGTTCGCCTCGATGACCGGCGCCCAGCTCCAGAACGACCTGGGCAGCCCGGCGGTGCGCGAAGCGACCAGCGCCTTGCGGCTGACCGCGTTGAACCCCAGCCCGGGCGGCAGCATCAGGCCCTTCTGCGAGCCGGACACCGTGACGTCGACGCCCCACTCGTCGTGGCGGTAGTCGAGGCAGCCGAGCGAGGACACCGCGTCGACCAGCAGCAGCGCCGGGTGGCCCGCCTCGTCCAGGGCCCGGCGCAGTTCCGCGATCCGGCTGGTCACGCCGGTGGAGGTCTCGTTGTGGACGACGCACACCGCCTTGATCGTCCGGTCGGTGTCCTCGGCGAGTCGCTGCGCGAGCACCGCGGGATCGGCACCGTGGCGCCAGTCACCGGGCACCAGGTCCACCTGGAGGCCGAGGGCCTGGGCCATCTCCTGCCAGAGCGTGGCGAACTGCCCGGTCTCGAAGCAGAGCACCCGGTCGCCGGAGCTGAGGGTGTTGACCAGGGCGGCCTCCCAGGCACCGGTCCCCGAGGCGGGGTAGATCACGACCGGGCCCGAGGTGCCGAACACCGGCCCGATCGACTTGAGCAGACGGAGCGTCAGTGCCGCGAACTCGGGCCCCCGGTGGTCGATCGTGGGCCCCGCGATCGCCCGCAGCACGGAGTCGGGAACGTTGGTGGGGCCCGGGATCTGGAGGAAGTGGCGGCCGGTACGGAAGGACATACGCGTCGAACCCCCTTAAGGGTTGTGCCGTCTGACGGCACGTCGTATCGTGGAGCGGCATAGTGGAGCGTAGGCGCCACCTTCGAAGGGGGTCAAGGATGCAGAACGTGCTCAACGCGCTGCGGGTACTGGAGGAGGTCGCCGCGCGCCAGCCGATCGGCGTCGCGGAGCTGGCGCGGGCCATGGACCTACCGAAGAGCTCCGTGCAGCGGGCGCTGCTCACCCTGCACACGGCGGGGTGGCTGCGCCAGGCCGGCGGGGCACCCACCCGGTGGCTGGTCACCGCCAAGGCGCTGCAGGTCGGCCGGCAGGCCACCGGTGAACTGGGCCTGCGCGACGCCGCCGTACCGGTGATGGAGGAACTGCGCCGGCAGACCGGCGAAACGGTCCACCTGGCCGTGCCGGAGGGCGGCCGGGTGATCCTGGTGGAGCGGCTGGAGACCAGCCAGCCGGTGCGGATCGTCCTTCCGCTCGGGCAGGACCTGCCCGCCCACGCCTCCGCCAACGGCAAGGCGGTGCTCGCCGCGAGCCCCGCCGAGGCGCTGGAGAGCCATCTCGCCGAGGGGCTGGCCCGGTACACCGACACGACGATCGTCGAACCACGGCGGCTGCTGGACGAGTTGGCGGAGGTCCGGCGCCGGGGCTACGCGACCAACAGCGGCGAGTGGCGCTCCGACGTCTCGGCGGTCGCCGCGGCGGTCATCGGGGGCCTCTGGCTGCCGGTCGCGAGCATCAGCGTCAACGTCCCCGCCAGCCGGGCCACCGACGAGTCGCGGGCGGAGCACGGAGCCCTGGTCAGCGCGGCGGCGAAGCGGCTCGGCGTCGTGCTCGGAGCGCGCGGGTGACGGCGAACTCGACCCACTCGAAGCCTCCTTGACGGTGCGTCAGGGCCGGTACTCCCGATCCGGAGCCCGCGCCCCGACCCCTTGACGGCGGTATCGGCGCATCCCATGCTTGGCGCCTGATGGAACTCGGGTTCCATGATGCGAAAACGTGCGTGCGCCGATCGTCCGTACCCGGGTGGATCGAGCGTTCTCGCCGTCGCGGTCATCGCCGACTGGAGAAAGCGAGACCCACCCGTGTATCGCCAAGTCCCAGACCCGCTCGGACACCCCGCTCTCGCCGCCCTGCTCGCGGCGACCCCCCTCCTCGTCCTCCTGGTCCTGCTCGGCCTGGTGCGCCTGAAGTCGCACTGGGCGGCCCTCGCCGGGCTCGCCACCGCCTTCCTGATCGCCACCGCCGGCTACGGCATGCCGCTCGGCCAGGCCGCCGACGGCGCACTGGAGGGAGCCGCCTTCGGACTGTTCCCGATCGTGTGGATCATCCTCGGCGCGGTGTGGATCAACCGCCTCCAACGCGCCTCCGGACACTTCGACGTCATCGGAAGGACCTTCTCGTCCCTCTCCGGCGACGTCCGGATCCAGGCCGTGCTGATCGCCTTCTGCTTCGGGGCGATGATCGAGTCCCTCTCGGGATTCGGCACCCCCATCGCGGTCACCTCGCTCATCCTGCTCGGCCTGGGGCTGGACCCCCTGAAGGCCGCCGCCGTCGCGGCCTTCGCCAACACGGCGCCGGCGGCCTTCGGCTCGGTGGGCAACCCGATCCAGACCCTGGCCAAGGTCACCTCCCTCCCCGGGGCCGACCTCGGCGCCATGGTCGGCCGCCAGTCCGCCGTCATCGCGGCCCTGGTGCCGTTCGTCCTGCTGCTCCTCCTCGACGGACGCCGGGGGCTCCGGGAGGTGTGGCCGGTGGCCCTGGCCGCCGGAACCGGCTTCGCCGTCGGCCAGTTCCTCTGCTCGAACTACCTCACCTACCAACTCACCGACCTGGTGGCCTCGCTCACCTCGCTCGCCTCGGTCATCGTGCTGCTCAGGGTCCGAGCGCGACGGCACGGCCCCGCCGCCGAAACGGGGCCCCGCGTGGAGCGCGCCCCCCGCCGGGACACCCTGCTGGCCTTCCTCCCGTACGCGATCATCACGGCGCTGTTCGCCCTGGTGTCCTACGGCGGGCCCGTCGCCGGCTTCGTGAAGGACCAGGACGTCGCCTTCCCCTGGCCCGGCCTCCACGTGACCAGCCCGAGCGGCCGACCCGTGGCGGTCACCACCTTCGACTTCGGCTGGCTCGGCGCGGCCGGGACCCTGCTCCTCGCCACCGGCGTCCTGACCGCGCTCATCCTGCGGGTGCCGGTACGGCGGGCACTGCGCTGTTACCTGGACGCGCTGCACCAGATCCGCTGGGCGGCCCTGACCATCGCCTGCGTCCTCGCCCTCTCCTACCTGATGAACCTCTCCGGGATGGCCGTCTCCATCGGCACCTGGCTGGCGGGCCTCGGCGGTGCCTTCGCCCTGTTCTCCGGCTTCACCGGCTGGTTCGGCGTGGCCCTCACCGGATCCGACACCTCCTCCAACGCGCTCTTCGGTGCGATGCAGGTCTCCGCCGCCCAGCACATCGGGCTGTCCCCCCTCCTGGCCGCCGCGACCACCAGCACCGGCGGCGTCCAGGGCAAGGCCGTCGCGATGCAGAACCTGGTCATCGCCGCCAGCGCGGTCGGGACGTACGGGCGGGAGGGGGAGGTCCTCCGCAAGATCATCGGCTGGAGCCTGGCCGTCCTGGCCGTCCTCTGCCTCCTCGCCTGGCTCCAGTCCACCCCGGTCCTCGGCTGGATGGTGCCGTGAACGAGCCGAGCCGGGCTGCCGCGCCGGCGGCCCGGTCGACGCGGCGGCCCGGCTCGACGCGGCGGCCCGGCTCGGCGAATCGGCCCAGCCCGGGGGTCAGCCCAGTCGGCGGATCGGCTCGCCGGCCAGGTAGGCCGCGATGTCCTCGACCGCCTCGCCGTAGTAGCGGCGGTAGTTGTCGCGCGACACGTACCCCAGATGCGGGGTGGCCAGCAGCCGGGGCGCGGTGCGCAGCGGGTGGTCGGCGGGCAGCGGCTCGACGTCGAAGACGTCCACCGCGGCGCCCGCGATCCGGCCCCCGGTGAGCGCGGCCAGCAGCGCGTCCTGGTCGACGATCGCCGCCCGGGAGGTGTTCACCAGGTACGCCTCGGGCTTCATCAGGGCGAGTTCGGCCGCGCCGAGCAGCCCCCGGGTGCGCTCGCCCAAGGCGAGGTGGATCGAGACGAAGTCGGCGCCGCTCAGCACTTCCTCCTTGTCGGCGGCCCGGCGCACGCCGACCTCGGCGGCCCGCTCGTCCGTGAGGTTCTGACTCCAGGCCACCACGTCCATGCCGAAGGCCAGCCCGATCCGGGCGACCGGGCCGCCGATCCTCCCCAGGCCCAGCAGCCCGAGCACCCGCCCGTGCAGGTCGGCGCCGACGGTGCTCTGCCAGGGACCGCCCTCGCGCAGCGCCGCGCTCTCCGGCACGATGCCGCGGGCCAGGCCGAGCAGCAGCGCCCAGGTCAGCTCGACCGGCGGGGTGGAGGAGCTGGTCGTCCCGCAGACCGTCACGCCGTGCGCCTCGGCGGCCGCGTAGTCGATCACCGAGTTCCGCATGCCCGAGGCGACCAGCAGCCTGAGCCTCGGCAGCCGGGCGAACAGCGAGGCCGGGAACGGCACCCGCTCGCGCAGGGTCACGACGAAGTCGAAGTCGGCCAGCGCGGCGGCGAGTTCGTCCTCCGACCCGAAGTGCTCGGAGAAGGCGGTCACCGCCACCCGCTCGGAGACCGGGGACCAGTCGACGATGCTGGTGGCGACGCCCTGGAAGTCGTCGAGGACGGCGCAGCGAAGGGTCGGAAGTGTCATACCCGCACTCTCCCAGACCGCCGTCGGCGCCCGGCGTGCCAGGCCCCGGTCCGACCTGGGGGTCTGCGAGATTGGCTCCGGGGGATCACCAGCACCGGAGCACCCGGAGGGCGGCCTGCCGACCTCCTTCGCGCTCACGGCCGCCGTCACCACCGGGGCGGGCGTGGCGATCCACACCTACCGGCCGACCGGGCGGGCCACGTTCGGGGACAGGTCGGTCCAGGAAGGTTAGGGCGTGCCCGGCAGATATCGGCGGATCAGCACACGGCGTCGGGCGCCCCGCAGGATCCGCCGGACAGGCCCGAGGCCCCCCGTCACGCCGCGGCGGGCTGCCGGCTCGGCCTGGTCCTCGTCCCGGCGGCGAGCGCCAGTCCGAGCAGGCAGCCCGCCACCAGGCCGGCGCCGTGGTTGTTCCGCAGCGCGCACAGGACCAGACCGGCCGCGGGGATGAGCAGCAGGTACCAGGTGCCCTTGAACGCCAGCCCCAGGGCGCTCCCGCGCAGCAGGCAGGTGACGGCCAGCGCGCCGAGCAGGCCGCAGACGGCCACGGAGTCGCCGCCGCCGCGCGGCGCCCAACCGGCCAGGCTGACCACATGGGCGAGGACGCCGCTGACGAGGAAGACGGCCAGGGTCCGCCACCACCCGAGGACCGACTCGGCGACGGCGCCGACCACGAGCAGGGCCGGCAGGTTCATCGCGATCTGCGTGATCCCGGAGGACTGCACCAGCAGGGCCGTGCCCGCCCGCCACCACTGCCCGTCGGACAGCGCTCCCGGCTGCCGCATCAGATCCTCGACCAGGGCGGGCACGGCGTACTGGAGCACGGCCATCACCGCCATCACCGCGAACAGCGTGACGGTGGCCCGGGGCCGCCGCGCCAGGGCGGCCCGGACCACGGCGAGCACCTCGCCCGGCCCGGCGCCCGCCGGGGCGCCGGCTCCCGGGCCGGCTGCGGAGCCGACTCCCTGACCGACGTTGGAGCCGGCCAGTACCAGCGCCTGAAGTCCCACGCTGACCACCACGGCGGCGCTCGCGTACAACCCGATCTCGTGCGGCGACATCGCCGACCCCCCGTTCACCCGACCCTGGGCGCTCCCGCCCGTCGACGCGCCCCATCATCCCGGCCGGGCGGGGCCCCGGACCAGGGAGGGTGATCATGGACTCGGCATGACGGTTGTCACAGTCCCGCCAGGTCCGCCGCCGCGGCGCTCCTGCGGCCGCCGTGGTGGACGGTCAGGAGGTGGGCGGTCAGGACCTCGTCGCCGGCCGGCCTCCGCGCCGCTCCGGGGCCCGCAGGCCGTAGCCGTCCCCGGTCCGGTCGATCCACGGCGGCTCGCCGAGCTTGAACCGCAGGATGGTCATCGGCACGTCCAGCTCGCGCCGGTGAGGCCAGAAACCCCAGATCCGCTCGATGATCACCAGGGAGTCGTGCCCCCGCCCAGTTCGATCAGGGCGCGCAGCACCCGGGCGTCCTGGCGGGTGAGCTGGACCGCGCGGCCGTCCAGGGTGACGATCCGGGTGTCCAGGTCGAGCACCAGGCCGCCGTCGAACGCGGTCAGCGCGCCCTGGGGCTCCGCCACGATGCCCTCCCAGTCCATGCCGGGCATGCCTACCGATCCGTCCCGGACGGCGGCCAGGCCGCGCCCGGGCGCCTCAAGCGCCCTGCGCGCCGCCCGTCGGCCGCAGCAGCGGCGCCAGCAGCGCCTCCGCCGAGGCCGTCCGGGCGTAGAGCACCGAACGCCCGACGCGGTGGGCGCTGACCAGCCGGGCGTCCCGCAGCGCCGTCAGGTACTGGGAGACGGCCGACGGCGACAGCCCGGTGCGGCGGGCGAGTTCGGTGGTGGAGGCGGGAGCGGCGAGTTCGGTCAACAGCAGGGTGCGGGAGCGGCCGAGGACGGCGGCGAGCGCCGCCGTACCGGCCGAGGGGGCGGCGGCGGTGGCCCACAGGGTGCCGATCCCCCGGGCCGGGTAGGCGAGTTGCGGCGGATCCGGCGGGGCGAGCCGGCTGAACAACGCCGGGCCGGTGAAGGCGGACGGGATCAGCAACAGGCCCGCCCCGGCCGTCCGGCGCGACAGCGGGCGCGACCGGCGGCGCAGCCGCAGGGTGTCCTCCGTCCAGCACAGTTCGGCGTGCAGGTCGTTCAGGGCCCGGGCCGCGCCGTGCTCGGCGACCTGCCGGGCCCGGTACAGCACGTCCGCGTCCAGGACGGCGCGGATCCGCGCCCAGTACGGGGCGAGCGCGAGGTCCCAGTACGCCTCGATGGCCTCGGTGAGCCGGGCGAGGCCGGCCGCCGGGTCCGCGTACAGGGCGCGCAGCCGGGGGCCGAGCCCGCCCCGGCCGTCCCGCATCCGGTCGAGGTCACGGCGCACCCGCTCGGCGGGGGTGGCCCGGATCGCGGCCAGTTCGCCCGCCAGGGTCGGGGCGGGCCCGGCCGGGGCGGGGTTGACGAAGTCGGGCACGTAGCCGGTGGGCGGGACGAGTTCGGCCAGCCAGCCGTGGCCCGGCCCGGCGGCGGCCAGCCTGGGGCGCACCTGCTCCACCCACGGCCGGTGGACGGCGTGCGCGAGCCCCGAGTGCAGCAGGCGCAGGCTCGGGCCCACCTCCCACATCGGCGAGACCGCGAAGCGCATCCGCGCCAGGTCACCCGCCGTGAACAGCAGCTCCGCCGCCAACTCCGCCCCCGGTGGGTTCCCGTGGATTCGCACATCTTCGAATCGCTGGCGGTCAGGGTAGTGCAGTGGCGATCATGACGGCATGACATCCGACACCACCCCCGCCCCCACCGCCCCCACCGCTGCCACCTCCGTCACCGCTGCCGCCGCCGGCAGTTGGACGCTCGGCGACCGCACCGTCCACCGGATCGGCTTCGGCACGATGCGCCTGCCGCAGACCGGCCGGGCGCTCGTCCCCGCCGCCGTACCGCGCGACCGCGAGCAGGCCGTCCGGGTGCTGCGGCGCGCCGTCGAACTGGGCGTCAACCACCTCGACACCGCCGCCTTCTACTTCTCCCCGCTGCGCTCCGCCAACGAGCTGATCAACCGGGCGCTCGCGCCGTACGCCGACGACCTGGTGATCGCCACCAAGGTCGGCCCGGGCCGCGGGCTCGACGGCGAGTGGGTGGAGCACGCCCGCACCCCGGAGCGGCTGCGCGGCCACGTCGAGGAGAACCTGCGCCAACTCGGCCGCGACCACCTCGACCTGGTGAACCTGCGGATCGTCGGCACCGACTCGATCGCCGAACGCTTCGGCGCCCTCGCCGAGTTGCGGCAGGCCGGGCTGATCCGCCACCTCGGCCTCTCCAACATCCACCCGCACCAGCTCGCCGAGGCGCAGGCCGTCGCGCCCGTCGTGTGCGTGCAGAACCCGTACGGCATCGGCGCCTCGCCCGAACAGGACGCCGTGCTGCGGCTCTGCGGCGAGCAGGGCATCGCCTTCGTCCCGTTCTACGCGATCGCCGGCGCCGGGCGGGAGTCCGGCACGGGCGGCGCCGAACCGGCCCAGGTCCGGGCGGTGGCGCAGGCGCGCGGGGTCAGCCCGGCCCAGGTCCGCCTCGCCTGGACGCTCCACCAGGGCCCGCACGTCCTGGCCATCCCCGGCACCGGAGACCTGGCGCACCTGGAGGACAACATCGCCGCCGGGGCGCTGCGCCTCTCGCCGGAGGAGCTGGCGCTGCTGGCCGAGGCCCACACGGGCTGATCCGGAACCGGCAGGGCCGCGACGGCGTCACTCCGGGACGAGCGCACGGTCACCAGCGAGCACGAGAGCACGGTCACCAGCGAGCGCGAGAGCACGGTCACCAGCGAGCGCGAGAGCACGAAAGCACGAGCGAAGGAGTCCCGAAGCATGGCCGAGTCCGCCACCCGCTACCTCTACCTGACCCGCCACGGCGAGGCCGCGCCGGACGGCAGCGGGCTCACGGCCGACGGACGCCGGCAGGCCGTCCTGCTCGGACGGCGGCTGGCCGATCGCCCGATCGCCGCGGTGCACCACGGGCCGCTGCCCCGGGCCGCGCAGAGCGCGCGGCTGATCGCCGAGCAGTTGGGCGGCGGGCGGTCGGCTGCGCCGGGTCCGACGGTCTGCGAGGAGGCGGGCGACTACCTCCCGCACGTCCCGGAGCGGCATGAACTCCTGGCCGACAGCGCCGACTACCTGCTGGACTTCCTCGCCGAGCCCACGGCGGAGGAGCGCACCCACGGCCAGGAGCTGGCGCGCCGGGCCGTTCAGCGGTTCACCGGTCCGGTGGCGGGCGGCGAGGACCGGCACGAACTGGTCGTCACCCACGCGTTCCTGATCGGCTGGCTGGTCCGGCACGCCCTGGACGCCCCGGCCTGGCGCTGGCTCGGCCTCAACTCCTGCAATGCGGCGCTGACCGTCATCCGCTACACACCCGGCCGACCGTCCGCCGTGCTGCTCCACAACGACATGCGCCACCTGCCCGACGAGTTGTGCTGGACCGGATTCCCACCCGAGGCGCGGTGCTGAGGCCTCGTCGACAGGAATATGCAGACCGGTCTATTGTTTTCCGCATGGGAGTCAAGGGTGAGGAGACCCGGGCCCGGCTGATCGCCGGCACCCGGACGCTGATCGAGGCACAGGGCTACTTCGGGACCGGCCTCAACCAGATCGTGGCCGCGACGGGCGCACCGCGCGGCTCGCTCTACTTCCACTTCCCCGAGGGCAAGGACCAACTGGTCGCCGCCTCCCTCGTCCAGGCCGGGCAGGAGGTCGAGGACCTGCTCGCCGCGCTGGCCGCCGAGGGCGCCGACGGCGGAGCGCTCGCCGAGCGGCTCGCCGAGGTCTTCGCCGAGCGGCTGGCGCGCTCCGACTACACCAAGGGCTGTCCGATCGCGATCGTCGCCCTGGAGGTCGCCGGCACCAACGAGCCGCTGCGCGCCGTCTGCGCGGAGGTGTACGGGAGCTGGCAGCGCGTGCTGGCCGACCGTCTGGAGGCCGGGGGCTTCCAGCCGGCCGAGGCCGCGACGGCGGCCGGGCAGGCGCTGGCCCTGATGGAGGGCGCGGTCCTGATCGCGTCGGTCCGGCGCAGCCGCGAACCGCTGGACCACGCGCTGCACGCCGTCCGCCACCTGCTCGACGCCAAGCCGGCCGCCCGCACCGCGTAGGGCTTCGCGGGGCGGGACCGCCGCCAGCCTCACCCGTCCGCCCCTCAGCACTGGACCGCCTGGCCGGCCGCCGCCAGCCGCGGCCCGTGCCGGGCCGCCCGGGCGGGGCCACTCGGGCGGGGCGAGGGCTCCCCCAGCCCCCGCCCCAGCTCTCTCCCCCGGCCTGCCCGGGTCAGCCCTCGCGGGCGGGCACGGTCCGGAGGAAGTCGTCGAGGAGCTCGTTGAAAGCGTCCGGGCGTTCCATGTTGGGGTAGTGGCCGGTGCCTTCGACGGTCGTCGTACGGCCGTCGGCGACGATGCGGACGAGGCGCTCGGCCATGCCGATGTGGTCGTCGGAGTCGATGCCGCCGTTGATGGCCAGCACCGGGACGCTGATCTTCGCCGCCCGCTCCCAGGTGTCGGTGACGGGCACCTGGTGGTCCGGCTCGGTGGGCGTGTGCTTGGCGAGGGTTCGCCGGGTCATGTCCTTCAACGCGCGCACGATGTCCTGGTCGACGTCGTCGAGCGTGCGGTGCGGGCCGGCCGCGAGCCGGGTGAACGCCGCGATCCAGCCCTCGAGGTCGCCCGCGGCCAGTGCGCGGGCTTCCTCCGCCTCGATCTCGCCGAGCCACGGGTCCACGAACTCGGGTTCGCTGGTACCGACGCCGCTGACGACCAACGCCCGTACCACATCCGGGTGTTCGAGCGCGGTGTCGACGACGATGGCGCCGCCCATCGACAGCCCGACCAGGATCGCGGGGCCGGTGCCGAGATGGCGCAGCAGGGCCGCGAGGTCATCGGCGTGCCGGAACGGGCCGGTCGCGTTGGAGGATTCGCCGTGGCCGCGGGCATCCGGCGCGATCACCCGGTAGTCGGCCGCGAAGGCGGCGATCTGGTCGTCCCACATGTGGTGGTCGAGGAGGCCGCCGTGCACCAGCACCAGCGGTCGGCCCGACCCGGTGTCACGGTAGGCGAGGTGGCTGCGGCCGTCGTCGAATGAGAACACGTCAGATGCGTCATTCATGACAACCAAGTTGCCATCTCTTTCGGAGATTGGCAACCGAGGTGTCATAATGGTGAGGTGACCGATACCGACGCCCCGCTCCCGCCCGACGTCCTCGCCCACCGGCTGATGGACGTGTTCGACCTGGTCGGCCCGCTGTACCGGCGGGTGCTCCGCAAGGTGGAACTCGCGGCGCCCATCGAGGGGCTGTCCGTCGGCGTGCGCGCCGTGCTGCTCCTGCTTGCGGAACACGGGCCCATGACCGTCCCTCAGATGGGCCGCGCGCAGGCACTGAGCAGGCAGTTCGTGCAGCGCATGGTCAACGACGCGGTGGCCCTGGACCTGGTCGAGACCACCCCGAACCCCGCCCACCAGCGGTCCTCGCTGATCCAACTGACCGACCACGGCAGGGCCGTCGTCACCGCGGCGAGCGCCCGCGAGCACGCCCTGCTCCGCCAGGTCGGCGGCGATCTGACCGAGGCCGACCTGACCGCCTGCGTGCACGTCCTCACGCAGATGCTCGAACTCTTCGACAACGTCGACGTGAACTGACCTCCGCACCGCGACTCGTGGGGCCAGGACGCCGGGAAGGCGCCCTACCCGAAGACCAGGCCCGTCCATCGGACGCCGGACCGGCCGTGCAGGTCGCCGCGTTCGGTGCGGTGGAGCAGCCGCAGGCCCCCGGCGGCGGCGAGCGCGATGGTCTCCTCGGGCGGGACGTCGAACATCCGGCGGCCCGGCGGGACGGGGCCGTGCCGCAGCGTCAGGGCGAGCCGCCCGCCCGGGGCGAGCAGGCGGCCGAGGGCGCCCATCGCCAACGGCCGCTCGGCGGGGGCGAGATGCATCCAGACGGCCGTCAGCAGGACGAGGTCGAAGCGTTCGGCCCCGACGCTCAGCCGCGGCAGCTCGGGCAGTGCGTCGGCGACCCAGCACACGCCGGAGCCGGTGTGCAACCGCTCGCCGACGGCGCGGAGTTCGGCGGTCGGCTCGACGGCCACCACCGGGTGTCCGAGGGCGGCGAGGGCGGCCGCGTCCCGCCCGGTGCCGGCGCCCACGTCGAGGACGGCGGCGGGCGGGGCCGGGTAGCTGTGCAGCAGGTCCGCGTGGACCTCGGCGAAGGTCACGCTCTCGTACTGGACGGCGAGTTCCTCAGCCGCCTCGCCGTAACCGGCCGTGCTCGAAAGCCCGTTCAGGCCTTCCGCCTCTTCCGCCTCTTCCAACCCGTCCACCCCGTCCGACCTGTCCAATCCGTCCACCCCGTTCAGGGCTGCCGCCCCGGTCGCCCCGTCCACGTCCACGTCCACGTCCGCCGCCCCGTTCACGCCTTCCGGTCCCGGACGACCACCGCATCGCCGGCCGCCGCCGCGCCGGCGAAGAAGTCCCGCAGCTCCCGCAGGTCCGCGACCACCCGGACCGCCCAGGTCTCGGACCACGGCGTCGGGTACCCCAGGCGCGCGACCGTCCGGGCCAGCACGGTGTCCTGCTGGCGCACGAGTTCGCCGAGCGCCGAGTCGCGCAGGAAGGTGAAGGCGGCCGCGACCTGCTCGGGGCTCAGCACCAGCAGGTCGGTCTGCACGGCGTCGGGTTCGCGACGCTCGCCGCCGTACACGGGAAGGCGGGCGGCCGGGTCGGGGTGCAGGCCGTTCTCGGTGAGCGCGAGTTCCATCAGCCGGGCGGTGCTCCGCACGCCGAGGAGGAGTCCGGCGGAGGCCAGCTGGTCGTAGCGGACGTCCTGCCGGTCGGGTACGAGCTCGCCGAGTTCCGTCGGCGTACAGGTGTCGACGTCCTGGCCGGGCAGGCGGCGCCAGAAATGATCCACGCTCACCCGGACAGCGTAACGAAAGGGCGGCTCACGCCTCGCCGGGGTGCCAGACGGGCCACTCCCAGGGGCGGTCCGCCCAGTGGACGCGGACCGGATCGCGCGGGTCGAGGTCCGGAAAGAGCTGGTGGATCCGGGGTTCGAACTCCTCGGGGGCGAGCGGCTCCCAGCCGTGGCCCTCGAAGTGGACCAGGCGGTAGCGGCTGTCGGTCCGGAAGTCGGCCACCTCGACCAGGTACGTGGACGTGCTGTTGGTCTCCATGCCCCCCAGCATGTGGCGCGGTGGCAATCGGCGCCCGTCCAGAACCCTCTTCCGGGTCATGTCCCGGCGTCGGCGCGCTCGTTGAGCACGGGGTAAGGCAGGGCGGGGGATTCGGCGGGGGTTCGGCGCTGGAAGGACGACAACATGACTGGGCAGCCCACCGGAGGACAGTGGCAGTGGCCACAGGACGCGTGGCAGCCGCCGCCGGTACCCGCCGCTACCCCGCCCGCCCCTGCTCCGGCGCCCGCACCGGCGTCACGGCGGTCGCGGAAGGCGTGGGCCGCCGCGGCCGTCGGGACCGTCGCCCTGCTCGCCGCCGTCCTGGCGATGTGCGGGCCCGGAACGGGAGACGAGCTGAACGTGGTGGCCCTGCCGCGCACCTCCCCCTCCCCGTCCGACCCGGCGGCGCCGGACCCGCCCGCGTTCTCCCCGCTCCCCACCACACCCGCACCGTCCCCGCTCCCGCCCCCCACCCCGGAGGGCACCGCGCCGGGCCCGGCCACGGCGGCGACCGCACCGAACGAGGACGAGCCGGCCGACGCGCAGCACGCGGCGACCCCGCACCCGAAGTCCGGCCGCACCGCGCGCCCCTCCCCGTCGGGCCACGGCACCCCCGGCCCGGCCGCGACCGGCGCCACCCCGGCGGCTCCGGCTCCCGGCGCGGCGCTGCCCACCCGCGGCCCGGGCGGCATCTGCGACCAGGCCGAACGCGTCGGCCGCTGGCCGGCGGGCTCGGAGCAGGCCCGCCTCTGCCACAACATCTACGGCTGAAACGGCGGCTGCGGCTGCGGCTCAGGCGGCGGCGGCTCAGGCTGCGGCGGCGGCGGCGGCGGCTCAGGCTGCGGCGGCCGAGGATCCGGCCCCGGCTGCCGAGTCGGCCGGCAGCCGACCCGCTCGCCCCCACGAGGAGGGCGCCCCGCCGGTCGGTCCGGCGGGGCGCCCCGGGTCGCGGGCCCGCCGCCCTACCCGGCCGCCTCCAGGAGTCCCTTGTCCAGGCGCGGCGCCAGGACCCGGGCCAGGGTGTCGGTGATGTGGCCGGTGTCGCGGTACAGCACCACGCCCTCCAGCACCGCCGGGCAGTCCGGTCCGCTGCCGGGGCACAGCAACGGGCCCAGGTCGAGGGTGCGGACGCCGTAGCGGGCGGCGAGGCCGCCGTCGAGCATCGGGTCCGGCTCGAAGGCGGTGTCGCGCGGGAAGAAGCAGGCGTCCGAGCGGCCGTCGGATGCGGCGAGGCAGGTCGGGATGTCCTTGCCGGGCATCGGGGTGTCGCCGAGGTAGGCGAGCGGGGCGCCGACGGCGGCGAGGCGGTCCAGGGTGCGCGTCCAGCCCTGGGTGCGTTCCTCCTGGCTGCCGTAGCGGTTGAGGCCGGCCATCAGGACGAGGCGCGGCCTGGACCCGGAGGTGAGCCGGGTGAGGGTGTTCTCGCGCCAGCGGTCGCACTCGTCGAAGGTCCGGCCGAGGACGTTGTTGCGCACGGTGAGGGTGGCGAGCGGGCAGCCGGGCTTGACCAGGACCTCCAGGGCCCAGTGCCGCTGCTCGGCCATCGCGAGTGCGGAGGATATCCACTGGCCGGCGTGCGAGTCGCCGAGCAGCACGATCCGGTCGGGGCTGTCCTCGGCGCCGAACAGGCAGCGCGGGCTGCTGTCGGCGTTCAGCGGGATCTCGCAGCCCTTGCCGGGCGGGAAGTCCTCCCGGGCGCGGGCCAGCGAGGGGGTCAGGCCGAGCACCCGCGCGCCGGGGGCGAGCAGGGCCGGGCCGGTCGGGGCCCCGGCCGGGGCGGCGGCGGGCGTGTCGGCGGTGCCGCCGAGAGCGCGGACCGTGCCGCCGCCGAGGGCGAGGGCGGCGATCAGCGGGATCACGAGGGCGCTGGCGCCGACCGCGAGGCCCCGGCGCGGCGCCGGGCTGCTGCCGTACCGCAGCGGCTGCTCGACGAGCCGCATGGTGAGCCAGGCGGGCAGCGCGCTGGCGGCGGCGAGCGCGGCCAGGGTGGTCCAGGGCAGGGCGCCGTAGCGGGCCTGGGCGATGGTCAGCACCGGCCAGTGCCAGAGGTACCAGGCGTACGAGAGGCGCCCGGCGGCGCGCAGCGGGCGGCTGGCGAGGAGGCGTCCGGCGTCGGTGGCGCCGAGCGCGCGATGGGCGGGGCCGGCGAGCAGGACGGCGGCCGTGCCGAGGACGGGCAGCAGCGCGGCGGTGCCGGGGAAGGGGGTGTTCCGGTCGTAGAGCAGGATCGACGCGAGGACGGCCGCGGCGCCGGCCCAGCCGAGCAGTCGCAGCGACCAGGCCGTCCCGCGCCGCTGCGCGCGGCCGGCCAGGGCGCCGCCGAGCAGCGCGGCGCACGCGCCGGCCGCGAACTCCCAGAGCCGGCTGGCGGTGGAGAAGTAGGCGAGCGGCGCCGAGGTCGCCGTCCACCGGACGCACAGCAGCAGCGAGACCGCACCGATGGCCGTGGTGGCCAGGGTGATCGCGACGGTGCGGCGGCGGCCGTGCAGGTAGCGGGCGAGGCCGAGCAGCAGGACGCCCCACAGCAGGTAGAACTGGTTCTCCACGCCGAGCGACCAGAAGTGCTGGAGCGGGCTGGGGGCGTGTTCGGCGGCCAGGTAGTCGGTCTGCTGGCCGACGAAGCGCCAGTTGACGAACTGTCCGGCGGAGGCCATCAGGTCGCGGGCGAGGTCGGTGCCGCGCAGCGGGTCGAGCAGCGCGCCACCGGCGACGGCGGTGGCGACCAGGACGGTGGCGGCGGCGGGCAGGATGCGGCGGGCGCGGCGGGCGGCGAAGTCCCACAGGCCGATCGGGCGGCCGAGCAGCAGTCCGGTGATGAGGAAGCCGGAGATGACGAAGAAGACGTCGACGCCGACGTAGCCGCCGGCGAAGCCGGGAACGGCGGCGTGGTAGGCGAGGACGGAGAGGACGGCGACGCCGCGCAGGCCCTCGATGTCGGGGCGGAAGCCGGTGCGCCGCTGGGCCTGCGGCGGTGCGACGGCCGCTGCGGCGGGGCGCCGCTCGGGCGCGGCCTGCCGGTCCACCCGGACGACGCCGGGCAGCAGTTCGGCCGAGGCCGTGACGGCAGGGGAGGAAGGGGCGGAAAGGGACGACGACGGTGGTGGTACGGCCGTTGACACGGCGGTGCTCCTTGCAGGGGCAGGCAGCGGGTGGTCGGGACCGCCGGGCCGATGGGGCGGCCGGGCGGTGGCATCCGCGCCGGTGGGGCGACGCGCAGGGAAACGCGGTGGATCCGAACGAAGTTGATGAGTCGTCAGACATCGACTTTGACGTCAGGGATTGAGGGAACCTCAGAAGATCAGCGGATCGGCCCAACCGGAGGCCAGCAGCCCGCAGAGCAGCAGCACGGCGGTGACGGCGACGGCCTCCGCGTGGCCGAAGCCCAGGTCGGACCGGCGCCGCACGGGCGGGGCGACCTCGCCGACGGCGGCCCCGTTGCCGCCGCGCAGGAGCGGCCACAGGGACCGGATCAGCGGGATCATGGTGTACGCGGTGAGCGCGAGCAGCGCGGTGAGCGCCCAGTACGGCTGCCAGCCGTACAGCACGGCGGCGCGGACGAGTCCGGCGATGCCCGCGAGGACGACGAACCCCAGCCAGCCGACGCCGATCCGGGCGACCGCCTTGGCCAGTGAACTGCCGCCCGACACGGCGCCGGTGGGCACCCAGTCGGCGCTGCGGCGGCGCAGCGCGTGCACGATGGCGACCACGTGGCAGAGCCCGCCGAGGAGTTGGACCCGGGTGACCTCGAAGCGCCACCGGGTGCGGGACATCGCGGGCAGCAGGACGAGCGAGACCCAGATCGGCGGCAGGAACGGCAGCACCTGCCACGGTTCGATCTCGCCGGGCGCGAAGAACAGCATGATCAGGGCGGGCAGCGGGACGGCGAAGACGTTCACCGCGCTGGTGACGTAGCCGAGGATGCCGTTCCAGAAGCAGAGCCGGGCGGAGCGGGAGAGGGCCTTTCCGGACGCCCCCGGCCCGCGGCGGAAGTCCGGGTCGCGGACGAGCGCGAGGGAGCCGAGGCACCAGCGGTACTGCTGGCTGATGAAGGCGGGCAGGCCGGTGGGCGACATGCCCTTGGCGACCAGGGCGGGCACGTACCGGGTGGTCCACCCGGCGCGGGCGAGCGAGAGTCCGGTGTAGAGGTCCTCGCTGTGGTCGATCTCGGCGAAGCCGCCGACGCGCATGAGTGCGGCGCGGCGGTAGAGGGCGTTGGTGCCGCAGCAGACGGTGCCGTCCTGCGCGTCCCGGGAGGGCTGGATCCAGCGGTAGAAGATCTCCTGGGTGGCTCCCGCGGCGCGTTCGAGCCAGGACATGTCGGCGTCCGTGTCGAAGCACTGCGGGCTCTGCACGATGCCGACCTCGGGGGTGTCGAGGTAGGGCACCAGGTGGTGCAGGAAGTCGGGGCGGGGGCAGAAGTCGGCGTCCAGGACGGCGATGATCTCGCCGTTGCCCTCGGCCAGCCCGTGGTTGAGGTTGCCGGCCTTCTTGAACCGGCCGCGGTCGGGGCGGGCGCGGTACTGGAAGCCGAAGGACTCGGCGAGTTCGCGCACCTCGGGGCGGGCGGCGTCGTCGAGGACGATGACGGTCAGCTCGCCGCCCCAGCGGACGGCGGCGGTGTGGCGGTAGGCGTTCTCCAGGACGGCCAGCGGCTCGCCGGCGGTCGGCAGCAGCAGGTCGACGCTGGGGTGGCGGGCGGGCTGCCAGGCGCGCATCAGCAGGTCGTGCGAGTCGCGGGTGTAGCGGCGGGCGCGCTGGCCGTCGGTGAGCGAGAGCAGCCAGGTGGCCGCGTTGAGCACGGTGAGCACCAGGAAGGGCCAGAGCAGCGGCCGGCTGAGGGCGAACAGGCCGAGGGTGGCGGTGGCTCCCGCGTAGGAGAGGGTGGCGCAGAGCAGCACCCAGCGGCGCTGCGGGCCGAAGTACCAGTAGAGCTCCTCGTCGTCGGGCGGGCTGGGCAGGCGGAGGTCGGGGTCCGCGGGGATCCGGCGCGGGCCGGCGTCGGGCGCGGGCATGGCGGTGCCATGGAGTACGGGCATGCGGAAGTGGCCCCCCTGGGCATGGGACGGAACGTGGCCGTTCGCCCTCAGCCTCTCACATTGGCCTAGACCAATCATGAACGAGGTATGACATCTCCGCATCACCCCTGGTCAGTGACTTGACATGTCATCACGTACCGACGATCCGTCAAGCGATCATGGATTCGACCCCGAGCAACCGCCCGCCCGCGCCCCTGCGGTCAGGCCTTCTTCAGCACCTTCGTCAGCGTCTCGAACCGCAGGTCGGGGCGCAGCGGGACACCGAAACGCTCGTCGCCGTACGGGAACGGGGTGAAGACCCCGGTCCGGCGGAAACCGCGCCGCTCGTACCAGGCGATCAGGTCGGCGCGCTGCTCGATCACGGTCATCTCCAGCTCGCCCACGCCCCACTCCTGGCCGGCCAGCCGCTCGGCCTCGGCGAGCACCGCCCGGCCGAGGCCGCCGCCCTGGAGCCCGGGGCGCACCGAGAACATGCCGAAGTAGGCGCGGTCCCCGCGGTGCTCCAGCTGGCAGCAGGCGACCAGTTCGCCGTCCCGCTCGGCGACCAGCAGCACCCCGTCGGAGCGGCCGATGACCGCGGCGACGCCCTCGGCATCGGTGCGCTGGCCCTCCAGCAGGTCCGCCTCGGTGGTCCAGCCGGCCCGGCTGGCGTCGCCGCGGTAGGCGGACTCGACCAGCTCGACCAGCGCCGGTACGTCGGCGAGGGTGGCGGGGCGGAAGGCGGGCTGCCCGGTGGGCCGGGCGGGGTTGGGGATGGTCTCGGACATGGCGGATCCTCATTCTGCGTGCGGTGGCACCGCCCGCCGCTCGTGCCTGCGGCGTGGCGCGGGCCGTCCCTGGGGACCGGCCTGCGGGCATCGTGCCACAGCCCGTGGACCGGCCCCGAGACCCGGGACCTGCGGTGACACCCCCCGCGAACGCGCCGGGCGGCGGCACGGGGCCCGGCCGCCATCCACCCCGAGCGCGGCTTCGCCGACTCCGCCGTCCCGGCCCACGAGCCCCGCCCCGGCACCGGCCCGGCACCCGCCCAGCACCGGCCCGGCACCACCCCGGCCGCCCCGGGGCCCACAGCACGCGAACAGCCCTTCCCCGCAAGCGGTTTCGGGGAAGGGCTGTTCGGTGGCGCGACCGGCCGGGGCAGGTCAGCGCGGAGCGGTGAGCTCCGGGGCGAAGACCGTGCCCAGCGGCTCGGGGCCGATGTACTGCTGGCAGGCGCAGGGGCGCGGCTCGAACTGGAGCGGTCGGCGGTCGGCGTCCCAGGCGGTGGGGGCCTCGACTACCTCGTGGCAGCGGCCGCTCCGGTCGTGCTTGGCCAGGTGGTGGGTGCAGCCGCAGACCGGCTCGGGCGGACGCTGGGCCGCCTCCACGGCGAGGCGCCGGCGCTCGGCGGCGTCGAGCAGTTCGAGCCTGCGCTCGTGCCGGACCTTCAACGCCCGCCGGACGCTGTTGGCGACCCACCCTCCGCCGTACACGACTGCGGGCAGCGCCCACCATGCGACGTCCATCGACCGTTCCCCCGGTTCCCCCGTTGTGCTGTCGTCGGCCAGATCATATGCCCGACCTGTACGGACAGGCCCGGGGCGGCACGGGGCGGCACGGGGCGGCACGGGGCGGCACGGGGCGTCACGGGGCGTCAGCGGATGACGGGCAGGACCGCCGCGGTGCCGCGACCGGCCGCCGCCTCGATGAAGGCCACCGGGTCGGCGACCTCGGCGAGCAGGGCGCGGGTGAAGTGCAGGGCGCCGTCCGCCGGGGGCGGGCCGCCGATCGCCGCGATCAGGTCGAGCAGGTGGACGGTCGCCTCCATCAGCGCCACCTCGCCGAGCGCGCCGACCGTCACGGTGCCGAGCAGCGGGTGGGCCACCGTGGTGGCGGGCGCCAGGTCGGCGATGCCGGCCAGCGCGGCCGGGCCCTCGGCCCCGAAGCGGGCGATCAGCTCGGCCGGTCCGGCCGCCGCGGCCGCCTCCTTCGCCATCTCGGCGACCTGCCCGGCGGCGGTGTGCGCGATCCCACCCGGCCGGTTGAAGAACCGCAGGATGCCCGCCCCGGTCGTCAGCTCGGCCGGGCCGTCGACCACGGCGTCGCGCAGCCCGGCGAACATCTCCGGCACCGGCGCCACGTGCGCGTACAGGTCCTGCACGGTCCAGTCGGGCAGCCGGGTGGCGAGCCCCCACGACGCGCCGTCCAGGGCCGCGCCGCGCTCCGCCCAGGTGGCCCAGGCCTCGGCCAACAGCTCGGTCACATCGTCGGTCTGACGCGTCATCGGTCCCCCTCGGAGTACATGGCAACTGAGTTGTCATCCTACCGGTCGCCGATCGAAGCCGCCCGGCAGGTCCGGGGCCGACCGGGCAGCCCGGCGGATCAGACCCGGGCGCCGAGCATCCTGAGCACCAACTCGCCGTAGCGGAGGCCGAGTTCATCGGGCGTCTCGGTGGAGCGGTCGGTGAACCAGCGGGAGACGTCGATGCCCAGCGAAGTGACCGCGCGGGCCGCCGTCCGGACCTCGGACACCTGGAAGGCGCCGGCCGCCACACCCGCCTCGATCAGCGCGCTGACCTCGCGCTCGATGTCCAGCCGCAGCGCCGCGACCACCGCGTAGGCGTCCTCGGGCAGCGCGTGCAGCTCGTAGTTGACCACCCGGCCGACCGTGCGGGCCCGGGCGTGCCAGGCGGTGAACTCCTCGACCAGCCGGCGCATCCGGTCCGCCGGGTCGCCCTCGCCGGCCGCCGCCGCCCGGACCAGCTCCAGCGTGGCCGCGTGGCCGGCCTGGCTGATCTCGGCCAGCAGCGCGGCCTTGGACTGGTAGTGGATGTACAGCGCCGCCGGGCTCATCCCGGCGGCGGTGGCGATGTCCCGGGTGGTGGTGGCGTGGAAGCCGCGCTCCGCGAAGGATTCGACGGCCGCCTGGAGCAGCCGGTACGCCGCCTCGGGGCGGGAGTCGGCGCCGCCGGGCAGGGTGGGCCAGAGGTCGGCGATCGGCGTGCTGGTCATGGCGCCATCCTCCCAGAGAACTCGCACACACATTCCCCGCCGACCGGTCGGCGGACTGTTGACAGGCTCCCGCACCGACACCATGCTGAGCAAGCGCTTAGTCAGCCGGTGGAACCGGCATCCCGCCGAACCGGCACTCCCCGTCGAACGTTCCGCGCGAAAGGCAGGACCCTCCGTGGCGTACTCCTTCAAGGGCCGGGTGGCCGTCGTCACCGGATCGAGCCGGGGCATCGGCCTCGGCATCGCACGCGAGCTGGTCGCCCGCGGCGCCAAGGTCTGCCTGACCGCCCGCACCCCCGAGCCGCTCGCCGAGGCCGTCCGCGACCTGGGCGGGCCGGAGAACGCCATCGCCGTCGCCGGCAAGACCGACGACCCGGCGCACCAGGAGGAGGCCGTCGCCCGCACCCTGGAGGCCTTCGGCCGGCTCGACCACCTGGTCAACAACACCGGCATCAACCCGGTCTACGGTCCGGTGCTCGGCACCGACGAGGCCGCCGCCGCCAAGATCCTCGCCGTCAACGTGCTGGCCCCGCTGGCCTGGACCCGCCGCGCGCACGCCGCCTGGATGGGCGAGCACGGCGGCTCGGTGGTCAACGTCGCCTCCGTCGCGGGCATCCGCTCCTCGCCCGGGATCGGCATGTACGGGGTCAGCAAGGCCGCGCTGATCCGGCTCACCACCGAACTCGCCGCCGAACTGGGCGGCCAGGACATCCGGGTCAACGCCGTCGCCCCCGCCGTGGTCAAGACCAAGTTCGCCGAGGCCCTGTACGAGGGCCGGGAGGAGCAGGTCGCCGCCGCCTACCCGCTCGGCCGGCTCGGCGTGCCCGAGGACGTCGCGGGCGCGGTCGCCTTCCTGCTCTCCGCGGACGCCGCCTGGATCACCGGCCAGACCCTGGTCGTGGACGGCGGCGTCACCCTCGGCGGCGGCCTGTGAGCGGCGCACCGGCGGCGGACGCAGCGGTGACAGCCGCAGCGGCGTCGGACGCACCCGCGACGGGCACAGCGGTGACGGACGCACCCGTGGCTGACTTCGCCGGCCAGGGCGTGGTGGTGACCGGCGGCGGGCGCGGCATCGGCGCCGCCCTGGCCCGGGCCTTCGCCGCGGCCGGCGCCCGGGTGGTGGTCAACGACCTGGACGCCGACGCCGCCCGCGCCGTCGCCGCGGACTGCGGCGGCACCGCCGCCCCGGGGGACGCCGCCTCCGCCGAGGGCCTGGCCGCCCTGGTCGGGCGGGCCCGGGCCGCGCTCGGCGAGATCGACGTGTGGTGCGCCAACGCGGGCGTCGCCCCCGTCGGCGGGGCCGACGCGCCCGCCGCGGCCTGGGCGAGCGCGTGGGAGGTCAACGTCCTCGCCCACGTCCGGGCCGCCGAACTGCTGCTCCCCCGCTGGCTGGAGCGCGGCGGCGGCCGCTTCCTCGCCACCGTCTCCGCCGCCGGGCTGCTCACCATGCTCGGCTCGGCCCCGTACGCGGTCAGCAAACACGGCGCGCTCGCCTTCGCCGAGTGGCTCTCCGCGACGTACCGCCACCGCGGCGTCCGGGTCCACGCGCTCTGCCCGCAGGGCGTGCGCACCGACATGCTCGCCTCGACCGGCGCGGTCGGCGAGGCCCTGCTCGCGCCCACCGCGCTGGACCCGGAGGATGTCGCCGAGGCGGCGCTGGCCGGGCTGCGCGAGGGCCGCTTCCTGATCCTGCCGCACCCCGAGGTCGCCGAGTACTACCGGGTCCGGGCCACCGAACCGGACCGCTGGATCAACGGGATGAACCGGCTCCAGCAGGGGCTGGAGAGGAGCGAGGCACTGTGAGGGCCTGGCAGGTGGAGCAGCTCGGCGAGCCGGGCGAGGTGATGCGGCTCGCCGACGACGTGCCGCGGCCGGTGCCCGGGCCGGGGCAGCTGCTGGTCCGGGTGCGGGCCGCGGCGGTCAACTTCCCGGACGCGCTGATGGTGCGCGGCCAGTACCAGGTCCGCCCGCCGCTGCCGTTCACGCCCGGCGTGGAGCTGTGCGGCGAGGTGGCGGACGGCGCCCGGCGGGGCGAGCGGCTGATCGGCAACCCGGTGCTGCCGCACGGCGCCTTCGCCGAGTACGCGCTGCTGGACGCGGCGGCCGCCTTCCCCGCGCCCGGGGCGCTGGACGACGCCGAGGCGGCCGCGCTGCACATCGGTTACCAGACCGCGTGGTTCGCCCTGCACCGCCGGGCCCGGCTGGCGGCCGGCGAGACCCTGCTGGTGCACGCGGCGGCGGGCGGCGTGGGCAGCGCGGCGGTCCAGCTGGGCCGGGCCGCCGGGGCCCGGGTGGTCGCCGTGGTCGGCGGCCCCGCCAAGGCGCAGGCGGCCCGGGCGCTCGGCGCCGACCTGGTGGTGGACCGGACGGCCGGGGGCTTCGTCGCCGCCGTCAAGGAGTTCACCGGCGGGCGCGGCGCGGACGTGGTCTTCGACCCGGTCGGCGGGGACGCCTACACCGGCTCCACCAAGTGCGTCGCCTTCGAGGGCCGGATCGTGGTGGTCGGCTTCGCCGCCGGCCGGATCCCGGCCCCGGCCCTCAACCACGCCCTGGTGAAGAACTACGCCATCCTCGGCCTGCACTGGGGCCTCTACAACACCCACGACCCGCAGGCCGTCCGCGCCGCCCACGACGAACTGACCCGCCTCGCCACCCAGGGGGTGGTCCGCCCCCTGGTGAGCGCCCGGGTGCCCCTCGCCGGGGCCGCCGAAGCCGTCCAGCTCGTCGCCGACGGCCGCAGCACCGGCCGGATCGCCGTCCTGGGGGACTGAACGCCGCCGGTACGCGCGGTTCAGGAGTTGCGGCGGGCGGACTTCGTGTTCCCGAGCCACCGGCCCGCACGACCGGGGCGGGCTACCGCCCGGCGGCGATGACCTCCAGGGCCGGGCGGGGCGGGCGGCCGAGCAGGGCCGCGAGGTCGCCCGGCCCGCCCGGCCCGGCCAGGAAGCCGTGGGCGATCGCCGAGCAGGTGCCCACCACCATCGGCACCTGGAAGTCCAGCGCGTCCGCGGCCGCCACCGCCGCCCGGGCCCCGGCCAGCGTGCCGGGCCGGTACTCAGCGCCGAGGGCCGCCGCCACGTCCGCGCCGCCCACCGCCCGCTCCCCCACCAGTTCGTACGTCCGGCCCGCGTGCCCGGCGGGCGCCAGGGCGACCTCGGCCGCCACCTCGGCCAGGTCGGTCCGGGCCACCGCCGCCAGCCGGCCGTCGCCGAGCGGCGCGCTGATCACCCCGTCCGCGTCCGGTGCCGCGATCGTGGCCAGCAGTTCGGCGTACAGGCCGTTGCGCAGGACCGTCCAGCGCAGCGTGGCGGACTCGCGCAGCCGCCGCTCGGTCCACCGGTGCGCGAGCGCGTACGGCAGGTGGTCGCCGTCGCCGGACAGGCTGGTGTAGACGACGTGCTCGACGCCGGCCTTCTCGGCGGCCTCGATCGCCGCCCGGTGGCGGGCCGTCACGACGTCGTCCTCGGCGGCGCCGGCCGAGATCAGCAGCAGGGTCCGCACCCCGGCGAACGCCTCGTCGAGCGTCTCGGGCCGGTCGAAGTCCACCAGCCGGGCCGGGGTGCCGGCCGGCAGCCGCTCGGGCGTGCGGCTGCCGGCGACGACGTCCGCGCGCCCGCGGAGCCTCGCCAGCACCAGGGCGCCGAGACCGCCGTTGACACCGGTGACGAGCAGCATGGTTCCTCCAGGGGTGACCGGAAATCGGAGTGACCGGAAATCGGGGTGACCGGGAATCGGGTTCGCGACCATCCTCGGTAGCCTGGGCGTCCGGCGTAAGGAGGCACTCTCATGTCAGCAGGGCACACCGCGGTAACCACCCCCCGTCCAGTCGTCTGGTGCGAGGACGGCGTGGACTGCGGCATCCGCGACCTGCTCGACCGCCTGGGCGACAAGTGGTCCGTCCTCACCCTCGTCGAACTCGCCCAGGGCGTACGGAGGTTCCGGGAGTTGCAACGGGCGCTGCCGGGGGTCTCGCAGCGGATGCTGACGCTGACGGTGCGCCGGCTGGAGCGTGACGGCCTGGTGACGCGGACCGTCCACCCGACCGTCCCGCCTCAGGTGGAGTACGAGCTGACGGCCCTGGGCCACAGCCTGACCCGCCTGGTCCGGGCGATGGTGGACTGGTCCTACGACCACCACGACGCGATCGTCTCCTCGCGGGAGGCCTGGGCCGAGGCCAACCCGGGCTCCGAGCTCCGCTGAACGGGCCCGGGTCCTACCGCGCGTACTCCATCTCCGGGAAGCGCGCCGACGGCCCGTCCAGCAGGTGGTCGTCGTGCCCGCGCAGCCAGCGGTCGAGGAAGGACGCGACGTAGGAGCGGGTGGCGAGCACCGCCCGGTCGGGGCGGATGTCCCCGACGTCGTCGCTCAGCCGCTCCGGGGTGATCGCGCCCTGCCGGGCGAGCTGGGGCAGCAGGGACTGCGCGTCGGTGTAGGAGCCGTGCCGGGAGCCGTTCAGCGTGACGTCGGCGTGCCAGCCGGTGCTGTGCTGCCAGAGGGCGTCCCAGCCGGGCTGGTGGTGGTAGTCCCCGGAGTCCTCGTTGCGGGTGCCCATCAGCAGGAACGGGCGGTCCAGGCCGTCCTGGGCGACGCTGGGCAGGTACACCCCGGTGTGACCGTCCGGGCCGGGGAAGTGCAGTTGGCCGTCCAGGTTGACGCCGGCCGCGATCCGCGGGTCGTCGTGCATGGTCTGGAGGGCGGTGAAGCCGCCCGCCGAGTGGCCGACCATGCCGATCCGGTCGAGGTCCAGTGAGGCGGCGAGGCCGGCCGGCAGCCGCGGGTCCAGGCGCAGCCCGCCGAGTTCGTCCAGCACGAAGCGGGTGTCGTCGACCCTGGTCCGCATCGACTTGCGCAGCACCGCGCCGATGTCCAGGCCGGGCTGTCCGAGCATCGTGGGGAACACGGAGGTGGCCAGGTCGCCGTCGGGGAAGGCCACTTCGGAGGCCTCGTAGGTGTGGTCCAGCGTGACCACGACGTAGCCGCGCGAGGCCAGGTCCTCGACCAGTGCGGTGCCCCAGGTGCGCGGGTCGCCGAGGCCGGCCGAGTACAGCACCACCGGGCGCGGGCCGCCGGGCAGAGCGGGGGCGTCCGGCCGGGCGTGGGTGCGGATGCCCGCCCAGTCGGTGCGGCCGGGCGTGGCGCCGTAGTTCAGCTGGCCCACGCTGCCCGCGGCGCCGAAGTGTTCGCCGGCGGCGGGTTCCATGTACCGGGCGCGGTCGGCGCCGATGGCCGGGCGGGCGGTCGGGTACCAGAGGCTGATCATCAACTCTCGGCGCTGCCCGGGCTTCCAGGGGTCCTCCCGCCCGGTGTCGGTCAGGTGCAGCGTGGTGGTGCCGATCGGGTAGGGCCCGGTGGGCTGCGGCAGCCAGGCCCGGGCCTGCCGCTCACCGCCGCCGTCCGCCCCCGGCGCCGGTGCCGGTGCCGGTACCGCCGCCACCGCCCCGGGGGCGCCGACCACTCCGAGCACCGCCGTCGCCGCCGTCGCCGCCAGCAGTACCGCCGCCACGGCCCGTCCCCGCCCGCCCATGATGTCTCTCCTCGTCCCCGGTTGACCTGGTGACAAGGACAGTACGGGCGGGGGCGGGCCGCGGCCGTCATACCCTGGAACCAACCCGCCCCTGAGTACCCGGGTATGACACCCCTACGGGTGCCGCCGCAGCTCCCTCCGGGCCAGCGAGCGCTTGTGCACCTCGTCCGGGCCGTCGGCCAGCCGCAGGGTGCGGTTGCCGGCCCAGAGCTGGGCGAGCGGCGTGTCCTGGCTGACGCCCGCGGCGCCGTGCGCCTGGACGGCCTTGTCGAGGATCCATTCGACGGTGCGCGGGGTGGCGATCTTGATCGCCTGGATCTCGGTGTGCGCGCCCCGGTTGCCGACGGTGTCCATCAGCCAGGCGGTTTTGAGTACGAGCAGCCGCAACTGCTCGATCCGGACCCGGGATTCGGCGATCCAGTCCTGCACCACGCCCTGCTCGGCGAGCGGCCGGCCGAAGGCGACCCGCCCGTTCACCCGGCGGCACATCAGCTCCAGGGCACGTTCGGCGATGCCGATGGCGCGCATGCAGTGGTGGATCCGGCCGGGGCCGAGCCGGGCCTGGGCGATGGCGAAGCCCGCACCCTCCTCCCCGATCAGGTTCCCGACCGGGACGCGGGCGTCCTCGAACAGCACCTCGGCGTGGCCGCCGTGGTCCGCGTCGTCGTAGCCGAAGACCGTCATGCCGCGCTTGACGGTGACGCCGGGGGTGTCGCGCGGGACGAGCACCATGCTCTGCTGGCGGTGCGGTTCGGCGGCCGGGTCGGTCTTGCCCATCACGATGAGGATCCGGCACTGCGGGTTCATCGCCCCGGTGATGTACCACTTGCGGCCGTTGACGACGTACTCGTCGCCGTCGCGCTCGATCCGGGTGGCGATGTTGGTGGCGTCCGAGGAGGCGACCTCGGGCTCGGTCATCGCGAAGGCGGAGCGGATCTCGGCGTCCAGCAGCGGGCGCAGCCAGCGCTCGCGCTGCTCGGCGGTGCCGAACTGGGCGAGCAGTTCCATGTTGCCGGTGTCGGGGGCCGCGCAGTTGAGCGCGGGCGGGGCCAACTGCGGGCTGCGGCCGGTGATTTCGGCGAGCGGTGCGTACTGGAGGTTGGTCAGGCCGGCGCCGCCCTCCCCGGGGAGGAAGAGGTTCCACAGGCCCTGTTTGCGCGCCTCGGCCTGGAGTTCGGCGACCACGGGCGGGATGCTCCAGGCCTCGCGGGCCGGGTCGGCGAGCTGCTGCGCGAGGGCCGCCTCCGCCGGGTGCACGTGCTGGTCCATGAAGGCCAGCAGCTGCTCGCAGAGTTCGTTCGTGCGGGCGTCGTAGGCGAAGTCCATCGGTCAGTGCTCCTTGAGGGTGCTCAGGCCGTGCCGGGCGAGGATCGGGGCCATCTCGCCGGCCCGCTCGAAGCCCGCGCCGAGGGTGCGGCCCTGCTGGTAGCGGTAGTGGATGCCCTCGGCGACGACGGCGAGCTTGAAGGAGGCGAAGGCGACGTACCAGTCCAGGTCGGCGGCCTGGCGGCCGGTCAACTCGGCGTAGTACGCGACCAGTTCGTCCGGCTTCGGGAAGCCGGGGGCGGTCGCGGCGGACGGGATGATGCCGCCGCCGACGCCGGCGACCTCGGTGTACATCACCAGCAGGCCGACATCGGTGAGCGGGTCGCCGAGGGTGGACATCTCCCAGTCCAGCACGGCGGTGATCGCGTCGCCGTCGCCGACCAGCACGTTGTCCAGCCGGTAGTCGCCGTGCACCAGGGCGGGCGCCGGGGAGATCGGCCGCCGCTCGGCGAGCAGGGCGTGCAGCCGCTCCACGTCGGGCAGTTCGCGACTGCGGGAGTTGGCGAGCTGGGTGGACCAGCGCCTCAGTTGGCGCTCCAGGTAGCCGTCGGGGCGCCCGAAGTCGGCGAGGCCGACGTCGGCCGGGTCGATCCGGTGCAGGGCGGCGAGGGTGTCGACCAGCCGTCGGCCGAGGGCATGGACCCGCTGCTCGCCGAGGGCGGCGAACGGGGCGCGGGCCCGGTGCGCGAGGCCGGGGACGAACTCCATCAGGTACCAGGGGGCGCCGAGCACGTCCGTGCCGGGGTCCAGCAGGAGGGTGCGCGGGACGGGCACGTCGGTGTCGCGCAGCGCGGTCATGACGCGGTACTCGCGGCCCATGTCGTGGGCGGTGGCGAGGACGTGCCCGAGCGGCGGGCGACGGAGGACCCAGCGGGCGGCGCCGTCGGTGAGGACGTAGGTGAGGTTGGAGCGGCCGCCCTCGATGAGGTCGGCCCGCAGCGGGCCCTGGACGAGGCCGGGCAGCTCCCGGTCCAGGTGGGCGCGGAGGCGGGCCAGGTCCAGCCCGGGCGGCTCGGCGGGGGTCTCGGGCATCGGGCAGCTCCTCGGGGTGGGGCGTCATTGACTAAGCGCTTGCTTAGCATTCAGCGGGACGTCACCTACTGTCAATGCCCACCCGCACGCAACGAGCCCCCGGACCGCATGGTCCGGGGGCTCGTCGGTGAGGTCTTGGATCAGACGTCGCCGAACTCGCCGGCGGCGGTAGCGGCAACGAAGGACCGCCATGTGTCGATCGGGAAGACGAACGCAGGCCCCTCAGGATCCTTCGAGTCACGAACCGGCACCACACCGGGGAAGCCAGGGGCCACCTCGACGCAGTTGCCCCCTTGCTGACTGAAGCTCGACTTCACCCACCGGGCGGCGGTCAAGTTGATGTCGGACATTCGATCCCCTTCCGAGCAGCGCGCATCCATTCGAGAGTCGCCGTCTCGGCCAGCGCTCCCACCTGAAGCCGATCGTAGCGTTTTCTCCAGGTGGCCAGCCTTTCAGTATCCCGCTCAAGGTGGCTTCGCCCCTCGGACTCCGAGTAGCCCAGGAAGGACTGATCGGGGAGAGTGAGGAGCACTATCGGCAAGGCGAACGGCCTCTCCTCCCCCAGCGCGAATGGCGCAACTTGAAGGATGATGCTGTTTGCGGCATATAGCGCCTCCAGGTAGGCCAGCTGCTCCCGCATCACATCGCGACCTCCGATGGGGCGGCGCAGACAGCTCTCATCCAGCACGGCATGCACAAACGGAGGCCGGCCTCGTCGAAGCAGTTGCTGTCGAGTGATCAGAAAAGTGACTCGCTCGTCTGCCTGGCTCTGAGTGA
The DNA here is from genome assembly GCF_044745805.1 of Kitasatospora sp. NPDC086801. NCBI lineage: Bacteria > Bacillati > Actinomycetota > Actinomycetes > Kitasatosporales > Streptomycetaceae > Kitasatospora > Kitasatospora sp. NPDC086801. Next base: position 43,472 of record NZ_JBIVAX010000024.1, read on the forward strand.
TCATGCCTCTTCGAACGTCACCGGCCGCCAATGCCCTTGCGTAGGCCTCGGTCTGGAACAGCCCAGGCACGACACCCGCTTCGTAGATCCTTATCTCAGTGGCGTTCTGCTCCTGGCTCGCGAACTCGGGGAAGCCCTCCAGCAGAGCCGAGTGCTTGGCCTGAAGCCACATGAGGAGCAGCGTCCCGCCCGTCTCAAGCACCCGATCGGCGTCGCGGGCAAACGTCTCGCTTGGCGGCGTCCGGCCCGGCGGGGCAAGTTCAGCGTAGGAGACGTAGGAAGGGTCAACCCCCAGGAGCCTCGCCAACTGGGCCTGCGTGAGTCCCGCAGCTCGCCGTGACCTGCGAAGTTGAACCCCGAAGGGTGCCCACGGGCCTGAAGTTGGATCAAGTTCCTTGATGTTCACGGAGTTTCTCCTACTTGCCGGGAATCGACTTCAAGTTTCAGATCGCCTTCCCGATCGTAGGGGCAGCACGCCACCATGGCTACACCCGGTGAGAATCCGGACGCAAAGAGCAACCATGGAGACGCCCATGCCTCCCACCACCCCCACCCGGAACTTCCAGGTCGTCACGTACCTGGCCAAGACCGACTCCGGCTTCCCCGAGCGCGAGTTGCGCAGGTGCGAGGCCTACGCGCACGCCTTCAACTGGGACATCGCCCTGATCGTCGTCGACGACGAGGTCGACGCGAAGGGGCCCGACCACCGCCCCCTGCTCCGGGCCGCCCTCCAACGCCTCCTGGACAACCGGGCCGGCGCGATCCTCGTCCCCAGCAAGTCCGCGATCTCGCCGATCGAGGGCGAGTTCAACGAGTTCGCCGAGCGCGTGGAGAAGGCCTCCGGCTTCATCCAGGTGGCGATCCGACGATGACCGGCCGCTACACCATCGTCCCCGCCGACGCCGCCCACGGCGCCTCGTACCCGGTCTGGATCGTCCGCGACCACGCGACCCGCCAGTGGGTGAAGGCCCTGCCCCCGGCCGACGAACCGTTGCGCTTCTTCTCCTACGCCCGAGCCCGACTCTGGGTCCTCAGGAACACGTCCGCCACGGAGGTCGCGTGATGGCTGTCCAGCGCAACAGGTACGAGGTCCGCCTGATCGACTCCACGAGTCCGCACTTCCTCCTCCTGGAGTGCTGGGGCCTCTGGGACCACGAGCGCCACGAATACGTCCGCGTGCCCGGCTCCTCGGACCGGATCAGGCGCTTCTACACCGTCGCGGCCGCCGAGGCATTCCAGCGGCACCTGGCCTCCGCCGTCCCGTAACCCGGCGCCCCGCGCCGCAGCCGCTCCGCCCGACCGCCACAATGGCGCCATGAGGTTGATCCACTCCCTGGCCGGCGCACTGCTGCTCCTGCTCATCGTCGGCAGCATCCTGCGCACGCTGGTCGTCCCGCGCGGGCTGTACTCGGCGCTGGTGCAGCGCCTCTGGCGGGTGCTGCGGACCGTGCTCCGGCTCTACGCGACACCGTTCCGCACCTACTACGCGCAGGACCGGGCGCTCACCTGGCTGGCGCCGCTGATCCTGCTCGGCATGCTCGGGGTGTGGCTCAGCGGGATGCTGCTCGCCTACACCCTGCTGCTGCACGGCACGTCCGAGCTCAGCTGGTCGGTGTCCATCCGGGAGGCCGGGTCCAGCCTCTTCACCCTCGGCTACGCCAGCGGTGAGCGCCTGCAACTGTCGGCGATCGACTTCATGGCCGCCGCCAGCGGGCCGCTGGTGATCGCCCTCCAGATCGCCTACCTGCCCACCCTCTACGCCGCCTACCAGCGGCGGGAGACCGAGGTGACCCTGCTCCAGTCCCGGGCCGGCGAGCCCGCCTGGGGCCCCGAGCTGCTGGCCCGGCAGTCCCTCGTCGACACCGAGACCGCGCTCCCCCAGCTCTACCGGGACTGGGAGCGGCTGGCCGCCGACATCGGCGAGAGCCACTCCAACTACCCGGTGCTGCTGTCGTTCCGCTCCCCGCAGCCGAACCGCAGCTGGGTGGTCGGCCTGATCGCGGTGCTGGACGCGGCCGCCCTCCACCTGTCGCTCTGCCCGCGCTCGGCCCCGCCCGAGGCCCGCCTGGTGCTGCGCGCGGGCTTCACCGCGCTGCGCGACATCGGCCGCTCGGTGCGGATCGACTTCGACCCGGACCCGGACCCGGACGTCCCGATCCGCCTGACCTACACCGAGTACATCGGCGCCGTCGCCATGATCACGTCCGCCGGCTTCCCCCGCGAGCGCCCGGTCGAGGAGGCCTGGCAGCACTTCCACGGCTGGCGCGTCAACTACGAGGCGCTGGCCTACGAGCTCGCCCGCCGCGGCGACGCCGTCCCCGCGCTGTGGACCGGGCCGCGCGACTTCCACGCCCCCGTCATCCCCCCGGCCCGGCCCACTGACCGCCGCCCGGGCCCCACGCAGCCCACCCTGCCGCCGGTCTGACCGCCGCCGGCGAGCGTTACACCGCCACCGGCGCGCCCGTCGCCAACGAGTGCTCGGCGCCGGCCAGGATCTCGACCACCCGCAGGCCGAACTCCGCGTCGCAGGGGTGCGGTTGGCCGGTGGCGGCCGAGGCCTGAAGGGCGTCCAGGGCCCGGTGCAGGGCGGCGGTCGGGCCCTCGCCGCGCTCGGGCAGCTGGGCGATGCCGTGCTCGCCGCGCAGTTCCATGCCGACGCCGCCGGCGCCGACCGGCGCGGTCAGGCTCAGCGCCAGGGTGCTGGACGCGCCGTCGGCGTGCCGCAGCACCAGGTGGACGGTGTCCAACGGGCCGGCCACCGCCGTGACCTGCGTCGCGTCGCCCAGCACCGGCAGCAGCACCGACAGCGCGTGCGGGCCGACGTCCCACAGCGCGCCCTTGTCCAGCCGCCACGGCGAGGCCGCGTACGGGCTGGCGCTGCCGGGGGCGAACACCGAGCCGAGCCAGTCCGAGCGGCCGGTGAACCAGCCGCCCAGCTCGGCCTGCCGCTCGATCCACGGGATCTGGTCGCGGCCGAAGCGGACGGTGAAGAAGACCACGGAGGCCACCTGGTGGGCCCGGACGGCCTCGGCCACGGCCTGCGCGTCCGGCACGGTCAGCGCGACCGGCTTGTCCAGCAGCAGGTGGCAGCCCGCCTCGGCGGCCCGCACCGCGAGACCCGCCTGCACGGTCGGCGGCAGCGCGATCGAGACCGCGTCCACCTCGCCGAGCAGGCGGTCGAGGTCCGCGTACCCGGGGACGCCGTGCGTCTCGCCGAGTGCCGCGGCCGCCTCCGGCCGACGGCCCCAGACGCCCGTGAACTCCAGCCCGGGGTGCTCGGCGAGGACGGGTGCGTGCACCCGCTCCGCCCAGGGGCCGGTGCCCAGCAGTCCGATCCGCACGATGTCTCCGTTCCTCCGTGGTACTTGAAGGGTTCAGCTCTGCACGCGGGCCAGCGTGAAGCCGTCGTAGCCCTTGCTGCCGACCGTCTGCACCGAGGTCGCGGTGACCTTCGGCTCGGCGGCGATCAGGTCGTGCACGGCCCGCGTGCCGACCACCGCCGGGTCGGTGCTGTCCGCGTCGGCGACGGCGCCGCCGCGCACCACGTTGTCGACGATGATCAGCGAGCCCGGCCGGGTCAGCTGGAGCGCGCGCCGGAAGTACTCGGGGTTGCTGGGCTTGTCCGCGTCGATGAACACCAGGTCGAAGGGCTCCACGCCCTCCTCGACCAGCGCGGCCAGCGCGTCGGCGGCCCGGCCGAGCCGCACCTCGGCGACCTTCTCCAGCCCGGCCCGGGCCAGGTTGCCCCGGGCGACCTCGGCGTGCTTCGGGTCGATCTCCAGGGTGATCAGGGTGCCGTCCGCGGGCAGCGCCCGGGCGAGCCAGATCGCGCTGTAGCCGCCGAGCGTGCCGACCTCCAGGATCCGCCGCGCGCCCTGGGTCAGCGCCAGCAGGTGCAGCAGCTTGCCCTGGTTGGGGGCGACGGCGATCTTCGGCAGCCCGGCCGCGTCGGCGGCGGCGGCCGCGGCCTCCAGCGCCGGGTCGTGCCCCACCAGCTGCTCGGAGAAGTACGCGTCCACGGCATCCCACGTCGACTGGGTCATCGGGCCCTCCAGTTGTGCATGATCGGCAGGTACCCGCCGATGCTACTCCGGGGGCCCGACAGCCCCGCCGTGCTCAGTGCAGACGCCTCGTCGCTCCGCTTACTCCGCTCACTCCGCTCATTCCGCGACGGGCGCCTTGGCGGCGGTCGCCGCGGCGGCCGCCTCCTCCGCCTCGATCCTGGCGTGGGTCTTGGCGGCCCGGCGCTTCATGAACCAGGCCGAGGCGCCGCCGATCAGCACCGCCGCGGCCAGGCCCGCCCAGGAGAACCGGGACAGCCAGGGCTCGATGCTCTTGCCGACCTTGTACACCAGCAGCGTCGTGCCGCCGGCCCAGACGATGCCGCCCAGCACGTTGGCGATCAGGAACTTCCAGTACGGCATCTTCAGCGCGCCGGCGAGCGGCCCGGCGAAGATGCGCAGCAGGGCGATGAACCGGCCGAAGAAGACCGCCCACATCCCCCACTTCTGGAAGGAGCGCTCGGCGGTGGCCAGGTGGGACGGCCCGAAGTGCTTGGGGAACTTCCGTCCGAGCTTCTCGAACAGCGGCTTGCCGCCCTTGCGGCCGATCGAGTAGCCGATCGAGTCGCCGATGATCGCCCCGAGGATCGCGACCACCGCGATCCACTCCGGGCTCACCACACCCTTGACCGCCATCAGGGTGGCCGTGACCAGGGCGATCTCGCCGGGCAGCGGGATGCCCAGCGACTCCAGCCCGATGATCAGGCCGACCAGGGCGTACACCGCGGTCGGTGGGACGCTCTCGATCCAGGCGTCGATGTGCAAGGCCAGTACCTCCGTGGCAGGTCGGAGCCGGCGCGGCCCTCAGCGGTGCCGCACGCCGGTCCCGGCGGTTGTCCGATGGCGGCAACGCGGCCGCTTCCCCATAAGGGCAGCCTAACGTGCCGGGCGGCCTGTCCCCCCGGCCGATCACCCGTGGTTACGACGTGCGGTGGTGCCCCATGGTTCCCGCGTGACCAGCCGTTCTTCAAGATCCGGCAAAGCGAAGTGCGACCACGGACGGCCGCGCGTTCACCCGGCGCACGAGCGGCAGCAGGGCGCGGAGCAGGCCCCGCCCGCCCTCCGGGTACACCTCGCGCACGTCGGTCACCGCCGGGTGCGCGGTGGCCAGCTTGCCGCGCTCGTCCGCGTCCATGCCGAACGGCATCGGCGGGGCCTGGTAGTGCCGGGTCCGCAGCTTGCCCTGGACGGTCCGGGCGCTGAACCAGCGCGGCACCGCGTCCAGCACCATCGACCCGCCGGGGAACCGCTCGGCGCAGGCCGCGATCAGTGCCCGCACCTCCTCCGGCCGCAGGTACATCAGCAGGCCCTCGGCGCAGATCATCACCCCGCGCGCCGGGTCCACCTCGTCCATCCAGCCCGGGTCGGTGACCGGGCAGGCGAGGATCCGGCGCCGCTCGTCCGGCGGCAGCAGCCGCTCCCGCAGCGCGGCCGTCTCCGGCAGGTCCACCGACAGCCAGTCCGCCCGGCCGTTGTCGACCCGCCACGCCTGGGTCTCCAGGCCGTCCCCGAGACCGACCACGGTGCCGCGCGGGCAGCGGGTGAGGAAGTCCGCCACCTCACGGTCGAAGCAGGCCGCGCGCAGCGCCTGCAACTGGCTGACCAGCGCACCGTCCCCGAAGCGCTCCGCGAACGGGAAGTCGATCCGGTCGACCAGCTCGACCGCCTTCGGGTCCTCCAGCACCGTGTCCGGCCGCCGCGCCTCCACCGCGCGGTGCCACAGCGTCCACAACGCCGTCTCCGGCACCTCCGCCAACTCCGGCCGCTCCCCGCCGCTCATCGCTCACTCCTTCGGACGTGCTCCACACTCCGGCATGAACCCGCCGATTCTGACACCCCGGACACGGGGAGGCCCGGGCCGCCGCGCCGCTCGGCCGATGCCGCTCGGCCGGTACCGCCCAACCGATGCCGGTCAGCCGGTACCGCCCAGCCGACGCCGCTCAGCCGATGCTGAACGCGCCGTCCGGCGGGGGCGGGGAGTCGGTGGCGTCGGCGTCCGTGACCGGCGCGGTACGGCCGACCAGCGCGGCCAGGTCGGCGCCGTCGGTGAGGCGGGCCGGGAAGATGTCCCCGGCCAGCAGCCTGGTCAGCTCGGCCGCCGGAAGCGGCGCCGTCGAACCGGCGAGCAGGATGTTGCCGTACCGGCGGCCGCGCAGCACCGGGGCCTCGGCGACCAGGCAGGTGTACGGGAACACCGCGCCGACCGTCGCGGCCTGGGCCCGGGCGAAGGCCAGCGGCGGGCCGTCGGCCAGGTTGGCGGCGTAGCAGCCGCCGGGGCGCAGGGCGGCGGCGGCCAGCCGCAGGAACTCCACCGAGGTGAGGTGGGCGGGGGTGCGGGAGCCGTGGAAGACGTCGGCGATCACCAGGTCCCGGGTGCCGGGCGGGGTCTCGGCGAGGGCCGCGCGGGCGTCGCCGACGGTCGCGGTGATGTCCGCGCCGGGCCCCTGCCAGGGCAGGTGCTCGGCGACCAGGTCGAGCAGCGGCCCGTCCACCTCGACCACCCGCTGGCGCGAGCCGGGGCGGGTGGCGGCGAGGTAGCGGGGCAGGGTGAGCGCGCCGCCGCCGAGGTGCAGCACGTCCAGCGGCCGCCCGGCGGGGGCGAGGGCGTCGGCGAGGTGGCCGAGCCGCCGGGTGTACTCGAACTCCAGGTGGGTCGGGTCGGCGAGGTCGACGTAGGACTGCGGGGTGCCGTCCAGGGTGAGCAGCCAGCCACCGTCCCGGTCGAGGTCCGGCATGAGCTTGGCGAAACCGAGGTCGGTGTGGCGCCCGACCGGCACCGGCTCGTCCGTCACGCGCTCTCCCCCACGGCCCGGACGTCCGCCGGCCGGACGTCGAGGTAGGCGGCGAGCCAGCGGTCCAGCTCGGCGAAGGCCTGGGTGCGGGCGGCCTCGCCCGAGAGCACCAGGTCGTGCATGCCGCCCTCGATCCGGACGATGGTGACGTGCCGGCCCAGTCGCGGGCCCTGGTCGGCGATGTCGTCGGCGCGCAGCACGGCGTCCGCGTGGTGCAGGGCGTTGTGCCACTTGGTGGTCGCGATCGACCTGGTCGACGCCATCAGCAGCACCGGCACGTCGATCCCCAGGCCGTGCCGCAGCCGCCGGTGGCCCTGGTGGATGGCGGACAGCCAGCCCGCGTACAGCGGGAAGCCCTCGGGGCGCTTGAGGGTGAGGTCGAAGTCCCACTCGCCCTCGTGGTCCTTGTGCAGGCTGTGCGTGTAGTGCGGGTTGAGCGTCGACGGCAGCACCCGGGTCGGCGCCAGCCGCCCGATCGCGGTGACGGCCGGGCCGCCGACGGTGCGGACGGCGGGCGCGGCCGGCATGGACAGGAACGGGCTGTTCAGGAACAGCCCCTCCACCAGGCCGCGCCCCGAGCGCCGCCCCGCCCACAGCGCACCGATCAGCCCGCCGGTGGAGTGCCCGTTCAGCAGCAGCCGCCGGTGCCCGTCCACCTCGCGGATGATCCGCACCGCCTCGTCGATCTCCTCGTCGTACTCGGCGAGGTCGCGCACGAAGTTCGGCGACTGGTGCGGGCGCAGGGAGCGGCCGTACTTGCGCAGGTCCAGGGCGTAGAAGGAGAACCCGAGCGCGGCGAAGTGATCGGCGAGGTTGGTCTGGAAGAAGTAGTCGTTGTACCCGTGGACGTACAGCACGGCCCGCTCCGCCCCCGGCACCACCCGCCGCACCAGCGTCGCGCAGACCTCCCCCTCGGCGTCCGGCCGCAGCGTCAGCTCGGCCGCCTCGTAGGGGGCACCCAGGATGTCTTCCCGAAACTCCATCTGCGCCGCGCCCGTCCTCTACTCCGACCTGCCGTCCGTCGCAGGTGCTCCCGATCCAGGACCCCGACAATACCGGCCGGTAGCCCGGGGCTGCCCGTCGGGCGCCGGAGCAGCGCGGCCGCGCGCACCTCCTGACCGCTCCCCGTGCGCCTGCTGTGCGCCGGTGGTCGTGTGGAACGCTACCCGGACAGATCCAACTCCGGTTGTCACGCAGGCGAGTTGAGGAGAACACATGCCGCAGGCCGGCCACACCGATCCGTCGCTGTACCGTTCGGCCGCCGAGGCGATCGCCGCGCCGCCGGAGACGCTGGCGTACGTCGCCGGGTTCGACCGGGCCGGGGAGCGGCCGGACGCGCTGCTCACCGTGGACACCGACCCGGCGTCGGCGAGCTACGGGAAGGTCCTGAACTTCGCCGAACTTCCCACTCTGGGCGACGAGTTGCACCACTTCGGGTGGAACGCCTGCTCCAGCGCGCTGGCGCACGCCTGCCACGAGAACCCCGAGCGGCGCTACCTCCTCCTCCCGGGCCTGCGCTCCTCGCGGCTGCACGTGATGGACACCCGGCCCGACCCGGTCCGGCCGCGCCTCGTCAAGACCGTCGAGGCCGGGGAACTCGCCGCCAAGGCCGGCTACTCGCGCCCGCACACCCTGCACTGCGGGCCGGACGGGGTGTTCCTGTCCTGCCTGGGCGGCGCGGACGGGAACGACGGGCCCGGCGGGGTGGCGCTGCTGGACCACACCACCTTCGAGGTGCTGCGGGCCTGGGAGACGGAGCGCGGGCCGCAGCACTTCGCGTACGACGTCTGGTGGCACCTGGGGACGAACGTGGGGGTGACCAGCGAGTGGGGAACGCCCTGGATGGTGGAGGGCGGGGTCGTCCCGGAGCTGCTGCTGGGCCGCAAGTACGGGCACGCGCTGCACTTCTGGGAGCTGGACTCGGGGCGGCACCTGCAACGGATCGACCTCGGCGACCAGTACCAGATGGTGCTGGAGCTGCGCCCGGCACACGATCCGCAGGCGGAGTGGGGCTTCGCCGGAGTGGTGACCAACGTCGAGGACCTGTCCGCCTCCGTCTGGCTCTGGCACCGAGAGGGCCCGGCGTTCACCGCGCGCAAGGTGATCGAGATCCCCGCCGAGCCCGCCAAGACGGAGGACCTGCCGCCCGCGCTGCAGCCGTTCGGCGCGGTGCCGCCGCTGATCACGGACATCAACCTGTCGGTGGACGACCGCTGGCTGTACGTGTCCGCGTGGGGCACCGGCGAGCTGTTCCAGTACGACGTCTCGGACCCGTTCCACCCCCGGCTCGCCGACTCGGTGCGCCTGGGCGGGGTCGTCGCGCGCACCCCGCACCCGGCCGCACCGGGGCGCCCGCTGAGCGGCGCCCCGCAGATGGTCGAGATCAGCCGGGACGGGCGCCGGCTCTACCTCACCAACTCCCTCTACGGCGCCTGGGACGACCAGTTCTACCCGGACGGCATCGAGCCGTGGATCGTCAAGCTGGACGCCGACACCGAGGCGGGCGGGCTGAGCGTCGACGAGCGCTTCTTCCCGCACGGCGCCGACTTCCGGGGCCTGCGGGTGCACCAGACCCACCTCGCGGGCGGCGACGCCTCCTCGGACTCCTACTGCTACCGATAGGCCGTACGGATACCGGCCCCGTACGGGTACGGGCCTCGTACGGGTACCGGCCCCGTACGGCTACCGGGAGAGCGCCTGGTCGTAGCGGACCTGGGCCAACGGCAGCCCGGCGGCGAGCAGTTCGGAGCGGACGGAGGCGACCATGCCGGTCGGGCCGCTGACGCAGGCGAGGTGGTCGCGCCAGTCCCCGGCGCCCGCGACGGCGTCGGCGAGTCGACCGGCGGTGACCGGGGTGAGCGCCAACCACGGCTTGTGCAGGCCGAGTTCGGCGAGGGCGGACCAGTCGTAGAGGTCGCTGCGGTCCCGGGCGCCGACGAACAGGTGGACGCGGCGGCCGCGCGGGCGCCGGGCGGCCTGCTGCTCGACGATGGCCTTCATCGGCGCCAGTCCGGTGCCGCCCGCGACCAGCAGCAGGTCGCGGGTGTCGTCCTCGGGCAGCAGGCCGCCGCGCGGCGGGCCGAGGCGCAGCCGGTCGCCGACGCCGGTGCGGTCGACGAGGGCCGCGCTGACCCCGTCCGGCCCGGTGCGCCGGACGTGGAACTCCAACTCGTTGCCAGTGCGCGGCGCGCAGCCCATCGAGTACTGCCGCCAGGTGTGCGGGAGCGCCGGGTGCTCGACCGTGCCGTACTGTCCGGCCCGGTACGGGTAGGGCTCGCCGGTGCGCACGCGCAGGACGGCGAGGTCGGGGCGGCGGCGCTCGTGGCCGGTCACCACGGCGTGCCAGTACGGGGGTTCGGTGAGCGCGGAGTCGGCACCGGCGGTCATCGCCCCGACGGCGAAGCGCAGCATCCGGACCCAGGCCGCTTCCATCTCCTCGCTCCACCGGGCGGCCGCCCGGTGCCGGATCGCCGCGCAGAGGGCCTCCTCGAAGGCCTCGTAGTGGACCGGCCGGACGCCCAGTTTTCGGTGGTCGCGCCCGAGTTGGCGCAGGGTCGAGGCCAGTTCGGCCGAGTGGTGGAGGTGGTCGACCAGGTGGCGGAGGATCCGCTCCAGGTGGGCCTGCTGGAACTCCATCGAGGCGGGGAAGAGCGGGCGCAGGTAGGGGCGGCGGCGGAACATGACCGCGTAGAGGTGGTCGATCAGGTCGGAGAGCGGGTCGAGCAGGCCGAGGTCGCGCCGGATCAGCCGCTGGTCGGCGGCGCCGTCGTAGCCGTCGTAGCCGTCGGCGCCGCCGCACTCGTCGGCGTCGGCCTGATCCGGACCGAACGGCGAGGCAGGGGTGAGGAGTTGGCGGCGGAGCCGCATCGCGTGGTGGCGGGCGATCAGCCGGTCGTACTCGGCAGTGGTGCCGCTGGTGGTGGTGTCCATGACCCGCCCAGTCAACCGCCGCCCGGTTACCGGCGAGAAGGGTCGATGGCCCCGATCGGACCCGGGACCATCGACCCCTTGACGGGACGCCCTGACCCGAGGCCCTGACGCGAGGCCCGGCGGGACGCCCTGACCCGAGGCCCGGCGGGACGCCCCGGCGGAAGACCTGGACCGGGGTGCTACCGGGCAGGCTCGGCCGGGGTCGTCCCGGCGGGCTCGGGGTGGAACTCGGTGGCCGCCCAACTGGCCAGCAGGCGCAGGGATTCGGCGGAGCTGGAGCCGGGTTCGGCGTGGTAGGTGACGAGCACCTGGTCGACGTCCCCGGCCGGGCGCAGCGTCTCGTACTGGAGGTTGAGCCGGCCGACCACCGGGTGGTGCAGCCGCTTGGTGCCGTGGCCCTTGTCCTGGATGCTGTGGGTGGCCCAGAGGCGGCGGAAGTCGGCGCTCTTGAGGGAGAGTTCGCCGATCAGCGAGGCGAGGCGGGGGTCGTCCGGATCCCGCCCGGCGTCCAGCCGCAGCATGCCGACGACGTCGGTGGCCTTGCCGTCCCAGTCCTCGTAGAGTTCACGGGTGGCCGGGTCGAGGAAGAGCTGCCAGGCCATGTTGCGCTGCTCGGGCGGCATCGCGGCGAGGTCGCCGAGCAGGGCGGTGCCGAGCCGGTTCCACCCGATGATGTCCAGGCGCCGGCCGAGGACGTACGCGGGCACGCCCTCCATGGCGTCCAGGAGCTGCTGGAGCGCGGGCCGGACCCGCTGCGGGCGGGCGGCGGCCCGGCCGGAGCGGCGGCGGGCGGGCTTGGTGAGCCGGCCGAGGTGCTCGCGCTCGGCGGGGCTGAGCCGCAGCACGCGGGCGATGGCGTCCAGGACGGCGGCGGAGACGTTCTCGCCGTGGCCCTGTTCGAGCCGGGTGTAGTAGGCGGTGCTGACTCCGGCGAGCAGGGCCAGCTCCTCGCGGCGCAGGCCGGGCACCCGCCGCCGGGTGGTGCTGTCCGGCAGGCCCACGTCCTCGGGCCGCAGCCGGGCGCGGCGGGATCGGAGGAACTCGCTGAGTTCGGTGCGCTGGTCCATGCCTGCAGTATGCGGGGGATCCGGGCGGCGGGGGCGGGTGCCAGGGTGACACTGCCGTGCGTACGTTCCGTGGTCGTACGTCCGCCGCCCCTACGTCCACCGCCCCTACGTACGCCGTCCCTACGTACGCCGTCCCTACGTACGGGGTTCGTACGAAGACCTCTGGTCTGGTTGGCCGCGCCGCGCCGCCGCAGGCTTGGGGGCATGACGAACACGACGACGAACGCAACGACGACGAGCACCACCGAGCACGGCACCGAGGGCACCACCCGCACGGTCGCCGCCTACGCCGCGGCGCGGCCCGACTCCCCGCTGGAGAAGGCCACCGTCACCCGCCGGGCGGTGGGCGAGCACGACATCGTGATCGACATCAAGTTCTCCGGTATCTGCCACTCCGACATCCACCAGGTCGGCGAGGACTGGGGCACCGGCATCTTCCCGATGGTCCCGGGCCACGAGATCGCCGGCGTGGTCACCGAGGTCGGCCCGGGCGTCACCCGCTGGCAGGTCGGCGACCGGGTCGGGGTCGGCTGCTTCGTCGACTCCTGCCGGGAGTGCGACAACTGCCGGGCCGGCCTCCAGCAGTACTGCACCGGCCAGGGCGGCACCGTCTTCACCTACAACGGCGTCGGCCACGACGGCCTGCCGACCTACGGCGGCTACTCCTCGGAGCTGGTCGTCGACGAGGGGTACGCGCTGCGCATCCCCGACAACCTGCCGCTGGACGCCGCCGCGCCGCTGCTGTGCGCCGGCATCACGCTGTACTCGCCGCTCGCGCACTGGGGCGCCGGCCCGGGCAAGAAGGTCGCGATCGTGGGCCTCGGCGGGCTCGGCCACATGGGCGTGAAGCTCGCCCACGCCATGGGCGCGGAGGTCACCGTGCTCAGCCAGTCGCTGCGCAAGCGCGAGGACGGGCTGAAGCTCGGCGCCGACCACTACCGGGCCACCTCCGACCCGGCCACCTTCACCGAGCTCGCGGGCACCTTCGACCTGATCGTCAACACGGTCTCCGCCGACCTCGACCTGAGCGCCTACCTCGGCCTGCTGCGCACCGACGGCACCATGGTGCAGGTCGGCGCGCCGGAGAAGCCGGTCACGGTGAACGCGCACGCGCTGCTCTCCAGCCGCCGTTCGCTGGCCGGCTCGATGATCGGCGGGCTGCCGGCCACCCAGGAGATGCTGGACTTCTGCGGCGAGCACGGCATCACCGCGGAGATCGAGCTGATCCGCGCCGAGCAGATCAACGAGGCCTACCAGCGGGTGCTGGCCGGCGACGTCCGGTTCCGCTTCGTGATCGACGCCGCGACGATCTGACCGCGCCGATCCACCGCCGCACTCCCCCTGCCCCGGCGCCCCGCCCCGACGGCCCCGCCCCCTGGTGCTCTCCCATTCACCAGGGGGCGGGCGCCGTCCGGGCGCGGGGCGCCGTGCCCCCGGACACGACCTAAATCCCGGCCGCACCCGTCCGGGCGGACCGGCGTTCCTGGCGCCGATCCTCCCGCCGCTGCCGCCCCCGGCGCAGCGGCTGATCGGGCAGCCAGCCGAAGGTGAGGCAGGCGCCCACCAGGCCGCACAGCATCCCGATCAGGAAGCCGCCGAAGTTGGAGGTGAGCCAACTGGCCAGCGAGGCGAGCACGGCGAGGATGGAGTAGAACAGCCGCTGGGCCGGGTTGAACAGGATCAGCAGGCCGCACAGCACCATCACCGCCGGCACCAGGTAGCCGGCCAGCCCCTGGATCCCGACGTGAAGGACGACGGGCAGCGGGGCGCGCAGGATGAACAGGATCTCGGCGCCGCCGAACAGCACCAGCAGCCCGCCCCAGAACGGCCGCTGGCCCCGCCAGTCGCGTTTGACCGGTCGGGTGACGGGAGCGGGGGTGGAAGCCGTCCCCACGGCCCCCTCCGCGACGCCCCCGCCGGGGCCGGCCGGCTCCGGCACGGACTCCGCCACGGTCAGCAGCCCTTGGAGCTGAAGCTCAGCCGCAGGTTGGGCAGTTTGAACCCGACGGCGGTGCTCGCGTAGTTGTGCTGGTTGAGGTGCGTCAGCACGACGGTGTCGGCCTGCTGGCCGAAGACGCCCGGGTTGCCCTTGCCCTTGTCGCCGGCCTTGGTGTACGTGCTGGCGTCGCCGCCGATCTCGATGTTGCTGAACTCCGCGTCGCCGGACAGCATGTCGGAGTCGGTGGTGAGGTCGGTGGCGGTGACGGGGGTGCCGCCGTCGCCGGCGTGGATCACCAGGTTGACGCCGCCGAGGTCGACGCTCTGGCACAGGTTGGTGATCTCGGCCTTCTTGATCGCCGAGACCGCGACCAGCACCTGGCCTCCGGTGGAGCCCTGGTTGGGGCTGTCGGGGATCATCGAGTCCAGGCTGCCGAACTGGGCGAAGCCCTTGCCGTCGAGCCTGTCCGCGGTGATCGTGAACGGCATGCCGCTGATGGAGAACTGGGCGGCGAGTACGCCCTGGGCGGTGAGGGCCATCAGGACGGCGCCCGCCGCGACGGCCGGGACGGCCATCAGGGCGCTGCGCTTGAACCGTACCCGCCCTCTCCTGGTGCCGGTCGGCGTCTCCGGGGTCTCGGCCGCGGCGGCGGCGTCCTCGGACCTGGCCATGTGTGCTCCCTGTGGGTGGGTGGGATGTGCAGGCACTGGCACGGTGCCCTGGCGCGGACAGCGTTCCACGGCCCGACCGGGCCACCCGTCCCTCGGCAGCGGGGCGGGCGCGGTCAGGCCGCGCTTTGAGTAACTGGGAAGCTACTGCCCGGTAGCGGCCGGGTCAATACGGGTGCACGAAGGATCTTCACCAATCGGCAACCCGAGCCGAACGGCCGCCTCCGCCGGGCCCAGGAAGGGCGCGAGACAGAACATGCTCAACACCGGTAGGAGTTCCGGTAGTTGAACGGTCCGGCCGGAGTCGATCCGCCGGTGGAGCGCGCTGTAGACGCCGCCCACCACGGCGTCCACAAGCTCCACCACCCGCACACCGCCCGGCGATTGGGGCACATCGGCGAAGAACGCCCGGAACCGGGTGAGGAGTTGATCCCGCTCGCGGCGGCCGGCCGGTCCGACCGCCTCGATCTCGATCACCGCCATGGTCGCGAAGGCCGGTGTCCCCGCGAGCAGTTGGAGCATCGCACCGAGCGCCTGCCGGATCCCCGCGCACCAGTCCGACTCCGCCGCGAAGGCCGCCGCCATCCGCCGGAGCACCACCCCGGTGCCGTGCCGGTGCGCGGCCAGGAAGGCGTCCTCCTTGCCGCTGAACAGCTCGTAGAAAACCGGCCTGGTCACCCCGGCCGCGCGGCAGATGTCGCTGACCGTGGCGTGCTGGTAGCCGCGCTCGGCCACCGTCTGGACCAGCCCGTCGAGCAGCCGCTCGCGCTGGGTCGCGGCCACCACGCCCGGGGGCAGCCGGCTGGGGCCGCGCTTGATCGACCGGGCCGGGTCACGACCGGTCCGCGCGCCCGGCAGCAGGATCACGTCGGCACTTCGGAGGTGTTTCCGTTCCATCACCAACTCCTGTTACCTGTATTGACATTGACGCAACACCGGGTTTACAACACTGACAGGTTTCCAACCGGTGGGCGACCTCGTCACCACCGGACGGCCTCCAGGGGCTCCGACGGCCCCGGGCGAGCAGCCCGGGCCACGGGACCACGAGCGGACGCAGGCCCGCGGCGGTGGCAGCCGCCGACGTGCACCTCCTGCACTCGCAGCGCACGTCCGCACCTTCACACCGCTGTGCCGTACGAGCGGGCCCGTGGCGCCGGGCCCGCCGCACCACGGCCCCGCGGAGCTCCCGGCACGCCCTGCCCACGCACCTCCCCCGCCGTGCACGCCACCACACCCGCACCGCGGGCCCACCCCCACCCACGTCTCCGCACGGAGAGAGGTCACCCTCATGCGCTTTCGCCGTACGCTCGGTACCGCGGCCCTCGCCGCCCTCGCCCTCACCTGCGCCGCCGTCGCACCCGCTCAGGCCGACGGCTCCGCGGTGCTGACCACCGGCAGCAGCAGCGGCCCGGACGTCGCCGTCGGCGACGTCCTCGCCGCCAGTCTGGTCTCGGGCACCAACGCCACCTTCTACAGCAGCGCCACCGGCACGAGCGGCATCAGCTGTGCCAACTCCGCCTTCTCCGCCGCCGTGACGGCCAACCCGGCCGCCCCCGGCAGCGCGGTCGAGCAGCTCAACACCCAGACCTTCGGCTCCTGCTCCTCCAACGTCCTCGGCGTCACCGGCGTCAAGAGCATCACCGTCAACAACCTGCCGTTCACCAACACCGTCGGCGACGGCCCCGGCAACCCGGTCGCCCTCACCCCCGGCGCGGCCGGCGCGATGAAGACCACGGTGGTGCTCAACACCATCCTCGGCAGCGTCAACTGCGTCTACCAGACCACCACCGGCATCGCCGGCACCACCTCGAACACCGGCAACACCATCGGCTTCTCCGCCCAGCCGTTCAACCTGGTCTCCGGCTCGGGCCTGTGCTTCTCGACCGGCTACTTCAGCGCCACCTACGGCCCGGTCACCGACACCTCGGTGGCGGGCAGCCCGCTCATCTTCGTCAACTGACGCCCCGGGCGGCCTGCGTCAACTGACGGAACGGTCAGGCGAGAACGAACGAGCGGCGTACGGCACCCGTTGGTCGCCGTACGCCGCTCCGACGCGCCCGCCGGCCTCCGGAGACCCCCGAGCGAGCCCCCGCCACGCACCCGACCCCTGCCCGCGCCCGCGCCCGCGCCCGCGCGCCGAAACCCTCCGGGACAGCGAAGTGACCGGCCGGTAGGGTGCTGCCGCACGGACACGGCCGACAGGAACGGGGCGGGCAGATGAGCGGCAGCGGCGACGGCACGGGCTTCTTCGCATCGGTGGCGGACACCGCCGACCAGCTGGCCGCCACCGGCTACCTGGCCTCCACCGCCGTGGCCACCACCGTCTTCCTCGCCGACCGGCTCGGCAAGCCGCTGCTGGTCGAGGGCCCGGCCGGGGTCGGCAAGACCGAACTCGCCAAGGCGGTGGCCGCGATCGGCCGGGCCCGGCTCGTCCGGCTCCAGTGCTACGAGGGCATCGACGAGGCCCGCGCGCTCTACGAGTGGAACCACGCCAAGCAGCTGCTGCGGATCACCGCCGGCCGCGACGAGGGCTGGGACCAGGCCCGCACCGACATCTTCGGCGAGGAGTTCCTGCTCACCCGCCCGCTGCTCACCGCCATCCGCGGCGACGAGCCCACCGTGCTGCTGATCGACGAGATGGACAAGGCCGACGTCGAGGTGGAGGCGCTGCTGCTGGAGGTACTCAGCGACTTCCAGGTCACCGTGCCCGAACTCGGCACCATCGCCGCGAGCCGCCGCCCCTTCGTGCTGCTCACCTCCAACGCCACCCGTGAACTGTCCGAGGCACTGCGCCGACGCTGCCTCTTCCTCCACCTCGACTACCCGGACGCCGAGTTGGAGCGGAAGATCGTCCGGCTCAAGGTGCCCGGCCTGGACGACACGCTGGCCGCCTCGCTGGTCCGGGTGGTCGGCGCGCTGCGCGCGATGGACCTGCGCAAGGCGCCGTCCGTCGCCGAGACCATCGACTGGGCCCGCACCCTGCTGGCGCTCGGCGCGGACACCCTCGACGAGGCGGTCGTCCAGGACACCCTCGGGGTGATCCTCAAGCACCAGGACGACATCCGGAAGGCCGCGCAGAAGCTCACCCCCGCATGACCACCGCCCCGCCCCCGGCCGACACCGCCGCCCGGCTCACCGGCCTGGTCCGCGCGCTGCGCGGGCACGGCCTGCGGATCGGCCCCGCCGAGACGGTCGACGCGGCCGCCGTCCTCGACGTCCTCGGATTCGCCGACCGCGCGCAGATGCGGGCCGGCCTGGCCGCCGCACTGCTGCGCTCGGACACCCAACGGGCCCTCTTCGACGCCACGTTCGACCTGTTCTTCCCGCTCGGCGTCGGCACCCCCGAGGCCGTCCGCGCCGACCCGCCCGCACTCCCGGACGACCCCCGGCCACCGCGCCCCGGCCGCCCCGACCCGCTGCGCGACGACCTGCGCGAGCGCCTCGCCGCCGCCCTGGCCGCTGACGACCGGGCCGCCCAGGCCCGGCTGGCCGGCGAGGTCGTGGAGGCCTTCGGCCGGTACGGCGCCGGTGCCACGCCTTCCTCGGACGGCTGGTCGGCCCACCAGGCGCTCGGCCGGCTCGCCCCCGAGACGCTGCTCGCCCGGATCCTCGCCGCCCTGCGCGAGCAGGCCACCGCCCCGGACCTGTCCGACCTCGTCCTCGCCGACGAGATCCGCCGCCGCATCCAGGACTTCCGCGCCCTGGTCGCCACCGAGGCCCGCCGCCGGGTCGCCGAACTGCGCGGCGCCGAGCGGATCGCCGAACGCGCCGTCGCACCCACCGCCGACCGGATCGACTTCCTCGCCGCCGGCCGCGACCAGCTCGCCGAACTACGCCGCACCGTCCACCCGTTGGCCCGCAAGCTGGCCACCAGGCTGGCCGCCCGGCGCCGCCGCGCCGCACGCGGACGGATCGACCTGCGCCGCACCCTGCGCCGCTCGCTGTCCACCGGCGGGGTGCCGCTGCGCCCGGCGTACCGGCTGCGCCGCCCGGCCCGGCCGGAACTGGTGCTGCTGTGCGACGTCTCCGGCTCGGTGGCCGGTTTCGCCGACTTCACCATGCTGCTGGTGCGGGCGATGAGCGAACAGTTCAGCAAGGTGCGGGTGTTCGCCTTCGTCAACCGCACCGCCGAGGTCACCGCCCTGCTGACCCGCGGCGGCACCGACCCGGCCCGGCTCGCCGCCCGGATCGTCACCGAGGCCGAGGTGACGGGCCACCACGGCAACAGCGACTACGGCTCCGCACTGGGCGAGTTCGCCGAACGGCACCTGGACGCGGTCGGCCCGCGCACCAGCGTGCTGATCCTCGGCGACGCCCGCAACAACCACCGCGACCCGAACCTGGACGCGCTGCGCCGGATCGCCGGCCGGGCCCGGCGGGTCCACTGGCTCAACCCCGAGCAGCCCGCCCTCTGGCGAACCGGCGACTCCGCCGCAGCCGCCTACGCGGGCGTCGTGGAGATGCACTCCTGCCGTAACGCCCGCCGCCTCGGCGAACTGATCGCCCGCCTGCTGCCGGTGTAGGGAGCTTCCGAGTCCGCCGCCGTGGCGGCCTAAGCCTGGGCCTGGGCTACACCTCGGCCTGAGCCTGAACCTGGGCCTGGGCCTGGGCCTGGGCCTCCTCGGCCGCCACCTGGGCGGCCCTGGCGGCCAGCGGGTTGATGTCGGCCCGACGCGCCGACTGCATGACCGTCAGCCGCTGGACCACCAGGATCGCCGCGACGGCCGCGACCAGGCGCAGCGCCGAGCCGGCGGCGTCCACCCGAATGGTCTCGCGCAGGTCCTCCATGCCGTCGATCACCGTCACGTCCACGTACTTCATCATCGAGTTGGCGATCCGGCCGACGACCAGCGCGCCGATCCAGGTGGACCACCACAGGACCAGGACCTTCTCCGACACCGCGCGGCGCCGTCCCTCCGCGTCCAACGGAGCGCTCGCCCGCCAGCAGTCCACCATCAGCTGCCAGGGGAACCAGAGCAGGACGACCGGGGTGACCCAGGCCCCGATGGTCCAGCCGCGTCCGAGGCGGTGCCCGTTCGGCAGCAGCAGGTCGGCATTCTGGCGGATGCGGTAGAACCAGATGATGAACACCACGGCGGTGGCCAGCGCCAGCGGGAGGAAGGCCCCGTCCAGCCCGTTCGCCAGGGAGTCGAGGGCATCGTATTCATCGAGGTCGACATCGCCCGAGCCGTCCACCACCCGGCCCAGCAGGACATCGCACCAGAGGCCGGCCACGACCGCCCCCGCCGCCAGCATCGCGTTCACCCCCAGCAGGACGTAGACCGCGATGGCAAGGCCGTTCGCCGGTCGGAGCGCCGCCGCCCAGCCCGGGGCCGCCTCAGCGCAGCCGAAGCAACGCCCGCTCTCCGTCCCCACGGGGCGCGCACCGCACGCCACACACACCATCAAATCGTCAACTCCTGGAATCGCCGCGTGCTCGGACACGCACGCCGGTGCCGCCAGCGCCCCGACCGGGGCGGGCGCGCCGACTCTAGGGGATCATCGACATCCGCTGCCAGCGAGATTTCGCAGCTCAGCGGCAGTATCGCCAGATAACCGACAGATCGCGCGGAAATCGTTCCCCGGGAGCCGACTCCAGCTCAGCACCCCTGCCCGGCAAGCCCGTCCCGATCAATCGGGGTGCGGCCGACGGGCCCCAGGCGCAGAACCGGTGAAGGGGTGCGAGCGTCCTGGGGAGGTCGAACGCCGCGTCAGGCGGCGGGGACGGGCAGCAGCCGGTAGGCGCCCCCGTGGGTGCGCACGCGACCGGCGGTGGGCGGCGCGAAGTGGGTGCCGAGCAGGAGGGTGTCCGTGTCGGCCAGGGAGTCGAGGAGCGTACGGCGCGAGGCCTCAGACTGCCGCGGGTCGATGTCGACGCAGGCGCCGATGGCGGGGTGGGCGAGTTGGACCGGGTGGTGGACGCAGTCACCGGTGATCAGCGCCGCCTCGCCCCGATTGGTCAGTTCGACGGCGACGTGGCCGGGGGTGTGGCCCGGGGTGGGCAGCAGGCGCAGGCCCGGGGCGATCTCGACGCCCTCGGCCGGGACGTCGACGAGGTCCAGCAGTCCGGCCCGCTCGACCGGGAGCACGGAGTCGCGGAACATCTGGCCGCGCGCCTCCTCCATGGCGTAGCCGGCCCAGAACTCCCGCTCGGTGCGGGAGGTGAGGTAGCGGGCGCGGGGGAAGGTGGGGACCCACTCGCCGTTCACCTCCCGAGTGTTCCAGCCGACGTGGTCGGCGTGCAGGTGGGTGAGGACCACCAGGTCGACGGAGTCCGGGGGGAAGCCGGCTGCGGTGAGGCGCTCCAGGTAGTCGGTCCGCAGGTGGTGCCAGGCCGGGTTGGCCCGCTCCTTGCCGTTGCCTATGCCGGTGTCGACGAGGACGCGCAGCCCGCCCACGGAGAACGCGAAGCTGTGGCTGTCGAGGCGCAGGGCGCCCTCGTGGTCGGCGAAGTGGGGATGCAGCCAGTCCTGGCCGGTCACCACCTCGGGGGTGGCGTCGGGCAGCAGCCATGCCCCGGTCACGGGTGGCAGGAGGATCTCGTCGATGCGGTGGACGGTGACGTCGCCCACCGCCCAGGAGGGGATGGCGGCGGGGAACGTGGCGCTGGACATGGGGCTCCTCCCGTAAACGCAATGCATTTGCGTTAAGTCAGCGTAGAACCTACAGTCGCCCTAACGCAAACCGTTAGCTTTTGGCGCGGATGCCACCTCGCACCAGCCCCGATCAGGAGAGAAAGCCCATGTCCTCGGCCGAACGGCCCGCCACCGAACTCACGCCGCCCGAGGCCGCCCGCTGGGCCGCCCGGGCCGGGCTCCCCCTGCCCGCCGACCGCCACAGCTCGGTCGCGGCCACCGCCAACCACCTCCTCTCCGTCATCGCGGTCCTGCGGGAGCTGGACTTCGGGGACACCCCGCCCGCCGGCGCCTACCGCGCGGACGGCGCCCACCGCACGGGCGGGGAGGAGCACCATGCAGCCGTATGAGCTCTCCCTCGCCGCCGCCGCGGAGGAGATCCGGGCCCTGCGGCTGTCCCCCGTCGAGCTGGTCGACTCGGTCCTCGACCGCATCGAGCAGGTCGAACCGCACCTCGGCGCCTACGTCACGGTCACCGCGGAGCGGGCGCGCCGGGCGGCGCGCGAGGCCGAGCACGAAGCGGCGCGCGGCCGCCACCGGGGGCCACTGCACGGCGTCCCGATGGGGCTCAAGGACCTGATCGACGTCGCCGGGCTGGCCACCACGGCCAGCTCCCGGGTCCGCGCCGACCACCGCGCGCAGGCCGACAGCACGGTCGCCGCCCGGCTGGCCGCGGCCGGCGCGATCCTGGTCGGCAAGACGCACACCCACGAGTTCGCCTACGGCCTGACCACCCCGCAGACCGGCAACGCCTGGGACCGCGGCCGGGTCGCCGGCGGCTCCAGCGGCGGGTCCGCCGTCGCCGTCGCCGCGGGCGCCGCGACCTTCGCGCTGGGCACCGACACCGGCGGCTCGATCCGCGTGCCCGCCGCGCTCAACGGGGCCGTCGGCCTCAAGCCGACGTACGGCCTCGTCCCCCGCCACGGCGTCACGTCCCTGTCCTGGTCGCTGGACCACGTCGGCCCGATCACCCGGACGGTCGAGGACGCGGCCATCGTCCTGGACGCCCTCGCCGGACACGACCCGCGCGACCCCGCCTCGCTGGCCACCCCCGCCGTGGACCACCGGCCTGGCGCAGGCACGGACCTGGCGGGGCTGCGCGTCGGCGTGCCGCGCACCTACTACTTCGACCACGTCGACGCGGAGGTGGAGGCCGCCGTCCGGCGCGCCATCGGGCACCTGGAGGCACTCGGCGCACAGCTCGTCGACGTCGACATCCCGATGACCCGCTACCTCCTGGCGACGCTGTGGGGGCTGGTGGCACCGGAGGCCGCCGCCTACCACGAGGGCGCCCTGCGGACGGTGCCCGAGCTGTACCAGGCGGACGTCCGCGTCCTGCTGGAGGCCGGCGAGCTGATGACCGCCGGGGACTACCTGCGCGCCCAGCGCTCCCGGACGCTCATGCGGCGGGAGTGGGCCCGGATGCTGGAGGAGGTCGACGTGATCGCCGCCCCGACCGTCCCGGTCACCGCGGTACGGACCGGTCAGGAGACCGTCACCTGGCCCGACGGCACGGTCGAGGGCGTCCCCGACGCCTATGTGCGCCTGTCCGCGCCCGCCAACATCACCGGGGTGCCCGCCCTGTCCGTCCCGGTCGGCCGGGACGCGGCGGGCCTGCCGATCGGCATGCAACTGCTCGGCCGACCGCTCGGGGAGCGCACCCTGCTGCGGGTCGGCCACGCCTACGAACGGACGCAGCCCGCCCGGGCGCTCGCGCCGGCGGGCCTGAGCCCGACGGCCTGAGCCCGGCGGTCTGAGCCCGGCGGTCTGAGCGCCGCGCGCGGGCCGGGGCCGGACCGGACCGGGCGGACCGGAGTGGACGGCTCCGGCCCGGCCCGCACGCCGATCGGACCCCAGGCCCACTCCCCGCAAACGCAAGGATTGTGCTTTAAGGTGTTTATCATGAGTCGCAAACAGATGGTGCGCCCCGGCGGGCGCAGCGCCCGGGTCCAGGCATCGGTGCACACCGCTGTACGTGAACTCCTGTCGGAGGTGGGCCGCGACGCGCTGACGGTGCCGCTGGTCGCCCAGCGCGCGGGCGTCACCCCGTCGACGGTCTACCGCCGCTGGGGCGACCTCCAGGAGCTGCTGTCCGACGTCGCGGTGGAGCGCCTGCGGCCCGACACGGCGCCGGAGGACCACGGCGACCTGCGGTCCGACCTGACGGCCTGGGCCGAACAGTTCCTCGACGAGATGGCGTCCCCCTCGGGCCGCGCCTACATCCGCGACGCCCTGCTCGGCGACCCGGACGGCGGCAACGCCGGCCAGTGCTCGGACTACGCGGCCGAACAGGTCGACGCCGTCCTGAGCCGGGCGAGCGGCCGCGGGGAGGACACCCCCGACGTCGAGGCGGTCATGGACGGCGTCGTCGCCCCCCTGATGTACCGCATCCTCTTCCGTCCGGCCGGCCTCGACCCCGCGTACGCGCGCCGGCTCGTGGCCGAGGTCCTCGCTCCCGACGGGGCCGCTCCGCACGGGGCCACTCCGGACGGGGCCACTCCGGACGGGGCCGCTCCGTCGAGTGGATGATCGTCCGCCCGGGCCAGGGCCGACAGCTCAAGTTATAAGCTGCTACGGGACGTTCACGAGCCCGGCCGCTGGTCGGGACCTCGCCTGGGAGGAAGCGTCGTGGGGAAGAAGATCCCGGTCCGGACCGGATGCCAGAACTGCTCGCGGTGCACCGGCTCGATCGGCGGCAACGCGGCCCGCAAGACGGTGCGGGGGGCCGGTGTGACGCTCGGGGCGGTGGTCACCGTCGGCCTGAGCCTCCTCTTCATCCGGCGGTGCCGCGCCTGCGACCACCCCATGGGCAGCCACCACCACCGCTGATCACACCCGCCGCCGGGGTGCTCCGGCCCGGTCGCCCGGGCCGGAGCCGGGCGGGCGTCAGGCGTCCAGGTGCTTGAGGAAGTCGAGCAGCGCCTCGTTGACCTCGGCCGGGCGCTCCTGCTGCGTCCAGTGCCCCGTGTCCGGCAGCCGGACGTGGCGGTGCAGCCGGGGCACCCGGCTCAGCAGGTGGGCCAGCACCTCCGGCGGGACCAGCGCGTTCACCATGTCCTGTTCGCCGGCCACGTACAGCGCCGGCACGTCGATCGTCAGGCCGTCGAAGGCGGCCATCAGTTCGGCGTTGCGGTCGATGTTGCGGTACCAGTTGAGCCCGCCGGTGAAGGCGTGCTCGCCGTGCAGGGCGTAGTCGGCCGCGAAGGAGTCGACGTCCGCCTCGGTGAGCCAGGCCGGCAGCTGCGCCGGCTCCGGGATGCTGTCCAGCAGGGCCTTGCCCTCGGGCACGACCCACGCCCGCAGCTCCCCGTCGGGGCGGAGGCCGCCGCCCAGGATGCGGCGGAAGCTGGACTTCACGTCGGCCGCCAGTTCGGCGTCGGCGCGGCCCGGCTCCTGGAAGTAGTTCTGGTAGAAGCCCTCGCCGAAGTTCGCCCGGGACTCCCGCAGCGGCCGCGGCCCGCTGGGCAGCGGCGGCACGCTCAGCCCGGCGACACCGCGGACCAGGTCCGGCCGCAGCGCGGCGGTGGCCCAGGCGACCGGCGCGCCCCAGTCGTGCCCGACCACGACGGCCCGCTCCTCGCCGAGCGCGCGGATCAGCGCGGTCACGTCGCCGACCAGGTGCAGCAGGGAGTACGCGTCCACCCGCTCGGGCTGCTCGCTGCGGGCGTAGCCGCGCTGGTCGGGGGCGACGACCCGGTAGCCGGCGGCGGCGAGCGGGGCGAACTGGTGCCGCCAGGAGTACCAGCTCTCCGGGAAGCCGTGCAGCAGCAGGACCAACGGACCCTCGCCCTGTTCCGCGACGTGCAGACGTACGCCGTTCACCTCGACGTGGCTGTGCTTGATCGCGTCAGTCAACTCCCGCTCCCCGGTTCGGTGGAAGGGCCGGCGCATCCGTTTCGCTCCGGCCCTGCCCTGCGCAACACCGCCGGGGCGCGGGGCATTCCCGCCGGCCCCGGGGAAACGGCCGAGGCCGCCCCGGAAGTCCGGGACGGCCTCGGCGTGGTGAGGACGGGTCAGTTCACCGTGTAGCTGTACGGGATCGCCGCGAGCACCGAACCGGTGGTGCCCAGGGTGTTGTTGGCGGTCGCAACCGAGCTGGGGGCGGACACCAGGTACAGCACGCCGTGGACGGTGCTGCCCTTCGGACCGGTCGGGGTGACGGTCACCTGCAGCGAACCGCTGGCGCCCGGCTGGACGGTCACCGGGTTGGCGGCCGGGGCCGAGGCGTCGACCGCCCGGGCGTACGGGTCACCGGTGCTGGAGGCCAGCGCCGGGTCGAACGCCTGGGTGTGCGCGGTCGCGGTGATGGTGGCGGTGCCGGCCGGGGCGCCGGCGGTGCCGAACGGTCCGACCTGCTGCAGGAAGGTGCCCCACACGCCGGGGAGGACCGGCTGCGCCGCGCTGCCGTTGTCGGTCACGACCGAGATGGTCGAACCGTCCTGGGCCTTCTTCAGGTCGCCGAAGAGGTCCGGCGAGCCGGTGGTGCCGGACAGCTCCAGGTGGGCCGGCGTCGAGGAGGCCGCCACCGCCTTCAGCTGGTCGGTGCCCGGCGGGACGAGGAAGGACGGCACCGCGGAGGTGAGGCTCAGCGGCAGGGTGACCGTCGCGGAGGCGCCCTGCGGCACCAGCGGGAGGTCGGCGCGGCGGTCCAGGCGGCCGTCGGCCGAGATCTTCTGGGTGGCGACGGTGTTGTTGGTGTAGTTCACCTGGACGGTGACCGGCTTGCCGGCCGCCAGCTTGGCGTGCGGGTCGGTCGGCAGGCCGGCGGCGGTGGCGCGGTTCTGGTTGAACGCGACGGTGCCGGTGAAGTCCTGGGCGAGCTCCTGGCCGCTGACCGGGCCGAGCACGTTCAGGACGAACCGCCAGCGGCCGGCGGCCGGGTTGACGGTGGTGGCCGAGACGCCGGCGGTGGTGCCGGTCAGGTTGCCCTGCGCGTCGAGCAGGCCGTTGCCCTCGATGTCGATCGGGGTGCCGTTCGGGCTGATCAGCGCGCCCTGCATGAGCAGCTTCGGGTCCTTGGCGACGGTGACGCCGACCCGCAGGTCCTTCTGGCCCTTCGGGACGTCGAAGCCGTACGCGAAGCTCTGCGTCGGCGAGGCGTTGCGGCCGTTGCCACCGGTGATGGTGCCGGTGAAGGTGCCCTTGCCCTGGTCGACCGGGACGAGGCTGCGCAGCACGACCGGGACGCTGGTGGTGGTGCCGTTGGAGCCGGAGACGGTGATCGACTCGCTGGAGTCACCGCTGGTGCCCGGGGTGGTGAGCTGGACCTTCAGGGTCTTGGTCTCACCGGGCTTCAGGTCCGCGACGCTCGGGCCGACGGCGCCGGCCGGCACCGCCCGCTGGGTGGCGGTGCCCAGCTGGACCGGGCCGTTGTAGCCGGCCGCGCCCGCCGGGGTGTACAGGACGGCGGTCCACTCGCCGGCCACCGGGTGCGGGACGTCCACCAGGCCGAAGTCGGCCGGGGTGGCGCCGCCCTGCGGACGGGTGTTGGTCTCGAAGCGGCCCGACGGGTCGAGCAGCGTCATGCGGACCACGGAGCCGTTGGTGACCGGGCTGGCCGCACCCTGCCAGGCGATCGACGCCGCGAGGCGGTCGGCGCCGGCCGGGACGGTGAACTTGACCTGCTTCTGCACCCAGGTGGCGCCGTTGGTGGCGTACTTGAAGGTGTCGGTGGAGGCCGTGTCCAGCTGGACGGTCTGCTGGTTGCTCGACTGCGGCACGAAGGTGCGGGTCGCGCCGCTGACCGTCTGGGGGGCGGAGCTGGTGTTGGTGACGGTCACGTCGGCGGTGTGGGTCGAGCCGGGGTTGCCGGCGATGTCGACCTGACCGGTGGTGACGACGACGGTCTTGCTGTCCGACGCGCCCGAACCGGCGTGGTAGCCGCGGGCGGCCTCGACGGCGGCGCGGACGTTCAGCAGGCCGGCGCCCTGCTCCTCGGCCGGGACGCCGAGGTCCTGGGCGGTGCCGGTGATGAACTTCTTCACCAGCGCCGGGGCGGGCGACTCGCCGTTGTGGGTGTCGCGGTAGGCCTGGATGACCAGGGCCGCGGCACCGGTGACGAACGGCGCGGCCTGGCTGGTGCCGCCGAACGACTGGATCGGCGAACCCTGGCCGCTGAAGCCGGTGCAGTCGGTGTACTTGCTGGTGTCGGGCGAGCAGAGCGCCCAGTCCGACTCACCCGGCGCGACCAGGTCGACCGTGCGGCCGGCCTGGGTGAAGCCGCCCGAGGAGAGCGCGGAGATGCGGTTGTTGCTCCAGGTCTTGTTGGAGAACTGGGCGGCCGCGTAGCCGGTCTGCTGGTAGTTCTGGTTGTCCGTGGAGGCGCCGACCGCGATCACGTTCGGGTCGGTGGCCGGGGTGCCGATGGTGCCGCTGATGCCCGCGTCGCCGGTGGAGACGGAGACGGTGACACCGGCCTTGACGGCCTGGTCGTTGAACAGCGAGATGGTGTCGTGCGCGCCGCTGTCCGGGGTGACGTTACCGCCGAAGGACTCGTTCAGCACGTCGACCTTGGCGACCGAGACCGCGTAGTCGATGGACTGCAGGATCGACGAGTTCGACATGATCTCGCCGCCGGCCCGCAGGGCGACCAGCGAGGCGTCCGGGGCGAGGCCGCGGATGCGGATGTTGCAGCCGGCCGGCAGGCCGCGCGAGGCGTTGACGAACTTCGCGACGTCGTAGACCTGGCGGCCCTGGGCGATCACCGCCGAGGCGTCGCCGAAGGCCTCCGCGCCACCGGTCGGCGCGTTCACGCCGTCGCCCGCGAAGTCCTGGTAGTCGACGACCGCGTGCGAGCCGTCGGCCCGGATGAAGTCCGGGTTGTTCGGGTCCAGACCGTCCGCGATGTAAGCGACCTTGACGCCCTTGCCGGTGGCCAGGTCGGCCGCGCCGGGCTTGCCGTCGGCACCGACGGCGTGCGTCGAGTAGAGGCCCTCCGGCTCCAGCAGCGGCTGGGACGGGTCGGACGGGCAGATCGTGTTGGTCGCGTTCTGCTCGGCGCCCTGGTTGCCGTTGCTGCCCGAAACGGCCTGCGGGGCGGCGGCCTTGGCCGACTTGGCGCCGGCCTTGGTGTCCGCGGCGTCCTTCGCGGCCGCGGCCTTGCCGGCGGCCGGCGGCGCGACGGTGACCTGCTCGTCCGCGACGACCGAGGCGACGGCCGGGTCGGCCAGCAGCGCGGCACGCAGCGCGGGGCTCACCGTGGCCGAGAACGCGTTCCCGACCACGAAGCTCTTGATGTTGGTGCCGCCGTTGGCCTTGACCCTGTCCAGCAGCGGCGCCTGGGCGTTCGCGGCCTTCTGCTTGCGGGCGCCGAGGTGGCCGTTGTCGGCCGGGGCGTCCGCTATCTGGTCCTTGAGAATCACGATCACCGGCACCGGGGTCCCGTCCGCGGACGCCACGGGGGCGTTCTGCGGGTCCGGGAGCGGAGCTGCGTTGGCGCTGGACCCGAAGGTCAGGACCATGGACGCGGCGGTGACCGTGACGGCAGCTGCTAGCTGCGATTTCCGCCAGCCGATCAATGGACATCCTTTCGTCTGATGAGACGTCAGGTTGCACGGCCCAGCGTACGCGGATCCGGGTCGGACGCGTGGTTGCTCCGGACCGCGCGTCCCGACAGCGGTCGCATTCCAGCGCATCCGACACGACCACGACAAGGGGGGAAATCCCCATTAGAAAGTAAAAAAGACCATCAGAAAGTAAAATTCACGGCAGAAATCGGGCCATGTCCGCCCCTTTTCGCTGACCAGACCCGGTCGGAAGTGTGCGATCCCGTTCGAAAAAAGTCGGTGGCGAACTCTGGACAGTGGCGGACCACCGCCACCTGGGACACACCGTCAACACCGCCACACACCCTTCCCACCGCGCCCACCCTGAAACCGGACATGACAGAACGGGCGCCGGCAGGTGCGCGGTGGCCGGAAACCCCGGCCACCGCACGATCGGCACCCGATCAGCCGACGGCCAACCGCTCCCGGGCGTCCGCCAGGTCCTCGGCGGTGGGCGCGTCGTCCTGGGTCAGCCGGTGGCGCCAGTACCCGGTGAAGTCGATCGACGCCTTCGGCACCCCGCGCTCCTCCACCAGGTGGCGGCGCAGCGCCCGCACCGCGCCCGCTTCCCCCGCGAGCCAGGCGAACGGCGTGCCGGGCGGCAGCGCGGCGGCGCGCACGGCCCCGGCCAGCACGACCCCGGGGGTCGCCCCGCCCCGGACCAGCCAGTGCACGGCCAACTCGGCGCGGCTCTCCAGCGGTTGCCGCTCGGCCGCGTCCGCGACCTCGACGAACGCGACCGCCCGCACCCCGGCGGGCAGCGCCTCGACCAGCGTCGCGATCGCCGGCAGCGCCGTCTCGTCCCCGGTCAGCAGCACCCAGTCGGCAGCGGCGGCGGCCTCGGCGAGCGGGACCGGCGGGGCGTACAGCGCCGAGGGGCCGACCAGGCCGAGCCGCTGCCCGGGCTCGGCGCGCTCCGCCCAGGCGGCGGCCGGGCCGGCGTCGCCGTGCAGCACGAAGTCGATCTCGACCAGGCGGGTGCCGGGCCGGCGGCGGCGGAGGGTGAAGCTGCGCAGCAGCGGGCGCCCGGCCTCGGGGATCGCCAGGTAGGCCTGGTACCAGCTCATCGGATCGTCGCTCTGCGCGGGCAGTTCGGGCACCGCCTGCCCGGGGCGGGGGAAGCACAGCTTCACCTGCTGGTCGGGCGCCGTGCCCACGGAGTCCGCCAGGGCCTCGGCCTCGAAGGTGACCCGGGCGGTGCGCGGCGTGATCCGGCGGACCTCGACGACCTCGACGAAGGTGACGGGCAGTGTCATCGCGAAACCCCTTCGATTGATAACCTTACGACATAAAGAGTTGCCGTGGTCGAAGATACTTTACGCCATAAGGAGTTGCCGCATGGTCGTCTACGCCGGACAGGGCGACGCCCACCGGTCCCTGTCCCTGCTCTGGGGCACAACGCCGGAACCGCGCACCGGGCGCAGCGGCCCCAAACCGGGCCTGAGCGTCGACGCGATCGTGTCAGCCGGAATCGCGGTCGCCGACGCGGACGGCATGGCCGCACTCTCGATGCGCGCCGTCGGTGAACGGCTCGGCCGCACCGCGATGGCCCTCTACACCTACGTCCCGGGAAAGGCCGAACTCCTCGACCTGATGCACGACCGGGCGCTCGCCGAACTGCGCCTGGGCGTCGTGGACTCGGACGGCTGGCGCGCCGCCGTCACCGCCTGGGCCGAAGAGCTGTACGCCTGCTACCTGCGCCACCCCTGGATGCTCCAGGTCTCCCAGGCCCGCCCGGTGCTCGGCCCGGCCGAACTCGCCGCCATGGAAGCCCTGTTGCGCGCCCTGCAGCCGGCCGCCCTCGCACCCGCTCGGCTGCACGGCGTCGTCGCGGCGCTCTGGCAGTTCGTCCGCGGCACGGCCGCCGTGGCCGCCGAATCGCGCGGCGCCGCCGCCGCGACCGGCATCGCCGACGAGGACTGGTGGACCACCCGATCCGCCCGACTCGCCGAACTGGCACCGGACTTCCCCGAACGCTTCCCCCTGCTGACCGCCCTCCAGGGCGCCGCCGACGGCACCCCGCAGGAACGCGACCGGGCGGCCTTCCGCACCGGGCTCGCCGTCCTGCTCGACGGCGTCGCGGCCTCGGGGTCAGGGCCGGCCTCGGGGTCAGGGTCGGGGTCGGGAGCAGGGCCGGGGCCGGGAGCGGGGTCGGCCGCCGACCAAGCCGCCGATCGGGCCGCGGACCGAGCCGCCGATCAGGCCACGGGCTGAGCCGCTGATCAGCCCCGGCGGGCCGCCGGGATCGCCAACAGGATGCCGAGCACCAGCAGGGTGGCGTACCCGGCGGTCTCATGGCCGTCCGGGACCAGGAAACGGACGAAGCCGAACAGCCGGAAGCCCCCCAGCCGGTCCGCCACCAGGCCGGACCCGCCTCCGAGGATCAGCACGAAACCGAGATAGCCGAGGAGCGTCTTCATACCCCGAGCCTAGGCAGCGCCCGGCACCCGGGAATCCGACTTTCGGCGCGACCGCGGATGACCAAAGTCGTCCCGGCGCCTCCCCCGGCCGCCCGCAGCCTCCGCCCGCCGTCCCAACGCCGTACCACCCGGGATCCGGACGGAGCAGCAGGCGCGGCGGCCCGGCGGCGCCCCGGGTACGTTCGCCGTGTGCAGCAGATGCCACAGATTGTCAGCAGGGTGGCGGCGGCCGCAGCGGCGTCCACCCTGGTGCTCGCCGCCGGCGCCCTGACCGCCTCCGGGCAGGACGCCGCCAGTGCGATCGGCGGCGAACGGCTCGGCCGATCCGCCGTCCAGGTCGCACCGCAGGCCGGCGCGCCCGCGCTGCCGCCCGAGTTGACCGGGCGGTCCTGGCTGGTCGCCGACGCCGACACCGGCGAAGTCCTCGCGGCCCGCAACGCCCACCTCCAGCTCCCCCCGGCCAGCACCCTGAAGATGCTCTTCGCGGACACCGTGCTGCCCAAGTTCGACCGCGCGGCCGAACACAAGGTGACCACGGCCGAACTGGCCAACGTCGGTGCCGGCAGCAGCCTCGTCGGCGTCAAGGAGAACCTGCCGTACCGCGTCGAAGACCTCTGGCGGGGCGTCTTCCTCAGCTCCGGCAACGACGCCGTCCACGTCCTCGCGAACATGAACGGCGGCCTCCAGCAGACCGTCGCCGAGATGCAGGACCGCGCCCAGACCCTGCAAGCCCGCGACACCAAGGTGATCTCCCCCGACGGCTACGACATGGACGGCCAGGTCTCCTCCGCCTACGACCTCACCCTGTTCGCCCGCGCCGGGCTGCGCAACGCCGACTTCCGCTCCTACTGCTCCACCCGCACCGCGCACTTCCCCGGCGGGCTGGACAAGCTCACCGGGCAACGCACCAGCTTCGACATCGCCAACACCGACCGGCTGCTCGGCAAGTACCCGGGCCTGATCGGCGTCAAGAACGGCTACACCACCAACGCGGGCGCCACCTTCACCGGCGCCGCCCAGCGCGGCGGCCGCACCCTGCTGGTGACGGTGATGCACCCCGACGCACAGGCACGGGTCTACGACGAGGCGGCCGGCCTGCTCGACTGGGGGTTCGCGGCGGCCGGCAAGGTCCAGCCCGTCGGGCAGCTGGTGGAGGACACCTCCGCCGCCCGCCCGGCCACCACCACCGGCGGAGGCGGCACCGCCCCCGTCGCCCCCGCCGCCCAGGCACACCCGCAGGCCGTCCACGGCCGCGACCCCGGCCTCGCCCCGGCCGCCTGGACGGCCATCGCGCTCGGCGCCGCACTCGCCCTGTGGGCCGCCGGGCGCACCGCCGTCCGCCGCCGCACCGCACGCGCCGCCGCCGCCCCGGCCGCACTCCCCCATCCGGGCGCCACCGCCGTCGGCGGGCGCGGCCGCCGCGGACTGGCCCGCCGGGCCCGGGCCCTGGTCAGGGACGCCCTAGACTTCCGGCCATGACCACGCCCGACCCCTCCGCCCCGGACCGGCTCGCCCGGATCGTCAGCCTCTCCGCCGGGAGCTACCTGCTCGTCACCACCTACAAGAAGGACGGCAGCACCGTGCCGACCCCGGTGTGGGTGGTCCGCGACGGCGAGGCGCTCGGCGTCTGGACCGTCGCGAACTCCTGGAAGGTCAAGCGGATCCGCAACCGCGCGGACGTCCTGGTGGGCCCCTGCGACGTCAAGGGCCGGCCGACCGGCGAGCAGTACCCCGCCACCGCCGAGATCCTCGGCCCCGAACGCACCGCCGCCTACCGCACCCTGCTGCGCCAGAAGTACGGCCTGCTCGGCGTGCTCACCCTGCTCGGCAGCCGCCTGCGCCGCGGCGAGCGCGGCACCGTCGGCATCCGGATCACACTCACCTGACGCGCCGCCCGGCGGACGGGGCCCCGGTGGATTCGCCCGGCGGCCGCGGCGGCCCGGTCACTCGCCCCGGGCGGCCCGGGAGGCGGCCCTGGCGCTCCCGTTCCGCGAAGCGGGTCCGGTACTGCCGGTGCATCAGGCCGAGCGGGCCGGCGCCGCGGCAGGGCGACGGCCGGGGCGTGGCAGGCTTGACGGCCATGGGAGACGCCATGGGAGACAAGGACGCGGACGGGCCCCGGCGCGGGCTGCCGCTGCTGGTGGTGGACGGTGCCAACGTGGTCGGGTCGGTGCCCGACGGGTGGTGGCGGGATCGGCGGGGCGCCGCCGAGCGGCTGCGGGACGCCCTGGTCGCCGTCGCCGGGCAGGGCCTGCCGGAGCGGCCCGGGCCGCTGGAGGTGGTGCTGGTCGTGGAGGGCGCGGCCCGGGGTGTGGGCGGGCTGCCCGAGGTGCGGGTGGTCGCGGCGGCCGGCAGCGGTGACGACCGGATCGTCGAGCTGGTCCGGGCGGCCAGGGCCGAACAGCCGGACCGGGACTGCCTGGTCGTCACCGCCGACCGCGAACTGCGCGCCCGGGTCGGCGCGCTGGGCGCGGCGGTCACCGGGCCGCGCAGCGTGCGGCGTGCGGGCGTGTCCCGTACCTTCGCCCCGCGCGCCCGGCGGGACTGACGAGACACGCCCTCGGGCGCGGCCCGGGCGGGGTCAGTCCGCCTGGGTGGCGTACATGCCCCAGTGGATCGCCTGGTCGGAGGCGGTCACGGTGAACAGGAGGTCCCGGCCCGGCCGGGCGGGAATCTCCACCGAGCCGATGCCGGTGCCGTCGACCGGGCACTGGACCGTGAAGTCGGCCGGCGCCTGGCCGGCGACGTGGACCTGGACCGAGCCGCCGCCCTGGCAGCCGATCGTCACGGTGAAGGGCTGCGACGGGTTGACGGAGGCCGTCACCGCACCGCCGTCGCCGATCCAGTCCGGGATCCAGATCAGGCCCGTCTCCCCCGGGTGCGGCAGGATCTCCCCCGTCCCCGGACCGCTCCGGACCGCCGCCGTGCCCGGCTGCGCCGAGGCCGTCCCGGCGACCGCCAGTACCGCCCCCAGCGCGGCCGCGGTTCCGGCCAGCATCCGCTTCCCCGTGCGTGTCATCGCTACTCCCCGCTGCGTTGACCATCCGTCCGGCCGCACGAGGTCGCGCGGCCGGTCGGCGTGCCGGTCGTCGGCACACGAAAGGATCTTATGACGATCAGATTCGACAGAGGGCTGATTCGCCCGCACCCGGGCCACGACCCCGGGAACGGCCCGGGAACGGCCCCCGGGGCCGGACGCCCATGGGCGCCTCCCGGAACCGACCACGGACACCGGCACCTAGTTGACGGGTGGTAGCCGGGGCCCAGCGCATCGGGAGGCGCCGTCCCGGACGCTACCTGGTCCGTTCGGGTGCGTCATCCGAATAAATCCGGGCCCGGGGCGTGCCGGGTGGATCTCGCCGGGGCCACGGTGCCAGGGCGCGCCCCACCGGTTCGGACCGTACGGGAACCAACCGCGTCCGCCGTCCGACTGCTGGGGGGTGAGTACGAAGTCGCCGGGTGTCCGGCCCTTGAGTGTGCTGGCGGGGTTCGCCCTGCTGCTGGTGGTGGTGTTCGTGGTGGCGTATGCGGTGGGACGGCAGGCGGGGCCGGTGTCCCCGGGGCTGACGCCCGGCGGCGGTGCGTCGCCCGGGGCGCCCGGGATGGGCGGGCACGACATGGGCGGGATGCGGTGAGCCCGGTCGCGGGGGCCGACGCCGAGGCCCTGGTGAGCACCGATCTGACGGTCGGCGGGATGACCTGCGCGGCCTGCGTGGGCCGGGTGGAGAAGCGGCTGGCCCGGATCGACGGGGTGACGGCCGGGGTGAACCTGGCGACCGGTCGGGCCCGGGTGCTGCACCCGGCCGGGGTGCCGGTGGCGGAGCTGGTGGCGGCCGTCGAACGGGCCGGCTACACCGCCGAGTTGGCTCCCGAGGGAGCGGGCATCGGGCTGCCGGACGAGGAGCCGGCCGAGCGCCGACGGCTGCTGGTGACGGCGCTGCTGGCCGTCCCGGTGGTGGTGCTGTCGATGGTGCCGGCGCTCCAGTTCCCCGCCTGGCAGTGGGTCTGCTTCGCGCTGGCCGTCCCGGTGGTGACCTGGGGGTCGGCCGGGTTCCACCGCCGGGCCTGGCAGGGGCTGCGGCACGCGGCGGCCACCATGGACACCCTGGTCGGCCTGGGGGTGGTGGCGTCCTTCGGCTGGTCCGCGTACGCGCTGGTGTTCGGCGGCGCCGGGGAGGTCGGCATGCGGATGCCGTTCTCGCTGACCGCGGACGGCGGCGGCGCGGCCCACGTCTACCTGGAGGCGGCGGTCGGGGTGCCGCTGTTCGTGCTGGCCGGGCGGCTGCTGGAGGGCCGGGTGCGGCGGCGCAGCGGTTCCGCGCTGCGGGCGCTGGCCGAACTGGGCGCGAAGCAGGTGTGCGTCCGGGACGGCGGGACTGGCGAGGAGCGCCTGGTGCCGATCGAACTGCTGCTGCCCGGGCAGGAGTTCGTGGTGCGGCCGGGTGAACGGGTGGCCACCGACGGGGTGGTGGTCGAAGGCGGTTCGGCGCTCGACCTGAGCCTGCTGACCGGGGAGAGCGTGCCCGTGGAGGTCGGCCCCGGGGACGCGGTGGCCGGCGCGACCGTCAACGTCGGCGGCGCGCTCGTGGTGCGGGCGACGGCCGTCGGCGCCGACACCCAACTCGCCCGGATCACCGCGCTGGTGGCGGACGCCCAGGCCGGCAAGGCCCGGGCGCAGCGCCTCGCCGACGCGGTGGCCGGGGTGTTCGTGCCGTGCGTCCTGGCGGGCGCGGTGTGCGTGCTGGGCTTCTGGCTCGGCGCGGGCGCGGCCCCGCAGGCGGCGGTGACGGCGGCGGTCGCGGTGCTGGTGGTCGCCTGCCCGTGCGCCCTGGGCCTGGCCACCCCGACGGCGCTGCTGGCGGCGACCGGGCGGGGCGCCGAGCTGGGCGTACTGGTGCGCGGCCCGGAGGTGCTGGAGAGCCTGCGCCGGGTCGACACCGTGGTACTGGACAAGACCGGGACGCTGACCACCGGACGGATGGCGCTGGCGACGGTGACGGTCGCCCAGGGCTTCGACGACGATCTCGACCGGGGTCTCGACGAGGGTCCCGACAAGGTTCTCGACGAGGGCGCGGTGCTGCGGCTGGCTGGCGCGGTGGAGCACCGCTCCGAGCACCCGATCGGGCGGGCCGTGGCGGCGGCCGCGCGGGAGCGCTGCGGTCCGCTGCCCGCGGTGGACGGCTTCGCGGCCACCACCGGGGTCGGGGTGTCCGGGGCGGTCGAGGGCCGGAGCGTGCGGGTGGTCCGACCGGACGGCACGGCCCGGCCGCTGCCCATCGGCCTCGCGGACGCGGTCACCGCCGCCTCGGACACCGGCCGCACGGCCGTGGTGGTCGAGCTGGACGGGCGGGCCGCGGCCGTGCTCGCGGTCGGCGACACGCTGCGCTCGGGCAGTTGGCGGGCGCTCCACCGGCTGCGCGGGATGGGCCTGGAGACCGTACTGCTGACCGGCGACGGCCCCGGCGCGGCCCGGGCGGTGGCGCGCGAGCTGGGCATCGAACGGGTGCACGCCGCGGCCTCGCCGGAAGGCAAGGCCGCGGTGGTGGCCGAGTTGCGCGGCGCCGGGCGGACGGTCGCGGTGGTCGGCGACGGCGTCAACGACGCGGTGGCACTGGCCTCGGCGGACCTCGGGGTGGCGCTGGCCTCGGGCAGCGACGCCGCGATCGGCGCGGCCGGACTGACCCTGGTGCGCGGCGACATCGAGGCGGTGGTGGACGCCGTCCGGCTGGCCCGACGGACCCTCGGCACGATCCGGGCCAACCTGCTGTGGGCCTTCGGCTACAACGTGGTGCTGATCCCGCTGGCGGCCGTCGGCCTGCTCAACCCGATGCTGGCGGCGGTGGCGATGTCGCTCAGCTCGCTGCTGGTGGTCGGAAACAGCCTGCGGCTGCGCACCTGGCAGCCGGGGCGCGGCGCCTCGGCGGCCCGGAAGGGGGCGCGGCGATGAGCGCGATCGGACGGCTGCGGGTGGTCGGCCCGCCGGTCGGCGCGGCGGCGCTGACGCTGGTCCTGCTGACCGGCTGGACGGCGGTCGGCGGCGCCGGCCGGCCCCGCCCGGTGGAGGCCGGCCCGGGCTGGCTGCTCCTGCCGACGGCGGGCGCGGCCCCGGCCACGGCGGCGTTCTTCACGATCCGCAACCCGGGCGACGTACCGGACGAACTGACCTCCGCCAGCTGGGAGTTCGGCGGCCGGATCACGATCAAGCGGCACCTGCACCAGGGCGCCGCCGGCCGCTGGGAGCCGGTGTCCGCCCTCCCCGTGCCGGGCCGCGGCGAGCTGGCGATGGCCCCGGAGGACTCCGACCTGATGATCGCCGACCCGCCACCGCTGCGGGTCGGCCAGTGGGTGGACTTCACCCTCGGCTTCCGCCACAGCCCGGACCTCCACCTCAAGGCCCAAGTCCTGGCCCCGGGCACCCGCCCCCGCCCCCGCCCGACCGAACCCCCGGCGAACTGACACTCCCCTGCCGGATCACGCCCCGCCCCCCGTCGAGGCGTGATCCGGCCCGGCCGATGGCCTGTCGGGCGGAGGCAGAGAACACGAGATTGCGGTTCGAACAGGATCAGGCCCCTTTCCCGGCTCCCGGTCCTGGACCGGACCGGAACGGACCGGAACGGAACGGACCGGAACGGAACGGATTCATTTGCCGGCCTCCGGCCCGTACCACTGGAGGGCCTGTCCGGTGACGCTCGCGATGCACTCGAAGTCGCGGTCCCGGTGCAGAAGGGTCAGGCCTTGCAGTTCCGCTGTGGCCGCGACGACCAGGTCCACGGCTCCGGCGCTGCGGTGCTGACCTCGTTTGGTCAGCATGCCCTGGACGTACCAGGCGCGGTCGTAGGCGCGGTCATCGACCGGCACCCAGCCGAACAGCAGCCGCATGTCCTCGATCCCCTGAGCGCGGTCGGCCGCTGTCCGCGCGCTGTAGAAGAACTCAAGTTCGGTGATGGGACAGGTTGCGACCAAGCCCGCCGCTGCGGCTTGGTCCCAGCCGTACTGCTCGGCGTCGCCGCGCATGAAGCGCACGAGCGCGCTGGTGTCGATCAGGAATTGCGCCGCGTTCACCGACGGTAGTTCCTCTTGTCCTCGAAGATCTCCAGGTCGAAGGCCCCCGCATCCGCCGCGGCACGCAGCCGTGTGAGGGCGAGCGCTCGCCGTCTGTTCTCCAGCACCTCACGCAGAGCGGTGTTGACCGTCTCCCTCTTGGTGCTGGTGCCGAGAGCCTGAGCCACGTCGGCGAGCAGCTCGTCGTCCAGGTCGATCACGGTCCGGCTCATGTGATGCACCTCCTGATATCAACTCGCATCTGAAGTATATCTCGACATGCTCCAGGCGGAAGGGATGCGTGGACGGCGATGCCCAGCACTGCCGGAACGCCTGCGACGCCGCACACGTTGGCGCCCCCCTGGGTTCCTCGGACGGGATACGCCGATGGCCCGGACCGCTGTGCGGTCCGGGCCATCGGCCGACCGAGGAGGTGAGATTCGAACTCGTGAGGGGTTGCCTTGGCCCGCTTTCCGAGCGTGCGCCGCCGGGGTGTCGGTCAGGGGTGGGGGATGACCGCGACCGGGGCTTGGGCGTGGTGCAGGACGGCGTGGGCGACGCGGCCGAGGCGGGGGCCGAAGTCGAGGGAGCGGTGGCGGCGGCCGACGACCACCAGGGCGGCCCCGGCGGAGGCTTCGACCAGGCCGCGGGCGGCGCCGAGCCGGACGTCCTCGACCACCGCGGTGTCCGGGTGCCGCTCGCGCTGCTCGGCCAGGGCGAGGGTGAGCAGCTTGGCCTCCAGCGCCTCCAGTTGGGCGATCTCGGTGGGCGGCACGGCCCCGCCGGCGTAGCCGAACACCGGCGGGAGGTCCCAGCCGTGCACGGCCCGCACCCGGGCGCCGCGCAGGGCGGCCTCCTGGAAGGCGAAGGCGAGCACCTCCTCCTCCGGGGCGTGCGCGTCGACACCGACCAGCACCTCGGGCACGCCGTCACCGGCCCCGTCGGGCGCGCCCGGCTCGCGCACCACGACCACCGGCACCGTGCTGCGGGCGGCCGCGGCCATGCCGACCGAGCCGAGCAGCAGCCCGGTGAAGCCGCCGAGGCCGCGCGAGCCGAGCACCAGCAGGGCGGCGTCCGCGGCGGCGGCGACCAGGCCGTCCACCGGCGCGTCCAGGACGGCGTCGGTGTGCACCACCAGGCCGGGGTGGCGCTCGCGGATCCCGTCGGCGGCCGAGGCCAGGACCCGCTGCGCGGCGGCCGGCAGGTCGTCGGGCTCGGCGAAGGCGGCCACGCCGTCGGTCAGCCACGGCCAGGCGTGCACCAGGCGCAGCGGGGCGCCCCGGAGCACCGCCTCCTCGGCGGCCCAGAGGGCGGCGGTGGTGCTCTCCGGCGAGCCGTCGACCCCGGCCAGGACGGATGGCGTCATGAGGGTTCCTCCATGTGTCGGCGCTTGGCGGGGCGGTGCTGGGACGGTGTGCGTGCTGACGGCCCGTCCGCTCCTCCCCCACCCTGGCGGTCCGCCAGGGCCTCGCGACAGAGGCCGCAGGCCCCTCGGCGGCGGGACGAAAGGCCCGCCCGAGGGAGCGTACGGCGCACCCCGGCGTGCGGGGCGCCGACACCCGGGCACTACCGTGAATCCGGCAATCGCCCTGATCGGGCGGCACCCGACGCCCTCCGGCGGCGGGTGGAGGACCGGCCGGGACGAGCACGAGGAGGACAGCGGTGGGCGGAGCGGACGGCAGCGCGGCGGGTGGCGGCGCGCGGATGCCCCGGCTGCGCCTGGACGAGCTGCTGGAGGAGCTCCAGTGGCGGATCGACGCGGCGCGCGGCACCCAGAACCGGGTGCACAGCCTGCTGGAGGCGGTGCTCGCGGTCGGCCGGGAGCTGGACCTCTCCCAGGCGCTGCACCGGATCGTCGAGGCTGCCGCCGACCTGGTGGACGCCCGCTACGCCGCGCTCGGGGTGATCGGCCCGGACGGGCACTCGCTGTCGCAGTTCCTGACGGTGGGACTGTCCGAGGAGGAGATCGCCGAGATCGGCCCGCCGCCGTCCGGCCGGGGCATCCTCGGGGAGTTGATCCGCGACCCGCAGCCGCTGCGCTGCCCGGTGCTGTCCGAGCACCCGGCCTCGGCGGGCTTCCCGCCGAACCATCCGCCGATGCACACCTTCCTCGGGGTGCCGGTGCGGGTGCACGGCGAGGTGTTCGGGAACCTGTACCTCACCGACAAGCGCGGCGGGCTGGACTTCGACACCGACGACGAGGCGGTGATCTCCACCCTGGCGGTCGCGGCCGGGGTGGCGATCGACAACGCCCGGCTGTACGAGGAGGCGCAGCTGCGCCAGCGCTGGCTGCGGGCCAGCGCGGAGATCAGCCGCAGCCTGCTGTCGGGCGCGCCCCGGCTGGAGGT
Source organism: Kitasatospora sp. NPDC086801 (assembly GCF_044745805.1). Classification (NCBI taxonomy): domain Bacteria; kingdom Bacillati; phylum Actinomycetota; class Actinomycetes; order Kitasatosporales; family Streptomycetaceae; genus Kitasatospora; species Kitasatospora sp. NPDC086801. The sequence goes on from NZ_JBIVAX010000024.1 coordinate 83,917, forward strand.
GGTGGAGCTGATCGCCCGCCGGGCCGGGGAGATCGCCGGCGCCGAGCTGGCCGACGTCTCGGTGGCGCTGGACGGTCCGCAGGAGCGGGCGGAGGAGCTGACGGTGGAGGTCGCGCTGGGCGGGGCGCCCGCCGCGCGGCTGGGGGTGACGGTGCCGGTGGACGGCACGCTGTCGGGCGCCGCGTACGCCTCCGGTTCACCGGTGACCAGCGACGACCTGGCCTGCGACGCCCGCTACCCGGCGGGCCCGGCGGGGCGCTTCGACGGGCTGGGCCCGGCGGTCGCGGTGCCGCTGGGAACGGGGACGGGGTACGGGCGGGGCGTGCTGCTGCTGGCCCGCGCGGCCGGGCAGCCGGCCTTCGGGCCGGACGAGACCGGGCCGCTGCTGGGCTTCGCGGACCAGGCGGCGCTGGCCCTGGAACTGGCCGAACGGCGGCGCGACGCCGAGCAGTTGACCCTGCTGGAGGACCGTGACCGGATCGCCCGGGACCTGCACGACCTGGCGATCCAGCGGCTGTTCGCGACCGGGATGACGCTGCAGAGCGCGGGCCGGCTGATCGACAGCCCGGCCGCCGCCGACCGGGTCGCCCGCGCGGTGGCGGACCTGGACGAGACCATCAAGATCATCCGATCGACGATCTTCGGGCTGCGCGCCCACAGCGAACCCGACCGGGGCCTGCGCGCCCGCGTCACCCGCGCCGTCGCCGAGGCCCAGGGGACGCTCGGCTTCGCGCCCCGGCTGAGCATGGAGGGCCTGCTGGACACCGACGTGCCGCAGGAACTGGCCGACCACGTGGTGGCCGTCCTCGGCGAGGCGCTCAGCAACGCCGCCCGGCACGCGCGGGCGGGCCGGGTGGAGGTGACGCTGCGGGCGCTCGCCGGGCGGGTGGCCCTGGTGGTGGCCGACGACGGGGTGGGCGTGCCCGAAGGCGGTCGGCGCAGCGGGCTGCGCAACCTCGGCGAGCGTGCCGAGCGGGTGGGCGGCGCCTTCACGGTCGGGCCCGCCGAGGGCGGCGGCACCCGGGTCTCCTGGGAGGCCCCGCTCTGTTCCTGACGTATCGCCACATCGCCATATCCACTCGGTCACCGATGCGTTGACCTGCGCCCCACCCCGACGAGGTCGTGCCGGGCGGCATCCACGTTCGCTCGGCGGAGTGGGCGGCGCCGCGCTCCGAACCGGTCACCACCCGCGCACCGGCAAGCTCCGGCAGGTACTGCACGAGCGCCCGCCGGCCTGACCGGGGGCCGGCCGCTCAGTCGGCCTGCGGCCGGCCCCCGATCACCACGCTCTGCCCGCGGAACTCGGCGACGACCTTCCCGTCCGCCCGCCGCACCGTCACGTCGTAGATCCCGCTGCGCCCGGCCCGCGAACGCTCCACCGCCTCCGCCACCAGCTCGTCCCCGACCGCCGCCGGGGCCAGGAAGGCGACCTGCGCCGCCTGCGCGACGGTGACCGGGCCGTGGCTGTTGCAGGCGAACGCGAACGCGGCGTCGGCGAGGAGGAACAGGAAGCCGCCGTGCGCCGTCCCGTGCCCGTTCACCATCGTCGCGGCCACCGTCATCCGCGTCACCGCGCGACCGGCGGACACCTCGTCCAGCGCGATGTCCAGCATCCGGCAGGTCTCGTCCCGCGCGTAGAGGGCGGCGATCCCGGGGTCGAGCATGGCGTCCTGGTCCCTCCGTCGACAGCGTCCGGGGCCAGCGTAGGGGATCGCGCCCGGCCGCCGTCCGGGGGAACTCCGCCGCGCCGTATCGCCGTTCGGCCCGCCCCGCCGCCCGCCGACCCTAGCCTGCTCAGGTTCCCCGAGCGCAAGGACGGCTGATGGCCCAGAAGTCACCCGCGACCGCCACCCCACCGGGCGCCGCCGAGATCCCGTCGGCGCAGCCGCCCAGCGGATCCGTGACGGCCCTGCGGATCGGGGCCGCCGTGGCCGGCGCGCTGCCCGCGGTGGTGCTGCGGCTGGCCGGGGTGCACCTGGCGCCCGTGGCGGGCATGGTGGTCTTCGGCCTCGGCGTCCTGGCGGCGGCGCTCCTGCTGATGTGGGCCGCGGAGACCGCCCGGGCCGACATCTCCGGCCCGCTCGCCCTGGCCCTGCTGGCGTTCATCGCCGTCCTGCCCGAGTACGCCGTCGACCTCTACTTCGCGTACGCGGCCGGCACCCGGCCCGAGTACGCCGCCTACGCGGCCGCCAACATGACCGGCGCCAACCGGCTGCTGGTCGGCGTCGGCTGGCCGCTGGTCGCCCTCGCCTCCTACCTCGCCGCCCGGCGCCGCGGCGTCGCCCCCGGGATCACCCTGCGGGAGCACCGCCGGATCGACACCGCCTTCCTCGGCGCCGCCGCCCTGCTGGCCTTCGTGATGCCGCTGACCCGGCGGATCTCCTGGATCCTCGCGGCCGTCCTGATCGCCTGGTACGGCTACTACCTCTTCCGGATCAGCCGTTGCAGCGAGGACGACGAGGAGGAACTCATCGGCGTCCCGGCCCGGTTGGCCGCCCTCCCGCGGCAGCGCCGCCGGGCGACCACCGTCCTGGTCTTCGCGGTCGCGGCCGGGGTGATCTTCGCCTGCGCCGAGCCCTTCGCCACCTCGCTGGTCGACGCCGGCGCCTCGCTCGGCATCGACCGCTTCCTGCTGGTGCAGTGGCTGGCCCCGCTCGCCTCCGAGGCGCCCGAGCTGATCGTCGCGGTCGTCTTCGCCTGGCGGCTGCGCGGGGACGACGGCCTCGGCGCGCTGCTCTCCAGCAAGGTCAACCAGTGGACCCTGCTGATCGGCTGCCTCCCGCTCGCCTACCTGGCCGGCGGCGGCGGATCCTCCCTCCCGCTGGTCGAACGCCAGGTGGACGAGGTGCTGCTGACCGCCGCGCAGACCGTCCTGGCCGTGGTGCTGCTGCTCGACCTGCGCTTCCTGCCCTGGAAGGCCGGGCTGCTGTTCGTCCTGTTCGCCGTCCAGTTCGCCCTTCCCGGCGAGTCCGCCCGGGTCGTCCTCAGCTGGGTCTACCTCGCCCTGGCCGTCCCGCTCCTCGTCCTGCGCCACCGCCAACTCCCGCCCACCGTGCGCGCCTTGGCGGGCCGCGTCGAGGGCGATCCGCACTGACGCCGCTACCTGGTCCGCGGGGGCAGGCGGCGGCCGACGACCAGTTCCGGGCGGATCCGGATCCGGACGGCGCCGGGGGCGCGACCGGCGGCGGGGCCCACCTGGGCGCGGCCGAGGACGGTGACGTACCAGCCGGAGCCGTCCGCGCCGTCCACCTCGTCGGCCTCGAAGGCGATCACGGCGTCGTCCACGGCCCGGGCGAGTTCGGAGCCGGCGGGGGCCGAGAGCAGTACGCCGCCGCCGTCCGACAGGTCCAGCCGGAAGGACACCGGCAGCACCGCCGGGAGGGCGCGGATGGTGTAGACCACCCGGCCGACCGCGGCCCGGGCCAGTAGTTCCAACGCCCGCTCCCGGTCCAGTTCGAGCAGGTCGCGATCACCGTTCATGCCCTCGATGCTCGCCCCGGCGGGGGCGGCGCCGCGAGGGCCGATGGTCCCGCCGGTGGGCCCCGGGCCTGGACGTCCCGTCAGACCTGCACGTCCCGTCAGCCCCGCAGGGAGCGCAGGTGCGACGGCTGCGCGGCGGCGGCCGCCCGGCGCAGCTCGGTGGAGATCAGCGCCGCCTGCACCCGCCGCTCCACGCCCAGCTTGGCGAGCAGCCGCGACACGTGGTTCTTCACCGTCTTCTCGGCGAGGTAGAGCCGTTCGCCGATCTGCCGGTTGGTCAGGCCCTCCCCGATCAGCGCCAGCACCTCCTGCTCGCGCACGGTCAGCGCGGGCCCGGTGGTGACCGGCTGCGCGGGCTCGGCGTCGCTGCGCAGGCGGTTCAGCAGCCGGGTGGCGGCTCCCGGGTCCAGCATCGAGCGGCCGGAGGCGACGGTCCGCACGGCGGCCACCAGGTCGGTGCCGCTGATCTGCTTGAGCACGTACCCGGCGGCGCCCGCCATCACGGCGTCCAGCAGGGCCTCCTCGTCGTCGAAGGAGGTCAGCATCAGGCAGGCCAGGCCGGGCATCCGGGAGCGGAGTTCACGGCAGACCGACACCCCGTCGCCGTCGCCCAGCCGGACGTCCAGCACCGCCACGTCGGGCCGCAGCGCGGGCACCCGGACGAGCGCCTGCTCGGCGGTGGCGGCCTCGCCGACCACCTCCAGATCGGGCTCGCCGTCCAGCAGGTCGTGCACCCCGCGGCGCACCACCTCGTGGTCGTCCAGCAGGAACACCCGCACCGGCACCGGTGCCCCGTCGCCCGCCGTCTTGGTCGCCATCACGCGGCTCCACCTTCGTCACCCCCGCGCACTCCCGGCAGGGCCCAGGGCATCATCACCCACCGGCCGCCGCAGGGCCCAGGGCCCAACGACCCCATTCGGACCGCACACGGGCGGCGCGGCCCCCGAGGAGCCGCGCCGCCCGTACCGGACACGCCCTACGGGTCGGAGGAGACCTCAGCGCCGCCGCGCGCTGCCGAGGCCCGCCAGCAGGAAGGCCAGCGACACCCCCGCCCCGCTGACGGCCGCGAGCGCCACCCGGGATCCGACGGCGCCCTCGTCCGAGAGCAGGATCGCCACCGCCCCCAGCGAGGCGACGGCGGCGCCGACGACCAGCCACCCCGCGAGGGTGACCGCGGCGGGGTGCCCGGAGCGCGGCGCCGGCCGGGCGCCCAGGGCCGCCCAGCGGTCGGCGGCGTCGCGCTGCTCCCCGCGCCGGTCCCACCGGGCGCGGACCCGCAGCGCCGCGCCGCCGACCAGCCCGGCGAGGGCGATCTGCGCGGCGGGCCGCCAGTCGGACAGGGCGAGCAGCAGCCCGCCGGCCAGGGCGAGGGCGGCCCACCAGAGGACGCAGGCGGCCGCGGCCGTGCGGGTGGAGCGGGGCCGGTCGGCGCCGGCCTGGAGCTCGGCGATGGCGGGCAGGTACCAGACGCAGCCGCTCGCGGTGAGCGCGGCGGTGCCGATGGCGAGGACGGTGTGGGTCATGGGGCCGGCCTTCCGGGTCGCGAGGGGGAGCCGTCCCCGCCCGTGACGGGGGCGCAGGCGGGGACGGCGGTCTGGGTGGGTGTTCGGAGCGGGTGTTCGGAGCGGGTGGCCGGGGCGGGTGGCCGGGGCGGGCCCGGACGCCGCGCGCCCGGCGGGAGTCGTCGGGCGCGCCCCGCGTCAGCCGTCCACGGCGGACCGCGCCCGCTCCGCCCTGGTCTGCGGCAGGTCGTACTTGGCCGGGGTCACGTCGCCCAGGTGGGTGGCCGGCTCGCCGGTGTTCTCCAGGACGTCCAGGGCCGCGATGTCGGGGTGGTGCAGGTCGAAGGCCGGGGATTCGGAGCGGATCCTCGGCAGCCGGACGAAGTTGTGCCGGGGCGGCGGGCAGGAGGTGGCCCACTCCAGCGAGCGGCCGTAGCCCCACGGGTCGTCGGCCTGGACCTTCTCGCCGTACTTGGCCGTCTTCCAGATGTTGTAGAGGAACGGCAGGATCGACAGCCCGAGCAGGAAGGAGGCGATGGTGGACAGGGTGTTGAGCGTGGTGAAGCCGTCCGAGGCGAGGTAGTCGGCGTAGCGGCGCGGCATGCCCTCGGCGCCGAGCCAGTGCTGGACCAGGAAGGTGCCGTGGAAGCCGATGGTGAGCGTCCAGAAGGTGATCCGGCCGAGCCGTTCGTCGAGCTTCTTGCCGGTCATCTTCGGCCACCAGAAGTGGAATCCGGCGAACATCGCGTAGACCACGGTGCCGAACAGCGTGTAGTGGAAGTGGGCGACGACGAAGTACGAGTCGGAGACGTGGAAGTCGATCGGCGGGGCGGCGAGCAGCACGCCGGTGAGGCCGCCGAACAGGAAGGTGACCAGGAAGCCGACCGTCCAGAGCATCGGTGTCTCGAAGCTGAGCGAGCCCTTCCACATGGTGCCGACCCAGTTGAAGAACTTCACCCCGGTCGGGACGGCGATGAGGAAGGTCATGAAGGAGAAGAACGGCAGCAGCACCTGCCCGGTGACGTACATGTGGTGCGCCCACACCGTCACCGACAGACCGGCGATGGCGACGGTGGCGGCGATCAGCCCCGCGTAGCCGAACATCGGCTTGCGGCTGAAGACCGGGATGATCTCGGAGATGATCCCGAAGAACGGCAGCGCCAGGATGTACACCTCGGGGTGGCCGAAGAACCAGAACAGGTGTTGCCAGAGCATCGCCCCGCCGTTGGCCGGGTCGAAGACGTGCGAGCCGAACTTGCGGTCGCATTCGAGGGCGAGCAGGGCGGCGGCCAGGACGGGGAAGACCAGCAGCACCAGCACCGAGGTGAGCAGCACGTTCCAGCAGAAGATGGACATCCGGAACATGGTCAGCCCGGGCGCGCGCATGCAGATGATCGTGGTGATGAAGTTGACGGCGCCGAGGATGCTGCCGAAGCCGGAGAGCGTCACGCCCATGATCCACATGTCGGCGCCGACGCCCGGCGAGTGGACGGCGTCGGACAGCGGCGCGTAGAGGAACCAGCCGAAGTCGGCGGCGCCCTGCGGGGTCGCGAAGCCGGCGGCGGCGATCAGCGAGCCGAACATGAACAGCCAGTAGGACAGCATGTTCAGGCGCGGGAAGGCGACGTCCGGGGCGCCGATCTGCAACGGCATGATCCAGTTGGCGAAGCCGGTGAACAGCGGCATCGCGAAGAGCAGCAGCATCACCGAGCCGTGCATGGTGAAGGCCTGGTTGAACTGCTCGTTGGAGAGGATCTGCGTTCCGGGCCGGGCGAGTTCGGCGCGCATGACCAGCGCCAGGACACCGCCGATCAGGAAGAACCCGAACGCCGACACCAGGTACATGGAGCCGATCGTCTTGTGGTCGGTGGTGGTCAGCAGTCTGACCACGGCCGAGCCGGGCCGTTTCGGCCGAACTGACGGCTTCGGTACGGCGGTTGGCGGTGGCGTGGGGTCGCCCTGTGCCGGGGTGGCGCTCAAGGACGCACTCCTTAGGAACGTCGTGCGAATGGCTGGCGATCCATGATCCGAACGCACCGCCCCCGCCCCCTAGGGCCGTTCGGCCCGCGCCCCCGGGGCCGCACGGCCCGCGTTCCGGCACCCGGACCGGGACCTCCGGTGGCCGTCCGCCCCTCCCCGCCCCTCGGGCGGCGCTCGCCGCGCCGACGAGCAGCCCTGGAGGATCGCCGGAGCCGCCCCGGCGCCCACCCCCGGACCACCCCGGCGCCCACCCCCTTGGCCGCCCGGCCCGGGCCGGGGGCCGTCACCTCCCACCGCGCCCCGCCGTCACCTCCCACCCCGCCCCACCTGCCGCGACACCGCACACCCCGGGCGCCGCCGCCTCCGGCCGGCCCCTCCCCCGGGTGAATGACATGTGAGGGCGGCGTGACCGAAGCAGGCCGATTCCGTGCCCTTCAGATCGGATCGGCCGTCAAGTAGCCTGCGCCCACGCCCGCACCGCCACCGGTCACGCCCCCGCCCCGCACGCCCCCACCCACGCCCCGGAGGTACGCCGATGCCCCTGGCCCAGCCCGCCGCCCCCACCCGGCCGCGCTTCTCCGTCCTCGGCCCGCTGACCGGCGAGGCGGACGGCCGCCCGCTCGCCCTCGGACCGCTGAAGCAGCGGCTGGTGCTGGCCGTCCTGCTGAGCCGCGCCAACACGGCCGTCCCGGTCGACCTGCTCACCGACGCGGTCTGGCCCGAGGAGCCGCCGCGCACCGCCCGCAAGAACCTCCAGGTCTACATCTGCACCCTGCGCACCCTGCTCGGCCGTGGCACCGGGCCCGAGCGGCTGGTCCACACCGCCGGCGGCTACCTGCTGCGGGTCGCCGAACCCGAGCTCGACGTCCTGCAGTTCCGCGCCCTCGCCCGGGCCGGCCGGGCCGCCGCCGACAGCGGCGCGCTCGCCCCCGCCGCCCGGCTGCTGCGCCAGGCCCTCGACCTGTGGCAGGGCCCGCCGCTCGCCGACCTGCGCCGCTCACCCGCCGTCCAGGCCGAGGCCGACCGGCTGGAGGCCCGCTGTCTCGGCGTCCACGAGGACTGGGCGGAGACCGAGTTGGAGCTCGGCAACGCCACCGCCGTCGCCGAGGAACTCGCCGACCTGGCCGAACGCCACCCGCTGCGTGAACGCCTCCAGGCGGCCCGGATGAACGCCCTGCACCTGTCCGGCCGGCAGGCCGAGGCACTCGCCGTCTACGACACCCACCGCCAGCTGCTCGCCCGCGAGTTGGGCCTCGAACCCAGCCCCGCCCTGACCGCCCGCTACCGGCACCTGCTCGCCCACGGCCCGGCCCGCCCCGCCACCACCCGGTCGGCGCCGCACGCCGGTCCGAGCGGCGCACTGCTGCCCGCCGACACCGCCGACTTCACCGGCCGCAGCCATGAACTATGCGAGCTGATCGACGCGTTGGGCGAGGGCGGCGAGCGCGTCGCGATCCTCTCCGGCCCGGCCGGCATCGGCAAGACCGCCCTCGCCGTGCACGCCGGACACCTGCTCGCCGAGCGCTTCCCCGATGGCCGGCTGCTGATCCGGCTGCGCGCCGAGGACGGCGCCCCGCGCCCGCTCGCCGACGTCCTCGCCGAACTCGCCGCCCTCACCGGCCGGTCCGGCCCCAGACCCGCCGACCCGGCCCAAGCCGCCGCGCTCTGGCGCGCCTCCCTGGCCGGGCGCCGGATGCTGCTGATCCTCGACGACGCCCCCGGCGAGGCCGTGGTCCGCGAACTGCTGCCGGGCTTCGGCCCGAGCGCCACCCTCGTCACCTCGCGCAGCCAACTCGCCGGACTGGCCTCGGTGCACCGGGTGACCGTCCCGCCCTTCGCCCCCGCCGAGGCCCTCGACCTGCTCGGCCGGATCGTCGGCACCGGCCGGATCGGCACCGACCGCGCGGCCGCCGCCCGGACCGTGGAGTCCTGCGGACTGCTGCCGCTGGCCGTCCGGGTCGCCGGCACCCGGCTCGCCGTCCTGCGCCACCTGCCGCTCGCCGAGTACGCGGCCCGCCTCGCCGATCCGGCCGGCGCCCTGGACGAACTCGTCGCCGGGGACGTCACCGTCCGCGCCCGCCTCGACTCCGGCTGGCGCGACCTCACCGACCAGGGCCGCCTCGCCCTCGGCCGGCTCGCCGCCCTCCCGCTCTCCCTGCTGTTCACCCTCCCCGAGGCCGCCGCCGCCCTCGGCCGCCCCGAACGCCTCGCCCTGCGCACCCTGGAGGCCCTCACCGACACCGGCGCCGTCACCTCCCCCACCGGCGAGGTCACCGCCCACGCCGCCCTCTACGCCCTCCCCCGCCTCACCCACCTGCACGCCCGCGAGCACACCACCGCCCTGGAGCGTGTCTGACCATTCCCGCCGGGCGCGTCATGGGGCCACCTCCCGGCCGAAGGCCGGGGGAGCCGCGCGCCGATCCGCCGCGAATGGTCAGACACGCCCTGGCCAGCAGCCTCAGCTGAGCCCGCCGGGCCGGGCGGCGCCCCTTGGACCGAGCGTCAGCACGTCCAGCAACTCCCCGCCCGCCAGGCCCTGTTCGACGGCCCGCAGGGCCAGCAGCACGCCCGCCGCCCCGGTGTGCAGGTCCGCCGAGAACCGCCGCAGCCGCATCCCGGGGACGAGCAGCCCCTCCGGCCGCGCGACCAGGTGCCACTGCAGCTTCCGGACCTGCTCGCGGACGGCGTCCCGGGCCGCCGCCCCTCCCAGCCGGTCCAGCGCCAGCAGCAGCCCGGCGCGGCCCCGGAACAGCCCCGGTTCGCGGACGAATCCGGGTGCGCACACCCGCCGCACGTCGGCGAGGAACTCCTCGAACCCGTCGCCGCCGAGCGCCTGGTACGCCTGGTACTCCTGGGCGACGAGCGCGATCCCGCTGCTGCCGCGGTCGAGGTAGGCGAGCCGCCGCCCCCGGTCGAGGACCTGGACGGACCCGTCGGGCACCCGCACGCACTGTGCCACGGCCCGGTCCAGCGCCTCGCGGCCGGAGGCCAGCAGCCAGTCCTCGCCGGTCCGCTGGTACAGCCTCAGCTGGACGAGGGCGATCCCGGCGAGGCCGTACAGCAGTCCGGCCGCCGTCGGCGCGCCGAGCCCCGCGACGGTCTCCCCCCGCAGCACCGCGTCGAGCGCCCGCGCGTCGGCGAGCGCGTCCGCGAGTTCGCGTCGGCTGCCGAGCGCGTCGGCGAGCCGCAGCCGGGCGAGCGCGGCGCCGGCCCGCCCGCCGTGGAGGGCGACGGTGGGCGCGGGCCGGGCCTGCCGGGCCTGTGCGGCCAGTTCGGCGGCCTCGTCGGCGCGGCCGACCCGGGCGAGTACGGCCGCCACGCCGAGCGGCCCGTCGTAGAGACCGCCGGCGCCCGGTCGCGGGCCGCGCCGCCGCATCGCCGCGATCAGCCAGTCCGCGTACTCGTCGGGGCAGGGCGCCCCGGCCCGGTGCAGCGCGTACAGCACGCCGGCGGCGCCGTGGGCGACGCCGGTGCCGCCGTCGGCGAATCCGGCCGGGTCGCCGGGGAAGAGCCGGTCCGGCCGGTCGGGGGTGGCCCCGGCGTGGATGCCGGCGACGAGTTCGTTCCTGGCGGCGTCGAGGGCGGGCCCGGCGAGGAGTTCGCGCACCCGCCGTTCGCCGACCGGTTCCACCAGTGCCACGGCGCCCGGCCGCACCGGCCCCTCGTCCGGCCCGAGGCCGAACCAGCGGCGGGCCCGCCGTTCCAGCGCGGCCAGCTTGCCCGGGTCGCGTTCGGCCAGTTCCATCACGGGCATCAGCAGCATCAGCCAGGTGGCCCAGAGCATGTGCCGGTCGGCGTCGGCCCCGTCGAGCCCGGGCGGGGGCTGGAGTCCGCCCGCGCCGGCGAGCGGGACGCCGTGGCCGGTGAGTTCCTCCGCGTACTCGAAGTCGACGAGCACCACCGAACCGTCCGGACGGACGATCACATTGGCCGGGTGCAGGTCCCCGAACCGGACGCCCCGCTCGTGCAGGGCGCCGAGCGCCTTCTCCAGCCCGGCGACGACCTCGGCCACCCACTGCGCGTACTCGGCCCGCTGTTCGGCGGTGCAGTTCTGGTGCACCAGCGGGTAACGGCGGATCGCCTCGGCGAACAACTGGACGCCCTCGATGTGCTCCTGGACCAGGAAGGTGTGCTCCCAGACGGTCCGGACCTCGTGCAGCCGGGGCACGCAGTCCAGGCCGGCGAGCCGCTCCAGCGCCCAGTGCTCGCGCCGCAGCCGGGTGACGGCGTCGTCCCCGGCGGCGTCCAGCCCGGCGTGCGGGCGGGCCTCGCGCAGCACCACCCGCTCCCCGGTGGTCCGGTGCTCGGCGAGGTAGATCCCGCCAGCGTTGGAGAACTGCAGCACCTCGACGATCCGGTACGGCAGGTCGCCGCCGGCCGCCTCCCGGGCGGCCAGGTGCGGGCGCAGCGCCTCGGGCGGTTCGACCCAGGCGGGCAGCTGGAAGACCGGGTCGCGCCGGTCGGGGACGAGCTCGCCGGCGGGGTCGCGCAGCGCGGGCACCGTCCGCCCCGCCTCGTCCTGGCACCACAGCTCCACGAACGCGCCGTAGCGCACGTACACGGGGGCCGTCCCGAACCGCAGGTCGGTGAGCACGTACGGCCCCCGACGGCCCGCCAGCACCTCGGCCAGCTCCGCCACGACCGCCAGGAACTCCGCCTCCGACCCCGGGTAGACGGTGACGAACTTGCCACTGCTGCCGCGCCCCATGTACTTGCCGTTCGCGACCCGCAGCGCCTCGTCGCTGCGCAGGAACTTGAACGTCGTGCGGCGCGCCGTGCAGACCCGCGCGACGGCCCGCAACGTCGCCTCGGCCTCCTCCGGCACGGTCGAGACGTGGATCTTCCAGCCCTGCTCCGGCAGCCGGGCGCCGTCCGGCCGCAGCGCCGTCCACAGCCCGCGCCGCTCGCGCCGCCACCCGGCGGGCGGTGCGCCGAGCCCCAGCGGGTACCGGCCGGCCCGGTCGCGGAGCCGGCCGGGGGTGTCGTAGTACGTCGGGTCGGCGAGGCAGTACAGCTGGGTCTCCTGGGCGCCGGCCATGGCGCGCCTCCTCTTCCGGGTCTCTCGTCGTCCGGGCTCTTCCGGGTCTCTCGTCGTCCGGGTCTCTCGTCGTCCGGGGCGCCCGTCGTCCGGGGCGCCCGTCGGTTCAGCCGGCGGGCGCCGGGGCCGGGACCGGGGCCGGGCCGCGCCGGACCGGCGGCGCCCAGGTGACCACGGCCGCGCAGAGCGAGATGGCGAGCGCCAGCAGGGCGAAGGTCCGGGTGCCGCCCAGGGTGCCGAGCATCGCACCGCCCGCCAGCGGGCCGAACGGCTGGACCAGCGTGGAGAGGAAACCGGCGGCGCTCTGCACCCGGCCGATCCGGTCGGGCGGCGCGGCGAGCAGCATGCCGGAGACGAAGCCGATGCTGGCGACCGTGGACAGGCACATGCACACCGCGCAGAGCAGCCCGATCAGCACCGGGGCCCGGGTCAGCACCAGCACCCCGGCGGTGGCGGCGGCCGCCCAGCAGCTGAGCGCCACCAGCCCGCCGTCGCGAGCCCCAGGGCGCGCCCCGGCCAGCTTCGGGGCGAGCAGCGCGCCGGCCAGGGCGCCGGCCGCGGTGAAGGAGACCACGGTGCCGCCACCGACCCCGGAGCGGCCGCCGTCGGAGGCCACGGCCAGGGTGGTGAACATCAGCGCGCTGAACGCGAAGTTCATCCCGAGCCCGAAGATCAGCAGCAGGGTGCGCAGATAGGGCTGGCGCCAGATGAAGGTGAGCCCGGCGGTCAGTTCGCCGCGGCTGAACGCCGCTCCGCTCCTGGCGGCGGGCACCGAGCGGGTCCGCATCAGCGCCACGCAGATGGTGGAGAGCAGCAGCCCGACGCCCTCCGCGAGGAACGGCAGCACCGGGTGCCAGGCGAACAGCGCGCCGCCACACAGCGGCCCGACCAGCCGGGCGGCGGCGCCGCGCGCCTGCATCCGGGACGAGGCCGCGCGGACCTGCTCACGCGGCACCACCGCGCGCAGCAGGCCGCCGGCGGCGGGCCCGTAGGTGCTGGCGATGAGCGCCCCGGCCGCGGCCACCAGTAGGACCAGCGGCAGCGGGGTGTGGCCGCGCAGGACGGCGATCACCAGCGCGGTGACGGCGAGCAGGCTGCCGACGTCACACACCCGCATCAGCCGGCGTCGTTCGATCCGGTCGGCCAGGACGCCGCCGGGCAGCATGGTGAGCAGCAGCGCGCCGACCGACACGGTGCCGATGGCGCCCGCCTGGGCGGCCGATCCGGTCTCCCGCAGGACGAGCAACGGCAGTGCGATCGAGGCGAGTTGGGAGCCGAGCGAGGCCAGCAGGCCGCCGACCCAGAGCAGCCGGAAGTCCCGGTTGCGGGAGAGCGAGGTGGGCTCCATGGCCGTCCTCCGGGGTGGGGGGTGGAATCGGGCCGGGGCGGTCCCGCCGCTGCGGGACCGCCCCGGAGGCCTTGCGCTATCGGGCCGCCGGGGGCGGTGGTGCGCCCGCCCCTGCGCCGGACACCGCCGACCTGCCGCCGGTCAGGCGGAGGTCTCGGCGGAGCTGACGTAGCTGATCAGGCTGAAGCAGTTGCCGTCGGAGGCATCCTGAAGGACCTTCATCGCCTGCAGGTCCAGGATGTTGGCAGTGTGCGCCTCGACCTCGGGGGTCTCCTCGCTGTCCTCGCCGACGATCGGGTCGATGTTCTCGGCCATGGCTGAACTCCCTTCGCTGGGTTGATCGGTAGGGGTTCGACGGGTGGTGGCCCGCCGTGGTGAAGACGGTAGGGAGGCGGGGCTGCACACGGCCTGGGAACCGGTACGGCACCGGTATGGCCGCAGGTCGGGGCGCCGGCGGCGGCGCCGCCCGGCCCGCCACGCCCGCCCGGCGGGCCCGCGCACCCGCTCCGAGCTGCGGCCATACCGCCCGCAAGGCGACCGCGAACCGGGCCCGAAGCCGGCCCGGGGAGCCTGGCCCGGCACGCCCGCACGCCCGGCTCCGACCACGCACTCCCCGACCCCGCGCGCTCCCCGACCTCACGCCCCCCGCACTCCCCGACCTCACGCACTTCCCGACCCCCGCACTCCCCGCACCGCGAAGGACTAGCGAAGGACTGCCGCCATGCCCTGCCCACTCTGCGCCCAACTCGCCAGCACGAACGACCAGTTCTGCCCCGCCTGCGGCACCCCCCGGGCCGCCGCCCTCGACCTGGCCGCCGAGGAGCGCAAGCTGGTCACGGTGGTCTTCTGCGATCTGGTCGACTCCACCGCCCTGTCCGGCGCGCTCGACCCGGAGACGCTGCGCGAGGTGATCCTGCGCTACTTCGAGCGGATGCACCGTCAGATCGAGGCGCACGGCGGCACCTTGGAGAAGTTCATCGGGGACGCGGTGATGGCGGTGTTCGGCGTCCCGGTGATCCGCGAGGACGACGCCCACCGGGCGCTGGCCGCCGCGCTCGCCATGCTGGAGGACCTGGAGGACCTCAACACCGAGCTGGACGCCACCCTCGGGGTCCGCCTGGACGTCCGGATCGGTGTCAACACCGGCCAGGTGGTGGCGGGTTCGGACGCCTCCGCGCGCCAGGCCCTGATCTCCGGCGAGACCGTGAACATCGCCGCCCGGCTGCAGACCCAGGCCGCCCCCGGCCAGGTGCTGATCGGCCCGCAGACCCTGCGCGCGGCGGGGCCGGCCGCCCAGGTGCACGAGGTCGGCCCGCTGCGGCTCAAGGGCAAGGCCGAGCCGGTCACCGCGTACCGCCTGGTCGGGCTGGACGAGGACGACCCCGAGCTGCTGCGCCGCTTCGACGTCCCGCTGGTCGGGCGGGAGCGCGAACTCGCCCACCTGGACGCCGCGCTGGTCCGGGTGGCCGGCGGCCAGGGCCCCGAGCTGCTGCTGGTCGTCGGCGAGGCCGGGATCGGCAAGACCCGGCTGGTGCGCGAGTGGCAGGAGCGGACGGCCCGGCACACCGCGCGCTGCGGCACCGGCCGCTGCCGCAGCTACGGCGAGCAGGGCGTTCTGACCCCGCTCGCGGAGGCCGTCGGGGCCCTGCTCGGCGGCCCGGGCACGCCCGCCCCCGCCGAGGCGCTGGCCCGGCTGGCGGAGGCCACCGCGCCCGGGGTGAGCCCCGAGCAGTCCCTGGACCGGCTGGCCGCGATCCTGCGCGGGCGGACGGTCGAGCGCCCGGCCGTGCTGGTCCTGGACGACTGCCAGTGGGCCGGCCCGGTGCTGCTGGACGCCGCCGAGCGACTGGTCGCCGCCCTCGGCCAGGCCCCGGTGCTGCTGCTGTGCCTGGCCCGTCCGGAGCTGCCGGCCTCCCGTCCGGAGCTGCCGGCGCTGCCGGTCGGCGGCCTTTCCTGGGACGAATCAGCGCTGCTGGCCGCCCAGTTGACGGAGCTGAGTGCCCACCAGGACGCGGTGCCGACCCGGCTGCTGGAGCGCGCCGAGGGCAACCCGCTGCACCTGGAGGAGCTGCTGGCCGCCCTCACCGAGGCGGACGGCCCCGCGCTCGCCGACGAACTCCCGCCCACCGGCCGGGCGCTGCTCAGCGCGCGGATCGACGACCTGGAGCGCGACGAGCGCACCACCCTGGACCTGGCCGCCGTGCTCGGCCGCGCCTTCACCGCCGCCGAACTCGCCCAGCTCGCCCACGGCGGCGCCGACCAGGATGCCTTCGCCGACCCGGAGGACGACGTCTTCACCGGCCCGTTCGACGGCCTCCCCGGTCTGCCCGCGGGCGACGACACCCCGCCTCGGCTGCACGCCGCGCTGGCCCGGCTGGCCGACCGCCGACTGGTCGAACCGGCTGGCACCAGCTTCCGGTTCAGCAGCGGCCTGGTCCAGGAGTCGGTCTACCAGTCGATGTCCAAGCGGGCCCGCGCCGAGCGCCACGAGCGCGCCGCCGACCTGCCGGCCGTCCGCGCCGCCGGGGACGCCGTCGTCGGCGGCCACCTGGAGCGCGCCCACCGCTACCGGCTCGAACTCGGCCTGCTGGACGCCCGGACGGACGCCCTGCGCACCCGCGCGGCCGCCGCCCTCGGCGTGGCCGGTGCCCAGGCGCTCGCCCACGCCGACCTGCCCGCCGCCACCGACCTGCTGGAGCGCGCCGTCCGGCTGCACTACCCGAACGAACGCACCGCCGGCCCGACCCTGCGCCGCCTGGGCGAGGCCCGGCTGGCGCTCGGCCGGGCCGACGAGGCCCTGCCCGTCCTGGCGCAGGTCCGCGACTCGGCGGCCGATCCGCTGGACGCCGCGCACGCCCGGCTCACCCTGGCCGCCCGCGGCCTGCCGCCCGGCCCCGAGCAGCCCGCCGCCACCGCCCGCGCCGTCCTCCCGCTGTTCATCGACCTGCGGGACGACCTCGGCCAGGCCCGGGCCGGGCTGCGCCTGGCCGAGGAGCACCTGCTCGCGGGCCGGCACACCGAGGCGGAACGGCTGCTGGACGACGCCCTCGACCACGCCGCCCGCACCGACGCCGAGCTGGACCGGGCCGCCGTGCTGGCCGCGCTGGCCGCCTCCCTGCTGGCGGGCCCCGAGCCCGTCCCGAACGCCGTCTTCCGGCTGCGGGCCCTGCTGGCCGGGCACGGCGCCGGCCACCGGACCGTCCGGGTCGCGCTCAACGGCCCGCTGGCCGTGCTGCTCGCCCTGCGCGACCGGCCCGGCGAGGCCGAACTGCTGCTGGCCGAGGCCAACGGCCTGGCGGGCGAGCTGTCACTGGCCGATGCGATGGTCTCGCTGCCGGCCCTGACCGCCCAGGCCGCGGCGGCCACCGGCCAGACCGGGCAGGCGCTGGACCTGCTCGCCGACGCCGCCGAGGTCGCCCGCCGGCTGGGCACCACCACCCCGCTGCCCCGGCTCACCCTCACCACCGCCCGCGTCCTGCTGGACACCGACCGCCCGGGCCCGGCCGCCCGCCACCTGGACGGCGTCGACGCCACGGCCGCGCTGCCACCGGTGCTGGCGATCGAGCTCGACGCGCTGCGCGGCCGGCTCGCCGCCTCCCGGGGCGAGGCCGACCCGGCGCTGGAGCTGGCCGGGGCCGCCGCGCAGGCCGCCGAGGCCACCGAGTCGCTGCTGCTCCAGGCGCTCACCGCGCTGGACCGCGCCCACACGCTGCTGCTGCTCGACCGGCGCGCCGAGGCCGCCGTGGCGGCCGCCACCGCCCGGGACCGGTTCGCCGCCAAGGGCCACCTGCCGGGCGTGCGCCGGGCCGAGCGCCTCGGGGGCGCCCGGTGAGCGGCCCGGCCGGCCTCACCTGGAGCCTGCGCGGCCGGGCCGCCGCCGACCTGCCGGTGCTCGCCGACACCACCGCCCACGACACCACCGCCCACGGCAGCCCCGGCCCGGACCGCGCCGCCCACGACGGCGGGGGCACCGGCAAGGGCGTGCGGGTGTGCGTGGTGGACTCCGGCATCGAGCCGGACCACCCGCTGGTCGGTCCGCTGAACGGCTCCTGGGTGGTGGTCAAGGACCCGACGACCCGGGAGCTGGTGGTCCGCCCCGACCGCACCGGCGACACCTGCGGCCACGGCACCGCCTGCGCGGGCATCATCCGCCGCACCGCCCCGGACTGCGAGCTGTACAGCGTCCGGGTGCTCGGCGAACGCTTCACCGGCACCGGGGACATGCTGATCGCCGGGCTGCGCTGGGCCGTCGAGCAGGGCTTCGACGTCGTCAACCTCAGCCTCTCCACCACCCGGACCCGCTTCCTGGAGGAACTGCACGCGATCGCCGACGACGCCTTCTTCGCCCGCACCGCGATCGTCGCCTCCGCCCACAACACCCCGGTGGAGAGCTATCCCTGGCGGTTCTCCTCGGTCATCTCGGTGGGCAGCCACCAGGAGGACGACCCGGGCCTGCACCTGTACAACCCGGCGCCGCCGGTCGAGTTCTTCGCCCCCGGCCAGAACGTCCGGGTCCCCTGGCTCGGCGGCTCCACCATCCGCACCACCGGCAACAGCTTCGCCACCCCGTACGTCGCCGGGCTGTGCGCCCGCATCCTGTCCGGCCACCCGAGGCTGACGAGCTTCCAGCTGAAGAGCGCGCTCTACCTCACCGCGGCCAACGTCCAGGTCGGCCCAGGTGCCGGTCCTCACCGGCCCCCAGGCAGGAGTTCGACCACCGAGCCCACCCCGTCCACCCCGATCACGGAGGCGCCCGATGACCCTCAGCACTGATCCCGCCGTCGACCCGCTGGCCCGCGAGCTGCTGCAGTCCGTGGTGGACGTGGCCCGAGCGATCTTCGGTGCCGAGGCCGGTTCGGTCTGCCTGCTCGACGAGGCGGCCGACGAGCTGGTGTTCCAGGCCGTCTCGGGGCGCGGCGAGGAGTCCCTGGTGGGCCGCCGCTTCCCGGCGGGCAGCGGCATCGCGGGCTGGGTCGCCGCCTCGGGCGAGCCGATGGTGGTCGACGACCTGGGCGCGAACCGCACCTTCGACCGGGCCTTCGCCGAGTCCACCGCGTACGTTCCGAACGCGCTGATGGCGGCGCCGCTGACGCACGGCAGCAGGGTGCTGGGCGTCCTGGAGGTGCTGGACCCGGCCCCGCAGGCCCGGTCCAGCCTGCCCGAGCTGGACCTGCTCGCCCTGTTCGCCCGCCAGGCCGCCGCGGCCCTGCGGGTCATCGCCGAGCGCGCCCCGGCCCCGGCGGCCGTGCCCGACCGCGCCGCCGCCCTCGACCTGCTGGCCGACCTGGAGGAGCTGCTGCGCCGTTAGGCCTGAGCGGGCGCGAGCCGCACCAGCTCGCCGCGCTCCAGCGCCGCGTACACCACCCCGTCCGGGCCGACGGCGATGCCGTGCGGCTCGGCGGCCGGGCCGGGCAGCCGGTAGCCGTCGAACAGCCCGTCCGGGCCGAGCACCCCGATCCGGCCGGCGCCCCACTCGGTGAACCAGAGCCGGCCGTCCGGGCCGCAGGCGATCGCGTGCGGCCGGGCCGCCCGGTCGGCCAGCGGGTACTCGGTGACCTCGCCGTCCACCGTGATCCGGCCGACCAACCCGCCGCCGATGCCGACGTACCAGAGCGCGCCGTCCGCCCCGGCGGTGATCCCGACCGGGGCGGTGCCCTCGGTGGGCAGCGGGTGGACGGCCACCTCGCCCGCGACGGTGATCCGGGCGACGGCGTCCGCCTGGTTGAGCGTGCACCAGAGGGCGCCGTCCGGGCCCGCCGTGATCAGCGACGGGAAGGCCCCGGCCTGCGGCAGCGGGTACTCCGTCACCTCGCCGTCCACGGTGATCCGCCCGATCCGGTCGGCGTTCAGCTCGGTGAACCAGAGCGCCCCGTCGGGCCCCGCCGCGATCCCGTACGGCCCGGCGCCCGCCGTCGGCACGGCGAAGGAGCGCGCCTTCCCGTCGGTGTCGATCCGCCCGATCCGGTGGTCGTGCATCCGGGTGAACCAGAGCGCGCCGTCCGGGCCGGCGGTGAGCACCGCGGGCCCGCACTCCGGCGCCCCGAGGCCGTACCGCTCGACCGTGCCGTCCGCCGCCAGCCGTCCGATCTCCCCCGCGTGCACCAGCGTGAACCACACGCCGCCGTCCGGCCCCAGGGCGACCCCGTACGGTCCGGCCCCCTCCTCGGCGACCCCGATCAGTTCCGTGACCCGTCCCATGCGAACCCCCTCGACACTATCGCGACTTCCGTCGCATTAGCGATCTTCGCACGCCCTTCCCAGCCCCGGCAACCGGGTTGTCGCCGTTGCCCGCCCGGCGGGCGGCCCGCGGGGCGGGGACGCCGCGCAGGACGGACACGATCCCCACGCCGGCGGCGCAGACCGGGACGGCGAGCAGGGCGCCGAGGATCCCGGCGATCCCCGAACCGGCCACCACGGCGACCATGATGGTGGCCGGGTGCAGCTCCACCGTCCGGCTCTGGATGACGGGTTGGAGGACGTTGCCCTCGAACAGCTGGACCGCCATCACCACGCCGAGCGCCCACAGCGCCGTCCCGATCCCGCCGTCGGCGAGCGCGACCAGCACGGACACCGCCCCGGACAGGAAGGCCCCGACGAACGGGATGTAGGCGCCCATGAACACCAGCGCGCCCAGCCCCGGCGCGCCGGGCACCCCGAGCGCCACCAGGCCGATGGTGATGAAGGTGGCGTCGATCAACGCGATCAGCGTGGTGCCGCGCATGAACCCGGCCATCGCGTCGAAGGCCCGCTCGGCACAGGCGATCACCGTCTCGGCGCTGCGCCCGGGCAGGTAGGAGCGGATCACGTCGCCGGTGCGGTGGCCGTCCCGGAGGAAGAAGAACACCAGGGCGAGCGCCAGCACCCCGCCGGCGATCAGCTGGGTGGCCAGGCCCAGCCCGGACAGCACGCCGTTGGTGACGGTCGAGACCAGCGAGTTGGTCTCCCCCTTGGCGTTGTCCAGCGCGTGCCGGATCTTCTCGCCGGTCGGGCCGAGCCACTGGGCGAGCCGGTTGCCGGACAGTTGGAGGGACTCGGCGATCTGCGGGGCGCTGTGCACCAGCGCGTTGACCAGCAGCGCGATCACCCCGCAGACGGCCGCGACCAGCAGCACGCAGGTGAGCCCGGCGGCCAGCCCCCGGCTCACGCCCCGCCGGACCAACCACGGCACCGCCGGGTAGAGCAGCGAGCACCCGAGCAGCGCCAGCACCACCGGCACGGTGGCGGCCCGCAGCTCGACCAGTGCGAAGACCAGCAGCGAGGCGACGGCGAGCAGCAGGATCACCGCCGCCGACCAGGCGGCCGCCTGCCGCACCACCGGCGGCAGCATCAGGTACGGCCTGCGGTGGTCCGGTGCGGCCCCGCCCACGAACCGGGGCTCCACCGCCGGACCCTCCCCGGCCGGACGCTCCTCGGGCACGGCCACCTCCGCCTTGCTCGTCGACGAGTCCGAATCGCCCCGTCTCGACAGACGATCCGTCAGCGTGCCCGTTGCCGCCGGATTCCCCGGCGGACCCGCCACGCCACCGTTCGGCCGATCAAGGGTGGAGTCGATTCAATCCGCCCCCGTCCGTCGCGTACAGCGCGACCGGCGGAGCTCACCTCATCGGACGAAGCGCCCTGGCGGACGCGTTCGAGCGCCGGACCTCAGTTCGCCCCGGAGCGGCCGTCCCCGTCGAGGAGTCGGCACGCTCAGCGGCGGCCGTCCAGGACGGCGCGCAGCACGTCGATCCGGTTGCTGGTGATGGAGGCGACCCCGGTGTCGCGCAGCCGGCGCATGGTGCGGCGCAGGTCGGCGGTCCAGGTGGAGACGGCCAGTCCGGCGTCCGCGGCGGCGGCGGTGAACTCGGGGGTGACCAGGCCGAACGGCGGGTTGAGGTAGCGCGGGCGCAGGTCGTCGAGCAGGGCGCGGGCGGGCAGCCGGGGCTCCTTCCAGGTGAGGGCGATCTCGGCGCCGGGCGCCAGCGCGCGGACGGCGAGCATGGCGGTGGCGGGGCCGCAGAAGGAGACCAGCCCTTCGGCGTCGAGGTCGCTGACGACGGACCAGGTGGCGGCGACGGGGCCGGGGTCGTCGAGGTCGATGAGCAGCCGGGGGCCTCCGGCGGCCGCGACGACCTTGATCGCCTCGGCGAGGGTCGGGACGGCGAGCGGCCCCCGGCGCAGGCCGTCGAGCTGCGCGGTGGTGACCCGGCCGATCGACCGCGGGTCGCCCCAGAGGCGTTCCAGGGTGCGGTCGTGCAGCAGGACGGGCACCCGGTCCCGGGTGAGCTGGACGTCCACCTCGACGGCGTCGGCGCCGGCGGCGAGCGCGGACTCGACGGAGGGCAGGGTGTTCTCGCGGTGGCGGTACGGGTCGCCGCGGTGGGCGACGGCGAGCACCCGGCGGCGGTCGGCGGGGGCGCTGCGGTCGGCGCGGGCCCTGCGGTCGGCGGTCATCGGATCAGCCCCGAGATCCACGGGGTGAGGTCGCGCAGACCGACGCCCTCCCGGTAGCTGGGCTCGCCCGGGACGGTGACGATCATGGTGGTGGACGGCGGGAAGGTCCGCGCCTTGACGTGCACGAGGCCGCTCCAGACCGCGTCGAGGAAGGCCGGCACGCTGTCGCGCCGGACGTCGAAGGCGATGCCGTCGAGGGTCACCACGGCCTCGTCGTGGGTGAACAGACGGACGGTGACCTCGGGTCGGCCGCCGATCTCCAGCAGGGCCTCGTGCGGCACCGGGGCGGGTTCGCCGCCTCCGCCGTAGTTGCCGGCCAGGCCGGCGAAGGTCTGGTCGCGGCCGATGTCGTGCTGGGCGCGGACCTTCCGGCCGCGCCGGGCGGCCAGTTCCTCGACCGCGCGGACGGCGCTCTGGGTGGTCGGCAGGTGCGGGTGGGACATCCCGGGCGGGGCCTCTCGTTCGGATCCGGTTCGGGCGGGGCTCGACGCGCCGTCGGTGCTCGGCCTGCGACTAACGCCGCTCGATCATCACATTGGTGGACTTGATGACTGCGGTGGCGGGGGCGCCGGGGACGAGGTTCAGCTCCTCCGCCGACTCCCGGCTGATCAGCGACACCACCCGGAAGGGCCCCGCCTGGACCTCCACCTGGGCCGCCACGTCGCCGAGCACCACGTGGGTGATGATCCCGGGGAAGCGGTTGCGGGCCGAGGACGGGCGACCCTCCGCCTCGGCGTTCTCCGGCCGGGCCAGCTCACGGGCGAAGGCGGCGAGGTCGACGCCGGGGATGATCCGGTGGCCGTGCTCGTCCCGCTCGGCCGCGACCCGCCCGGCGTCCACCCAGCGCCGCATGGTGTCGGCGCTGACCCCGAGCAGTGCCGCGGCCTCGCCGATGCGGTACGGGTTGACCGGCGCCCCGGACTGGCCCATGGTGCGACTCCTGACACTGACTCGGGGAACGTGGGACGGGAACGGGGACGCCGCACGCGCGGCGGGCCGTCGCCGTCATCCTGCCGTACCGGTGGCCGGGGCCGCCAAGCGAGGCGGGTCAGGGCTCGCCGAACAGGTCTCGGCGCACCGCGTCCCCGGCGGTGAGGACGGCCCCGGCCAGCACCGCGCCGCCGCCCGCCGTTCCGGCCCGGACCTCGGTGCGCAGCGGGGACAGCTCGGCCAGCCGCCGTTCGACCCGGCCGGCCAGTTCGGCACCGCCGGCCCGGCCGATCTCACCGCCGAGCACCACGCAGCCCGGGTCGAGGACGACGCAGATGCTGGCGGCGCCGACGGCGATCCGCGCGGCCAGCTCGTCCAGGAACGGCCCGCCGGGCCCGTCCGGGCCGAGCGCGGCCAGCGCGGCGCGGACGGCCGCCTCGGCCGCGGGGGCGTCCCCGGCGGCGCCGGCGGGCAGTCCGTGGGCGCGGGCGAGCTCGCAGACGGCGGCGCTGCCGGCCAGGCTGTGGAAGCCGCCGTCGCAGCCGGTGGCGCTGGGCAGGCCGCCGGTGCCGGGGACGGGCAGGAAGCCGATCTCGCCGGTGCCGCCGGAGAAGCCGCGGCGCAGCCGCCCGTCCAGGACGACGGCGGCGCCGACGCCGTGGCCGAGCCAGAGCAGCACGAAGGTGTCGCGGTCGCGGGCGGCGCCGATCCGGTACTCGGCCCGGCCGGCCAGGTTGACCTCGTTCTCCAGGATCACCTCGGTGCCGGGCAGCCGGCGCAGTTCGGCGAGCAGTTCGGCGTGCCAGGCGGGGAGCTTCCCGGTGCTGTTGAGGCGCCCGGTGGCGGGGTCGACCAGTCCGGGGGCGCCGACGGCGACGGTGTGCAGCCGCTCGACGCCGACGCCGCGCGCGGTGTCCAGCAGGGTGCGCACCAGGTGCTCGGCGGTGTCGGGCGCCCCGTCGCCGTGGACCGGGACCTCGGCACTGGCGAGGGCGCGCCCGGCGAGGTCGGCGACCACCAGGCTGACGCCGCCGGAGCGCACGTCGAAGGCGGCGAGGTGGGCGCGGGAGGCGACCAGCGCGTAGAGCCGGGCGTTGGGGCCGCGCCGTTGTTCGCCCCGTTCGCCGACGACGGCGACCAGGCCGGTGCGCTGGAGGCGGTCGAGCAGGTCGGCGACGGTCGGCCGGGAGAGGCCGGTGAGGTCGCGCAGCTCGGTCGCGGTCAGGGGGCCCTGGTCGAGGAGCAGGTTGAGGGCCAGCCGGTCGTTGATCGCCCGAGCCGTGCTCGGCGTGGCCGTGCGCGCGGTGGTCATGACGGCTCATCCTTCCAGAGTGTTTCTATCAGGGTCCCTTCCTGATAATTTTATCGAACCATCCGCCGGACGGCCGTCGCCGCCGCGCGGACCGAACGGCCTGCACGTAGACCACCCTCAGGCACGTCAGCACCGCCCCCAGGCAACGTCGGACCACCCACCAGCACGTCAACCACCCACAGGGCACCGTCGCGCCCCACCTGCGCGACCCGGGAGGGAACGCCGGATGAGCACGACCGCACAGCCACTGGAGCCACTGGCCTCCCCACGCCGGGCCAGGGCGGGCATCGCCCTGGTCTTCGGCGTGCACGGCGCCGTCAGCGGCAGCTTCGTCACCCGCATCCCGTGGATCCAGGACCGCCTCGACCTCTCCCCCGGCCAGCTCGGCCTGGCCCTGGTGATGCCCGCCATCGGCTCCTCCCTCGCGATGCCGCTGGCCGGCCGGTTCGTCCACCGCTACGGCGGGCGGGCGGCGGTCCGCGGACTGATCTCGCTCTGGTGCCTGGCCCTCACCCTGCCCGCGCTCGCCCCCTCGCTGCCGGTGCTGTGCGTGGCGCTGCTCGCGTACGGCGCCTCGGCCGGGATGGCGGACGTCGCGATGAACGCGCAGGGCGTGGAGATCGAACAGCGGCTCGGCCGCTCGATCATGTCCGGACTGCACGGGATGTGGAGCGCCGGCGGCCTGCTGGCCTCCGGCTTCGGCATCCTCGCCGCCCACCTCGACCTCGACGCCCGGCTCCAGCTGGCCGTCACCGCCCTGGTCCTGCTCGCCCTCGCGCAGCCCGTCTGCCGGGCGCTGCCCGACCTGCGGGCGCCGGAGGGGGCGGAGGAGCCGCCGCGGTTCGCGCTGCCGCCGCGCAGCTCGCTGGTGATCGGACTGGTCGGCTTCTGCGCCGTCTTCGCCGAAGGCGCCTCGATGGACTGGAGCGGCGTCTACCTGCGGGACGTCACCGGCGCCTCGGCCACCATCGCGGCCGCCTCCTACACCGCCTTCTCGCTCACCATGGCCGTCAGCCGCCTCTGCGGGGACGCGGTGGTCCGCCGGCTCGGCGCCGTGCGCACCACCCGCCTCGGCGGCGCCGTCGCCACCGTCGGCGGCCTGCTGGTGGTGGCCGCCGACAGCCCCGCGCTCGCCATCCCGGGCTTCGCCCTGATCGGCATCGGCATCGCGGTCACCGTCCCGCTGGCCTTCGCGGCGGCCGGCCGCATCGGCAGCAACCCCAGCCAGGCCATCGCGGGCGTCGCCACCGTCACCTACACCTCCGGCCTGGTCGCGCCCGCGATCATCGGCGCCCTCGCCCAGGCGACCTCGCTGACCGTCTCCTTCGGCCTGGTCACCGCGCTCGCCTTCGCGCTGCTGCTGAGCGCCGGGGCGCTGCGCCGGGCCGAAGCGAATTCCACCGAATCCAGCACCGAAAACGTGACCGCGACGTCACCGGAAAGCACTTCGAAAAAAGATCTCTCTGCGATATGATCTAGAAAATTCCGGGGAATTCCTCGCTAATATCGCCGACCGCCGGGCGCATTCCGCGCCCGGCGGTTTCGCGATCCGTGAGGTGGACCCCGTGTGCTACGACCCCGACGCCGCCCCGCCCGCCGTCACCCCCGCGCTCTGGCCCCTGGCCGAGGCTGCGGCGCTCACCCTGACCTCGGCGGACGGCACCGAGTTCGCCGCCTTCCTGGCCCGCCCCGAGGTGGCCACCGGCGTCGGCGTCCTCGTCCTGCCGGACAACAAGGGCCTTTCCGGCTTCTACCAGCAGACCGCCGCCCGGCTCGCCGAACAGGGCCACCCCGCGCTCGTCGTCGACTATTACGGCCGCACCGCCGGAGCCGATCCGGAAAACCGCCCGAAGGAATTCGGCGACCTGCCCGGCCTGCTCCGCCACCTGCTCGCCCTCACCCCCGAAGGCCTGGACGCCGACCTCGCCGCCGGCCTCGCCCGGCTGCGCGCAAGCGGGCCGGCCGAGGTGGTCGCGCTCGGCTTCTGCTTCGGCGGCCGGCAGGCCTTCCGCGCCGCCGCGCCCCGGTTCGGGCTGGCCGGCGCGGTCGGCTTCTACGGATACCCCGACGCGATCAACGGCTCCCCGGGGCCCACTCAGCTCGCGGCCGACCTCAGCGCGCCGATCCTCGCCTTCTGGGGCGGCGCGGACGAGCACATCCCGCCCACCGCCGTCGACGCCTTCGACGCGGCCCTGACCGCCGCCGGCAACCCGCACGAGTTCGTCACCTACCCGGGCGCGCCGCACAACTTCTTCGAGCTCTCCGCCGTCGACTATTCGGACGCGGCCCGGGACTCCTGGCGACGTCTGCTGGGATTCCTCGCCGACCGCTCCGCATCCGCGCCCCCCCGGAGGACGCTCTGATGTCCCGCTTGTCCCACCCGTCCCGCATTTCCCGGCTGTCCCGCCTGTCCCGTCGTGTGCGGCTCGCCGCCGCCACGGCCGCCCTCGCCACCGCCGCGGTGGCGCTCACCGCCCCACCCGCCCCCGCAGCCGCCCCCACGACCACCCCTGCGGCCGCCGCCGACTTCGGGCCCGCCGAGATCCGCACCGGCATGTACGCGGGCCCGAACGACCTGTGCCTGGAGGTCGCCGACTGGCGCACCGACGACGGCGCCCCGGTCCGGATCTGGACCTGTACCGGCGGCGCCAACCAGCAGTGGACCCAGAGCGCCCGCGGCTGGGTGAACCTGAACAGCGGCAAGTGCCTGGACATCCCGGCCTTCAGCACCACCTGGGGCACCCAGGCCGACCAGTGGACCTGTGACGGCGGCGCCAACCAGAGCTGGAGCGACCCCCCGGCCAGCCACCCCGGAACGCCCCGCCGGATCGTGAACGGCTACAGCGGCCTCGTCCTGGACGTCTCGGGCGGCGCGCTGACCGACGGCACCCCGGTGATCCAGTGGGAGTTCCACAGCGGCGACAACCAGTTCTGGCACGACAACCCGGAAAAGCCCCCGTACAGCTGACCGCGACCGCCCTCGACGGGCGCGACCGGGCACCGGTTAGGCTCGGCCGGTGCCCGCACCCGCAACGCTCCCGCCCACCGCCGTCGAGCGGCCGCCGTCCGGCCCCGCGCCGCGTTCGCCGTGGTGGCGGTTCGCGCTGCTGGTGGTGCTGCTCGGCGCCGCGGCCGGATCGCTGCTGCTGTGGAGCCCGACGGCGCTGCTGAACGGCGGCCTCGCCGACCGGATGCCCGGGTACTGGTTCGCGCCGCTGTTCGCCACCGTGTACGCGGTCGGCACGCTCGCCTTCGTCCCCCGGCCGGCGCTGAACGCCGCCGCCGGGCTGCTGCTGGGCATCCAGCAGGGCGTGCTGCTGGCGGTGCTCGGCACCACGCTGGGCGCGGCCATGGCCTTCGGGCTCGGTCGGGGCCTCGGGCGCGAGGCGCTGCGCCCGTACCTGCGCGGGCGGGTGCTCGGCACGCTGGACCGGCGCTTCACCGAGCAGGGCTTCCGCAGCGTGCTGGTGCTGCGGCTGCTGCCGGGCATGCCGTTCCAGGCGGCCAACTACGGCGCGGCCTTCTCCGGGGTCCGCTTCGCGCCCTTCCTGTTCGCCACCGCGATCGGCGTGGTGCCGACCACCGCGGTGTACGTGACGGCGGCGGCCAGCGCGGGCGAGCCGGGCTCGGCGGCCTTCCTGATCTCGGCCGGGGTGATCGCGCTGCTCGTCCTGGGCAGCGTGGTCGGCCTGTGGCGGGCCGCGGCGGCCCGCCGCCGCGCACCGGCGGCCTGACCGCCTGACCGCCTGACCGGCCGAGATCCCGAGGCACTCAGGGGGCGCTCGACAATTCGTTCGCGCCTGCCCGCCGTCGGGCGTCAGGATGGCCGGCATGACCGAACCCTCCCCGCGGGTCGACCCGCCGATGGCGGCCGACGAGACCGCCATGCTCAACGCCTGGCTCGACTACCACCGCAGCACCCTCGCGCTCAAGTGCGAGGGCCTGACCGACGACCAGTTGCGGCTGCGCTCCGTCCCGCCGTCCACCCTCTCGCTGCTCGGCCTCGTCCGGCACATGGCCGAGGTGGAGCAGTACTGGTTCCAGACCGTCCTGCGCGGCGACGAGTCCACCGAGGACCACTACTGGACCGAGGCCGACGAGGACGGCGACTTCAACGGCGTGGACACCGCCGACGTCGCGGCCGACCTCGCCACCTGGCGCGCCGAGGTCGAGGCCGCCCGCCGGGCGAGCGCCGGCCTGCCGCTGGACACCGTCGGCAAGCGGCTGCGCCGCGGCGAGGAGGTGACGCTGCGCTGGATCCTCGTCCACATGGTCGAGGAGTACGCGCGGCACAACGGCCACGCCGATCTTCTGCGCGAACTGGTGGACGGCACTACCGGCGAGTGAAATCGTTTCCGCATTGTTGACAGAAGGTCAATTGCGCGGTGACCACGACCGATATGGTCTACGCGCGCAACCGTACGGCTCACCGCCGCGTCGCTGATGTTGCCCGGGTTCGCCCGGGTTTCCGTCGCGGCGCGACTCGTACGGGGGCCGCGAGCGGGCACGGGACCGGTGAACAGTGCGATACTCGGACAGTTCCGACGAGTGGATGACGTGTCAAAAAGGACACGCGCCCCGGGGGACCAGGACGGGACGAGGCAGGGAGGCGCGGCATGGGAGCACTTCGCGACGAGCACCACAACGGGTGGCTGATGCCCTCCGGGAACTACCCGGCCGCGGTGTACGAGGACGAGTGGATCGAGCAGGAGACGGTGTCGGCCGCCCCCGCCCCCGCGAAGATCGTCTCCTTGCGGCCGACCGGTTTCGAGGCGGCCCGCACGGTGGGCGAGCACATCCGGGCGAGCACCCCCGTGGTCATGGACCTCACCGAGATGTCGGAGGCCGAGGCCAAGCGGATGGTGGACTTCGCCTCCGGGCTGATCTTCGGCACCCAGGGCGGCATCGAGCGGATCGCCCGCCGGGTGTTCCTGCTCACCCCGGCCGACGTCGAGGTCATGGTGATCGACCGCCCGCTCGACGAGACCGGGTTCTACAACCAGAGCTGAACCAGCAGGTCCGAGCTGAACCGGCCGCACCACTGCGGCAGCCCCGACCGGGGACGGCACCCACCGTCCCCGGTTTTTTGCTGCCCCGACCCCGATGATCAATGCCTCACCCGAGACGTCAACCACAATTTTGAGACATCAATGTCTCATGTGACCTACACTCGATGCATGGCCACCGATCGCGACACCGTCCTGGAAGCCGCCGTCGGCGTGCTCTCCCGCCGCCCGACCGCCCACCTGGACGAGATCGCGCGCGCCGCCGGGATCAGCCGCGCCACCCTGCACCGGCTCTTCCCCGGGCGCGAGGCCCTGATCCGCGAGGTCGGCCTGCTCGGCCTGCACCGGTTCGCCGCCGCCCTGGACACCGCCGCCGTCGAGGACGGCGACGCCGAGGCCGCGCTGCGCCGCCTGGTCGACGCCGCCGTCCCGGACGCCGCGCTCTGCGCCTTCCTGGCCGGCGAGAACCAGCTCTACGACGACGACAGCGTCAACGACCTCTGGGAGGTCCAGATCGCCCGGCTGCACGCGCTCTTCCTGCGCGGCCAGCAGCAGGGCGCGTTCCGCATCGAGCTGAGCGCCGCCTGGCTGAGCGAGGCCTTCTTCGACCTGGTGGCCGGCGTCGGCTGGGCCATCCAGGACGGCCGCCTCGCCCCGCGCGACGCAGCCTTCTCGCTCGCCGAGCTGTTCCTCGGCGGCGCGCTGCGCAGACCGGACGCCGCCACTCCCCCGCCCACAGCACCTTCGGCCCGCACACCGGAAACCGATATCCCATGAGCAGTACCGTTTCTACCGTTTCTGCCAGTTCTGCCAGCCCCCGCCAGCGCTGGACCGGCCTCGCCGTCCTCGTCCTGGCCGTCACCGTGGTCGCCCTCGACGCGACCGTCCTCTCCCTCGCCATCCCCTCGATCAGCGAGACGCTGAGCCCCAGCGGCACCCAACTGCTCTGGATCGGCGACTCCTACTCCTTCGTCCTGGCCGGCCTGCTGGTCAGCATGGGCGCGCTCAGCGACCGGATCGGCCGCAAGAAGCTGCTGCTGATCGGCGCGGCCGCCTTCGGCGCCGCTTCGCTGCTCGCCGCCTACGCGCCCAGCGCCGGCTGGCTGATCCTGGCCCGCGCGCTGCTCGGCGTCGCCGGGGCCACGATCATGCCCTCGACCCTGTCGCTGATCCGCGGCCTCTTCCCGGACGACCGGGAGCGGGCCACCGCGATCGGCATCTGGGGCGCGGCCGCCACCGCCGGCGCCGCACTCGGGCCGGTGGTCGGCGGGGTGCTGCTGGAGCACTTCTGGTGGGGTTCGGTGTTCCTGCTGAACATCCCGGTCCTGCTCCTGCTGCTGGTGTTCGGCGCCTGGCTGCTGCCGGAGTCCAAGGACCCCGAGCCGGGCCGCTGGGACATGCTGAGCGTCGCCCTGTCGCTGGCCGGGGTGATCGGCACGGTCTACGCGATCAAGGAGGCCGCCGCCCACGGCGTGGCCCGCTGGGACGTCCCGGTCGCCCTCGTGCTGGGCGTCGCGGCGCTGACCGTGTTCGTCCGCCGCCAGCTGCGGCTGGAGACCCCACTGCTGGACGTGCGGCTGTTCCGCGACCGGCGGTTCACCGCCGCCGTGCTGGCCTCGCTGATCGCCCTGATCGGCCTGTCCGGCGTGGTCTTCGTGACCTCGCAGTACCTCCAGCTGGTCCGCGGCTACGAACCGCTGCGGGCCGGCCTGGCGGAGCTGCCGGCCTTCGTCGGCGCGGTGGTCGGCGGCCTGCTGACGGCCCGGCTGGTGCGGCGCACCGGCGCCCGGGCGGCGCTGACCGGCTGCCTGCTGGTCATGGGCCTCGGCGTGGGCGTCCTCGGCTGGCTCCAGCAGGACACCACCTACCTGCTGCTGGCCGCCTCCTTCCTGCTGGTCGGGACGGCCGAGGGCGTGGTCTACACGCTCGGCGCCGACCTGGTGTTGAGCGCCGCGCCCGCCGACAAGGCCGGCGCCGCCTCGGCGGTCTCGGAGACCGCGTACGAGCTGGGCACCGCGCTCGGCATCGCACTGGTCGGCTCGGTGGTCGGCTCGATCTACGCCGGCGGGCTCGTCGTCCCGGCCGGGACGGATCCGGCGGCCGCGGCCCGGGCCGGCGAGTCACTGGGCGCGGCGGTGGAGACGGCGCACGGACTTCCGCAGGGCGTCGCGGAGCCGCTGCTGGCGAGCGCCCGGGAGTCCTTCGTGCACGGCATGAACAGCGCCGGCCTGCTGGCCGCCGTGCTGCTGGTCGGCGCGGCCGCGATGGCCTGGCGGCTGCTGCGGGGCCTGGACGGCAAGGGCACCTCGGACGCGCCGGTCGAGGTGCCCGCGCCGGAGAAACCGGAGACGGTCGACGCGTAGGCCCGACCGGCTCCACCTCCACCCACCAACCCCTCATTCACCCACCCACCCACTCATTCACCCACCCACCGGCGGGAACGGCTGCGGCCGTTCCCGCCGGTGGCGTACCGCGCGCCGGGCGGGCGGAACCGGTTCCGCCCGGGCCCCAGAGACATGTGATGTTCAAATGTCTGATGTTTGTATAGGCTGCCCCCATGAAGCGCATCAGTACACCGCGCAGGACGGCGAGCCTGTCCGCGCAGCTCGTGAACAGCCTCCGCTCGCACATCGAGGCGGGCGGCTGGCCGGTGGGAACGCGCATCCCGCCGGAGCAGACCCTCGTCGAGGAGCTCGGGGTCGGCCGCAGCACCCTGCGGGAGGCACTCGGCGCGCTCGCGCACCTCGGCCTGCTGGAAGCCCGGGCCGGGGACGGCACCTACGTCCGCGCGTCGAGCGAGCTCCAGTCGGTCATGGTGCGGCGGGCGAGCTCCGCACAGCGGGACGACGTCCTCGAACTGCGTACCGTCCTGGAGGAGTACGCCTCAGGGGCCGCCGCGCTGCGGCGCAGCGAGGAGCAGTTGCACCACCTGAGGGAGCTGCTGGCCGACGCCGACGCGGCCTGCGCCGGTGAGGACGTGTCCGCGGCCGGGAGCGTCGACGCACTGTTCCACCGGGCCGTCGTCCGGGCGAGCGGGAACGACCTCCTGATCGAGGTGTACGACTACCTCGGCACGGCCCTCGCCTCCGCCCTGGGAGGCCTGCCCTGGGACGCCGCCGGCGCCGAGGAGCACGCCGGACTGCACCGGCGACTCGTCGACGCGATCGAGGCCCAGGACGAGAGCGGCGCCCGCACCACAGCGGCTGCGATCGTCCAGCTGACCCGCGACCACGGGGCCCGAGCCGCACGGGGCGCGGAGGGACGACGAGCCCGCGGCCGCCGTCCGGAACCGTCCGACAAGTGAAGATCTTCCACCCCATGAACAGGCCTTCGAGGCCGTAGAGGAGAGCAGCCATGTCCGTCTTACCGCCCCCGGCCGACGAGTTCGACGCACGCGCCGCTGAACGCAGCGCCCGCCTGTACGCGACGGATCCGCAGTTCCGCGCCGCCGCACCCCTGGACGCCGTCAGCGAGGCGATCCGGCGACCGGGCCTACCGCTCGCCGACCTCGTGGCCACGGTGATGGAGGGGTACGCGGACCGCCCCGCTCTGGGCGAGCGCGCCACCGAACCGGTCACCGACCCGGACACCGGCCGCACCACCCTGCGCCTCCTGGAACGGTTCGACACCATCACCTACGGCGAACTGTGGGAACGCGTCGGCGCCGTGGCCTCCGAGTGGCGTCACCACCCCGACCACCCCGTGGGCCCGGGCGACTTCGTCGCCGTCCTCGGCCACACGAGCGCCGAGTACGCCGTGCTGGATCTGGCCTGCGTCCGCTCCGGCGCGGTGAGCGTCCCCCTCCAGGCCGGCGCCTCGGCGGGACACCTGGCCCCCGTCTTCGCGCAGACCGGACCGCGCCTGCTCGCGGTGGACATGGCACACCTCGACATCGCGCTCCAGGTCGCGGCGGACGCCCCGGCACTGGGCAGGATCGTCGTGCTCGGCCACCGCCCGGAGGTCACCGACCACCAGGAGGCGCTGGACGCCGCCCGCGGACGGCTCGCGGCCCAGGGCCGGGGCATCACCCTGGACACGCTGGCGTCGATCACCGAGCGGGGCAGGAGCCTGCCGCCGCTTCCCCGGATCCCCGAGGGCTCGACGGCCGACGCGCTCAGCGCGCTGATCTACACCTCGGGGAGCACCGGAACCCCCAAGGGCGCCGTGTACACCGAGCGTCTCGTCAAGAACTTCTGGATCGACTTCGTGCCCGGCCTGGGGACGCGGCCGTCCATCGTGCTCAACTACCTGCCCCTGAGCCACATGATGGGCCGGGGTGTGTTGTTCGGCACGCTCGCCAAGGGGGGCACCTCCTACTTCGTGGCGTCGAACGACCTGTCGACCCTCTTCGAGGACCTCTCCCTGGTCCGCCCCACCGAGTTCCTCCTGGTGCCCCGCATCTGCGACATGCTCTTCCAGCGCTACCAGAGCGAGTCGGCCCGCCGGAACGAGGCGGGAGGCCACGCCGCCGGGCAGGCGGACCGCGTCGAGGAGGAGCTGCGGGAGAAGACCCTGGGCGGCCGCGTCCTGTGGGCCACCTACGGCTCGGCCCCGATGAGCGCGGAGCTGTCGGCCTTCGTCGAGAGCTGCCTGCAGATCAGGGTGTTCAACGGCTACGGGTCGACGGAAGCCGGGTTGGTCTCGCTCGACGGCCGGGTGCTGCGCCCGCCGGTGACCGACCACCGGCTGGCGGACGTGCCCGAGCTGGGGTACTTCCGCACCGACTCCCCGCACCCCAGGGGCGAACTGCTGGTCAAGTCGGAACGCCTCGTTCCCGGCTACTTCCAGCGGCCGGACGCCACCGCCCAGGTCTTCGACGAGGACGGCTTCTACCGCACGGGCGACATCGTGGCCCTCACCGGCCCCGACGAGTTCGTGTACGTCGACCGCCGTTCCAACGTCCTCAAACTGTCGCAGGGCGAGTTCGTGGCCACCTCCCGCCTGGAAACCCTCTTCACCGGCAGCCCGCTCGTCCGGCAGGTCTTCGTCTACGGCAACAGCGCCCGCGCCTACCTGCTCGCCGTCATCGTGCCCGCCCAGGAGGCACTCGACCGCGTCGGCGAGGACACCCCGCGCCTCAGGTCACTCCTGCGCGAGTCCCTGCACCGCCTCGCCACCGAGGCGGGCCTCAACTCGTACGAGATCCCACGGGACTTCCTCATCGAGACCGAGCCGTTCAGCCAGCAGAACGGGTTGCTCTCCGGCGTGCGCAAGCTGCTGCGCCCCGCGCTGGCGAAGCGCTACGGCGAGCGCCTCGAAGCCCTGTACGCCGAGCTGACCGAGCGCGAGAGCGACGAACTCCGGGCCCTGCGCCAGGTCGGCCCGTCCCGGCCCGTACGGGAGACCGTGTGCCTGGCCGCCCGCGCGCTGCTCGGACACCGGCAGGACGACGTCCACCCCGGGACGCGCTTCCTCGAACTCGGCGGTGACAGCCTCTCCGCACTGTCGTTCTCCCAACTGCTCAAGGAGGTCTATCGCGTCGACGTCCCCGTCGACGTCGTCATCAACCCGGTCAACACGCTCCAGCGGGTGGCCGATCACATCGAGAGCGCCCTCGCGTCGGGAGACCGCCGCCCGACCGCCGACCGCGTCCACGGACCGGGCGCGACGCGGCTCGTGGCGGGCGACCTGACCCTGGACGCGTTCCTCGACACGGGGACCCCGACGCGGACCGGCAGGCCGAGGGGCCCGCTGCCCGAGGCGCGGACCGTCCTGCTGACCGGCGCCAACGGCTACCTGGGCCGCTTCCTGTGCCTCGAATGGCTGGAGCGCGTCGCGCAGCGCGGCGGCACACTGGTCTGCGTGGTCCGCGGCGCCACCGACGAGTCGGCCCGGGCGCGGCTCGACGCGGCCTTCGACAGCGGCGACCCGGAGCTCCTCCGGCGCTACCACGGCCTGGCCGCCGAGCACCTGGAGGTGGTCGCCGGCGATGTCGGGGAGAGCGACCTCGGACTCGACCGGGAGACCTGGCAGCGGCTGGCCGACACCGTGGACCTGATCGTCCACCCGGCGGCACTCGTCAACCACGTCCTGCCCTACGACCAGTTGTTCGGCCCCAACGTGCTGGGCACGGCCGAACTGATCAGGCTCGCGGTCACCTCCAAGGTCAAGCAGTTCACCTACCTGTCGACCGTCGCCGTCGTCTTCGACTCCGAGGCCGCGGCCGACGAGGACGCGGACATCCGCACGGCCTGCGGGACGCGCGACCTCGGCAGCGGCTACGCGAACGGCTACGCGGCCAGCAAGTGGGCGGGCGAGGTGCTGCTGCGCGAGGCGTACGACACGTTCGGCCTCCCGGTCGCCGTGTTCCGCTCGAACCTGATCCTCGCCCACCCGCGCTACCGGGGGCAGCTGAACGTCCCGGACGTGTTCACCCGCCTCCTGCTGAGCCTGCTGGCGACCGGCATCGCCCCCGGCAGCTTCTACGCCCGGGGCACCGGCGACGGCGCCGGGCACTACGACGCGCTGCCCGTGGACTTCACCGCGCAGGCCGTCGCCGCGCTGGGCGACGACACCCGGGAGGGGTACCGGACCTTCAACATCGTGAACCCGCACGAGGACGGAATCTCCCTCGACACCTTCGTCGACTGGCTGGTGGCGTCCGGACACCCCCTGACGCGCATCGACGACTACGACGAGTGGCTCGACCGCTTCGAGAGCGCCATGCGCGCTCTGCCCGACCGCCAGCGGCAGCACTCGCTGCTCCCCCTGCTGCACGCCTTCACGACGCCGTCGGAGCCGCTGCCCGGATCCGCCCTGCCGGCGCACCGGTTCCGCGAGGCGGTCCGGGCCGCCGCCCTCAACGAGGAGAACGACATCCCGCACCTGTCGCAGGACCTGATCACCAAGTACGTGGCGGACCTCCGGGCGCAGCACCTGCTGTAGCCGGTCCGCCCTCCTCCGCACCCACCTCCGCACCCACCGGCGGGAACGGCCACGGCCGTTCCCGCCGGTGGCGTACCCCGCGCCGGGCGGCCGGAACATCGTGGCCGGTGGCTTCGCCGTGCTGGTGTCCGCCCCCGCGCTGTCCGTCGTGGCGTGCACCCTGCTCGGGCTGGGCGGCGGCGCCTGCCTCGTCCGGATACGGCGCGGGGCAGAACCATCACGTACACCTACCTCGGCCGCGCTGACGTCACCGTCACCGCACACAGCCCCGTCCGTCCGTCACGCCTCTCGCGCGTTCACCGCCCGAGGAGTTCAGCGAAGCGGTCCAGCGCGCGATCGGTGCGCCGGCGGTCGCCGGTGGTGGTGAGGTCGAACAGCAGACCCCGGATGACGGCCATGACCAACGTGGGCGTGACGGTGTCGTCAGGGCCGGTGGAGACGTCCCGGAAGGTGGCGCCGAGAGTGTCGAACCAGTCCGTGATCGCCTCGGCCTGGTCGGGGTAGTTCTCGGGGTGGACCAGGCCGTCGGCGTGCACCTCGAAGAACAGCCGGACGAACGGCGCGCGTTCGTCCGCGCTGATCCACCCCCAGATGCCCCGCAGCCGCTCCTGCACGGAATCCGTCGCCGCCGGACGGTGCCCGGCCAGACGCACCGCACCTCGGCGGCGGGCCTCGGCGAGGACCGCCGCGACCAACTCCTGTTTGCTGCCGAAGTCGTAGAGCAGCATCCGTGGACTGGTGTCGAGGGCTGTGGCCAGTGGTCGCAGGCTCAGTCCGGCCAGGCCGTGCGCCAGCACGTAGTCGGTCGCCCGAGCCGGCGTGCGCTCGCGACGGGCGGGGTCGGCGGGTCGTCCCACGGTGGATCTCCCTTCGGCGCATCGGAGTTGAAACGGCATTGGCGAGTACATGGTACGACTGTTTCAATAACGAGGGGAGACCACCTTGCGCACCTTCGACCGAGCACTCGTCCTGGGCCCCGGAAGTCACGTCGGCACGGCCTGGACAGCCGGACTGGCCTACGGATTGCGCCGCAACGGCGTGGATCTGGGCGAAGCCGACCTGATCGTCGGCACGTCAGCCGGCGCGATCATCGGAGCACTACTCGCCACCGGCCAGGACCCGGGGCGCCTCGCTTCCTCCGCCCGCCAGGCCGCTCACCGGGTCAAGCCCGACCCTCAGCGGATGGGCGCGGTGTTCGCCGTACTCGGCGACCGCAGCCTGGAACCCGGCGAGGCCAGGCGTCGCGTCGGCCGCCTCGCGCTCGACGGCACCAGCCCCCGAGCCGAGGAGGCGCTGCTCGCGGGGCGCGCCACCCTGATCGGTGCGGACGCGTGGCCGGAGCGACGACTGCTGATCACCGCCGTGGACGCGACCACCGGTGAGCCCGTGGTGTGGGACCGCGACAGCGGCGTACCGCTGGTGCACGCGGTGGCGGCGAGCAGCGCCTTCCCCGGGGCCGCGCCGCCCGTCGCCATCGACGGCCGGCGGTACATGGACGGTGCGCTGCGTGCGGGCACCAACGCCGATCTCGCCGCTGGGGCCCGCACGCTGGTCGTGGTCGAGCCGATGGCGCACCTGTTCCCCCGGGAACCGCTCAACCGGCAGTTGGCGGCCGTGGGGGCGGACACCGTGGTGACCATCGGCCCCGACCCGGCCTCGGTGCGCGCCTTCGGCTCGGACCCGGGCGACCTGGCGGCCTGGGAACCGGCCTACCAGGCGGGCCTCCGCCAGGCCGGCGACGTCGACGCGCAACTCCGCACCATGTGGAGGGCGGAAGTCGACGCGGGCTGACCGCTAATCAGGGCGGTGGTCACCACCATCTGCCTGCCTGACTTCCGGGGTAGCCCTACTACACCTGACAGTTCATCATCGGGCCCGAAAGGAATTCCAGTCATGACCGACCGCGTAGACCTGTCCGGCGCTTCCTGGATCAAGTCCTCACACTCCAACAACGGTGGTGACTGCGTGGAGGTCGCCACTGACGTCCCCCACCTCGCTCCCGTCCGTGACTCCAAGGACCCCAAAGGTCCTGCCCTCGTCTTCTCCGCCGACACCTGGTCGTCGTTCATCGCCGCGATCCGGACCGGCGAGTTCGGCGAGGTCTGACGCGCACCTTGTCCGAGCCCCACTGCCCACGGCGGGCAGTGGGGATCGCGCGTCAGGTTCACGCGTAGGCACGGGATAGGCCAGCGGTCGTAGTCGATGACTATCCCGCGCGCTCGACTGTCGCTCCATCTCGGCGCCCCCGGTGGGCTGTTCCCGCAGTTGGTCGACCTCCCGGCGATAGAGAGACCGGGCCGCCCACGTTCCGTACTCCTGGGTGGGCGACGCCTGCCCAACCACGTGATGCGCCCGAGCCTTGAGCACGGCACCCCACAGCACCACATGGTGCCGAGTTGTCCAACGTCCGCTCCCTGGTTGCAGTACGGGGGTACTGATGCTGATCGGCGACGGGGGACCCGGGCCGGTCACAGTGCCGCACCGAGGGCACACAGGGCGAGCACGGGCCGCACATGGGAAGGAACTGTGGCGGGGTGCAGCTCTGTGTGAGGTGACCCCGGCGATGTGGACACACCTGACAATGGATCTTGTAGATCCAGGAAGGTGAAGATCCGCGTGGCAAGGCCATCGAAGTACAACCCGGAGTTCAGAGCCGACGCGGTCGCGCTGTGGCGGGGCCCTCGGGGAATCCGAGGGCCCCGCCGCACTCGCACCAGCTCAGCGGGCGATCAGCTCGCGAACCGCGTCGCTCACTTCGGGGAGCTCACTGGGGAGTGCCCACTGGTGGGCGTCGTGCTCGGTGAGGACGACCGGTTCGGTCTTCTCCACGGTGACGGCGAAGTTGAACTGGCGGGTCGTGCCGCCGCGGCTGTTCTGGTAGTCGAAGTGCCCGATGTAGCCGGTGACCTCCTTGATGGTCAGCCCGGTCTCCTCGGCGGTCTCGCGGTACAGGGCGTCGAGGATGGACTCTTCCTCCTCCAACTCGACCGTCCCGGAGGGGATCTCCCACAGGCCGCCCATGTAGTCGTCGGGGTTGCGCCGCACGAGCAGGACCCGGCCGTCGTGGTTGATCACGGCGGCGGCGACGAAGCCGCTGATTCCGGCGGCTTCGGCATCGGTCGCCAGGCCGGCCACGAACTCGGGGGAGGTGACAGTCACTGCAGCTCCTTGTGATGGTCGCTGATCTTGACGGCCGCGCGGACGTACTGCTCGGCCACTTCCAGATCCTGCTCACGATGCCAGACCGGGAGCTTGATCATGTGGGCGTGGGCGTGCTCCGCGACCGGGAAGTCCCCTGCCTTGTACCGGCGGTGGGAGTGCGGGTGCCCGGGGAACAGTGGTCCGGGCTGCTGGTACAGCGGGAGCTGGTTCATGGGGCAGGTGGAGCCGGGGCGGTCGAACTCGGTGGCGCCCTCGGCGATCAGCGCCTGGTGGAAGCGCTCGATCGGCAGGCCGTCGAGTTCATCCGGCTTGTAGGTGAGCGTCAACCCGTACCAGGACGGGATCACCCCGTCGGGCATCTCGGTGACTTCCAGGCCGGGTGTCCGGGCGAGCTGGCCGGTGAGGTAGCGGGCGATCTCCGCCCGGCCGACGACGTAGCCGTCGAGGCGGGCGAGCTGGTCATGGGCGATGGCGGCGGCAAGGGGGTGGATGCGGAGCTTGAGGCCGGCCCCGGTGACCGCGTACCGCGCGAGCGGATGGCCTTCCGGGATCTCGGTCTTGGCCCGCTTGTTGTAGTGCGCGAGCGTGATGACCCGGTGGTAGGTGTCGTCGTCGTCCGTGAGGACGAACCCGCCCTCGCCGCCGGACAGCGGCTTGGGGCCGTTGAGGGAGAAGGCCGAGGCGAGGCCGAACGTGCCGACCTTCTGCCCGGCGATGCTCGCGCCGTGGGCGTGGGAGCCGTCCTCCAGTACCGCCAGGTCGTGGGCGTTCGCCACGGCCACCAGGTCGGTCATGTCGGCGGGCTTGCCCCACAGGTGGGTGACCATGATCGCGCGGGTTCGGGGGGTGATCAGCTCCTCGATCCGGTTCGGGTCAATGTTGCCGTCCGGCCGGGTTTCGCACAGCACGGGCACCGCGCGGAGGTGGAAGAGCGGGGAGGCGGTGGCGTGGAAGGTCCAGGCCGGAACGATGACCTCGTCGCCGGGCTTGATCCGGGCGGCCCAGTAGGTGGCGTGCAGGGCGGCGGTGCCAGAGCTGGTGGTGACCGCGTGCCGGACGCCGAAGTACTCCTGCAGGCCGCCCTCCAGCTCGGCGACGATGCCGGACCGGCCGGGGATGGAGATCGACTCCTCAAGCTGGGCGGCGACCTTGGCGCGGGTGGTGTCGTCGATCGGCGGCCAACTGAAGTGCGGTCCCGTGGCGGTGACTTCGGGCTTGCCGCCGAGCAGGGCGAGGGTGCTGGTCACAGCATCTCCTTCGGGTCGATGTAGCGCCCTGCTGCCTTGGACTGGTAGCAGGAGGCGATGAACGCGGCGTGCGCGAGGTGCTGGTCGGGGCCGGAGGTGTTCGGCCGTTCGCC
Source organism: Kitasatospora sp. NPDC086801 (assembly GCF_044745805.1). NCBI lineage: Bacteria > Bacillati > Actinomycetota > Actinomycetes > Kitasatosporales > Streptomycetaceae > Kitasatospora > Kitasatospora sp. NPDC086801. Next base: position 124,353 of record NZ_JBIVAX010000024.1, read on the forward strand.
GTCCAGGACCCGGCAGAAGTAGTCGATCTGCGCGGCCGATGCCGAGGCGGGAGCGTGGGGGCGGGTCAGCTCCTCCACCACGGCGCCGTGCAGGTCGAGCCGCTGGACCTGGCCCTTGGTCAGCAGCACCGAGCCGCGGGTGCCGACCACGTGCAGGCGCTCGGTCTTCGGAGCCACCCACCGGGACAGCAGCACCGAGCCGTACAGGTCGGTGTCGTAGCCGAGCTGGATGACGGCGGTGTCCTCCGCGTCGTATCCGTCGCCGGGGACGGCGGTGGTGGAGAACTCGGCGATGACCCGGCTGGGCAAGCCGAAGTACCACAGCAGCAGGTCGATGAGGTGGTAGCCCATGTCGATGATGCAGCCGCCCCCGGCCTGCCGGATGTCCCCGCGCCACCCGGCGCCGGGGTCGTCGGTGTGGAAGGTGTACTGGCCGTCGATCAGGAAGGGGATGCCGATCTGGTCCAGCATCCCGGCGACGCTCGCGTGGATCGGGTTAAAGCGCCGCTGGAGGGTGACCATCAGCTCGACCTGGCCGGCCTGGCAGACCTGGGCGAGATCCCGGGCCTCCCACACGCTGGTGGCGAACGGCTTCTCCTTGAGGACGTGGACGCCCCGGGCGGCGCACTCGTGGACGACCTCGCGTCCGGCGTGGTGCGGGACGGCGACAACCACGAAGTCCGGGGCCACCGCGTCCAGCAGCTCACCGGTGCGGGTGAATCCCGGGACCTGGAGCTGTTCCTGCCGCTGCCGCAGGGTGTCGGGGTTGCTGTCGCAGATGGCGACGAGCTCGGCCCTGCTGGAGGCGAGCAGGCCGGGCAGGTGGTCTTCGAGCACCTGGTGGCCGAGGCCGATGACCGCAGCGCGTCGTTTCATGCGCGGACTCCTCCTGCTGACACCGTTCCAGGCAGGGCCCCGCCCTGGAGAAGCCGGACGGGGCCGTCCGGTTACGGTGAGCCGATGGTGGCCGACCATCGGCCCCGGGACAGGTGGATCGCGCCGTCCGGGGTGACGACGGCGCGGCAGCCGTAGAGCGGCAGGCCGCCTTCGACCTCCCGCCAGTTCCGGATGGATTCGAGTTCCGACCACAGGCGACGGGGGCCGCTCTGGTGGACGGTCGGCGGCTCGAACTTCGTGGCCTCTGCGCGTGCCCATGACCCGTCCGGATGGGCGAGCCAGGCCGTACGGCCCTCGGGGGTCTCCTCGAAGTCGACTTCGATGCCCGGGATGTTGATCGTGAGCATCGACCAGACTTCCCAGTTGTTGCGGATGTCGGCGACCGGGTACCGGAAGAGCTTGACGTCCTCCCCCTCGGCTTCGCGGGCGGTCTCGAACAGCTCGTCCAGGCCGGGCGGGTATGCGGAGCCGTGGCGCGTGGTCATGAAGCCCGCCCAGTCGCGTTCGATCACGCCGGTCGCTCCGCCGTCCGGGGTCTTCCAGGCCGTCAGGATCAGCGCCGTGTCCGCGATGGTGGTGACGAGCCGTCCTCCGCGCCGAAGCGCCTGGAGCCACGAGACCGGAACGGGGCGGGCCGACACGGTGGCCACGATCCGGTCGTAGTCGCCCGGGAGGGCGTCGGTGGCGTCCTGAGTGACGAAGCGAGGGCTCAGCCCCATGCCTGCGAGGCGGTCCCGCGCGGCGTCGACCAGGTACCCGTCGATGTCCACGCTCGTCACGCGGTCCGAACCGAGCCGCGTGGCAGCGATGGCGGTCAACCCGCCCGCGCCGGTGCCGATGTCCAGCAGGTCGTGCTCGGCGGCGATCCGGCCGTGCCGCAGCATCTTGACCACGAGCGGCGTGAGCGTGGCCGACGACGTGGGCAGCCCGGTCGGGCGGTCATCCGGCTTCGCATGGTCCGCGTGCAACCCGCCCACGCTGGTCACCAGGGACTCGTTCCCGTAAGCCTGCTGGAGCCACAAGTCCGGGTTCGCTTCCCCTACCTGAAGCTGCCAAGTGCCGTCCTCGACAGGCTCCCACCACCTGGGGACCAGTTCGTGCCGGGGGATGCCGGCCACCGGGTTCCGCCATCGGGAGTCCGGATCGGTCGCCCGGGCGGCCAGATCGGCGGCCCGTCCTTGCCATGGGATGTGCGTCATGTCTCAGGATCCTTTCAGTGAATTCTTGCGGAGCCCCGGCCGTTCACGGCCGGGAGGATTGCGTCAATCTCAGCCCTCCCGGCAGCCGTTGACCGCGACGGTCCGGCTCGGCTCGGCCCACAACTCCCGGAGGCTGATTCGGGCGTCCTGGAACGGGAATGCAGGAAGGTCGAGGCATGGAGCCGTGACTACGATCGGCTTCAGGTGAAGTCGCTTCCCAAGGTGGCTTCGCTTGCCGTGATCCGCGCTGCTCGGAAGGAGCACGAATGACCGGCCCGATCCTTGACCTGGCCAGCGCCGAGTGGCGTAAGTCCGGCTACAGCGACAACGGAGGCGACTGCATCGAGGTGGCTCCCGGCTTCCCGGGTGTACTGCCCGTCCGTGACTCCAAGGACCCCGAAGGTCCTGCCCTCGTCTTCCCCACCGACGCCTGGTCGTCGTTCGTCGCCGCCGTCCAGGCCGGCGAGTTCGGCGAGGTCTGACGCACACACGCCGTCCGAGCCCCACTACCCACCACGGGTAGTGGGGTTCGCGCGAGGCAGCCGGTGACACCGTTTCATCCGCGTTCACCGAATGCTCGTCGGAGGTCTTGTGTGGCGTGCGGGCGGCAACGTTGGATGGACAACTGTCCAGGGAGGGGCCTTTCGTGCTTCAGGCTCCAGGCAGGGGCGTTATTCGGTGAAGTGGACGGCGGGCAGATCCCATCCCGTCTCTTCGTTCTTCCACCAGGAGCGTTGACGCTCGGGGGTAATCGTGAGTCCGAAGTCCTCGCGCCGGGGCGCGTCATCGAACTGTTCGCTCAGCTCCTCGACCGTGTCCCACAACTTGCGTGGCCCGATCTGGCGCACGGAGCCGTCCCAACTGACCGTGGCGGTTGCTCCGTCCGGCGTCCAGATGCCGACTGCCGTCGCTCCGCCCGCATCCCCGCCCCAGGTGCAGGTGCGGTATCCGGGGAGAGCGAGTGCCAACGGGAACTCCAGGCGCGTCAGAATTTCCTGAGCAGGAAGGTTTGTGCTCGTGGCCTGTTCCGTCGCCAGCTCGTCAAAGCGGGGTCGGACTCGGGGAGTCCTTCGGGCCATGAAGTAGGCACTTTGGGGCAGGAATTGGCCGACCCCCTGTCCGTCCTCAACCGTGAGCCTGGCCAGCCCCCAGCCGATCGGAACAACCATCACTGCGCCGTTGGTGGCCTGTCGAAGCCACGCGGGCGGGATGGACTGCATTTGACAGGTGGCGATGATCCGGTCAAACAGAGGGCGCGTGGACAGCCCGACCGCACCGTCACCGGTGTGTACGGTCGGCCGGTACCCGGCCTCGCGCAGTCGGCGTGCGGCGTCCGTGGTCAACTCGGGGTCGACATCGACGGTTGTGACGTTGCTGTCCCCCAGCACATGAGACAGCAACGCCGCGTTGTATCCCGTCCCGGTGCCGATTTCCAGGACGCGCTGACCGGGTTGCACCCCCAGCGCGTCCAGCATCGTGAGCATGAGCCCCGGCTCACTGGATGAGGATGTGGGTTCGCCCTCCTTGACCTGTGTGGTGAGGGCCCGGTCGGCGTAGACGTGCTCCAGGTAGCCCGGCGTCGCACCGGTGATCTCGGACCACTGTCCGGTACCGTCCTGCTCGTAGACCGCCGGTACGAACAGGTGCCTGGGGACCTGCTCCACGGCACGAGTCCACTGCTCCCCGTGGCCGGCCGCAGCCAGGCCCCGAGCCAGGAGTTCCCGGAGAGGGCGAGCGTCAGCGTCGTTCATTCCGCTCCTTGCAGGAGGGAGGCATGTGCCTCCGCGATCGGCAGCTTCGTTGCTGCCGCGATGAATTGCCATTGCCCGGCGGGGTTGCATTCGAGGAACACCCAGTTGCCTGCCGGGGTCACGACGAAATCAAACGCACCGTAGTTGAGGCCGTATCCGGTCATGAACCGACGGACGCCCGCCGCGACGTCGTCGGGGATGTGGGTCGGCTCATAGGTCAAAGAGTCGTAGTCGCTCCGCCAGTCCACCAGTGCGGCTTCGCTACCCGCATGAATGGCTGCGGGAAACATTCGGTCACCCACGACAGTGAGCCGCACCTCGAACTGCTTCGGAATCCACTCCTGCAACATGTGTGCGGTCAGTTCCAGGGAGTCGTCGAGGTCCGACGCCTCGAACCGCCGGGTAGGCAGCATCATGTTGCGGTGGCCCAACGTAATCGCCCCCGCGGTGACCGGCTTCACGATGAGCTGCCCGTCGATTTGGGCCGCCCACTGTTGAGCCCGCGGCAGACTGTTCGTCACCAGAGTGCGCGGGACACGCAGGCCTGCGGCGGTAGCGGCTACCAGTTGCCCCGGCTTGTGTGCGGACGCCCTGTAGACGTCGGGATGGTGCAGCCAGACCACCGGCAGGGAGCTCAAGACCTGGACCATACCGACCAGGGCCTGCCCCTGTGCCCATTCGCGGTAGGCGGGATCGACTGTGCGGCTGATGTCAGGCAGTCCGGGCCGCCTGTAGTAGACGGCCCGGACCTCTTCCAGCCGCACAGCCCGGGTACCGGTGATCAGATCCCCGCGCCACCCGGAGGCCTGGCCGCCGTGCTCTGCGGCCAGGTCGAGGTGTTGGGGAAAGGAAGCCAGGTCGAAGCGAATCACCGGCACGGGGTGCGGTTCTTCTGGAGGGAAGGGCTGAGCTGGGAGATTGCTGATCGGGGCTGTGCGTGGGGCTGTTCGTCTCTACGGTGGTGGTGGAGGAGGGCGGCTGATGGGTTCGCTGTTCGAGGAGTTGGAGGCGCGCGAGGCGGCCGCCCGGGTTCGGGTGGAGGAGTTCGAGGCCGAACTCGCGGTGATTTCCGTCAAGTTGGAGCTGGCCCGGGAGGGGCTGGAGCGTCTGCGGATCGCGCGGGAGACGGTCGCCGAGGTGCTCGCGGAGATGACGCCGCAGATGCCCGCGGTGACGGTCGATGCCGCGGGGTCGACTGCGGGTGAGCGGGTGGCGTCGGCGTATGCGGGGGCCGAGCGGCAGGTCATCGGGGTGCTGAGCGTGCCGAACTGGCAGCCCGGAATGGGGGCG
>NZ_JBIVAX010000025.1:0-127595 GCF_044745805.1 Kitasatospora sp. NPDC086801
CATACGGACACAGACCCGTGACTGCACCTACGGCCTCATCAGCCGCCCCTCCAATCGGTCAGTCCACTCAAACTCGTGCAACTTCGTGTCGCACGGCCGCCCTCCCAGAGGCCGAATCCGGCCAGCACCTCGGTGAACCGGGCGCGCAGGCCCGGATCGGGGACGAGCGCGAAACTGCTCGGCACGCCGGAGCAGTTGAAGGTCTTGCCGACCGAGTTCAGCGTGACCACCCGGGGCCGGAGCGCCGCGTCGACGGTGGTCACCGCGACCGGGTGGACATGCCCGGGGTGGGTGAGATCGCCGTGCACCTCGTCCGAGACCAGTAGCGCGCCGGCCTCCGCCGCCCGTTCGGCGAGGGCCCGCAGGCCGGCGGGCGGCCAGACCCGGGCGGAGGGGTTGTGCGGGCTGCTCAGCAGGACGGCACCGGCCGGGTGGGGGAGCGGACCGTCCGGGAGCCGGTAGCCGTCCGGGCCGGCGGCCAGGGGCAGTTCCCGGTACGGGAGGCGGGCCGCCCGGCACAGCTGGGCGAAGCCGCCCCACTCCGGCGTCGGGAACAGCACCGGCGCCTGCGGGCGTACGGTCTCCAGCAGCAGGCGCAGGGCGGTGCGCGGACCGCACGGCAGCAGCAGCACCCAGTCCGGGTCCACCTCGACGCCGTGCCGCGAGCGGTACCAGCGGGCCACCAGCGTCCGCCCGGCCGGGTCGCACACCGTGTACCCGTACGCGCGGTGCCGGGCCCGGCGCTCCAGCGCCGCGGCGACGGCCGGTGGCCCGGGCAGGTCCATGTCCGCCAGGCCCATCGCGATCACCCCGGGCGCCCCCGCGCGGGCCCACTTGCTGCTGCCCGTTCCGGTCCGGTCGAAGGGGGTCGTGAAGCCGAACGCGTCCGGTGCGGTGGTGGGCATGACGGTCCTCCGGCGGGTCGGGGGGTGCGCCGCCACGCTAACCGCCGCCGGCCGCGCGGTCACCAGGGGCGAGCGAGTGACGGCAGGCGGACGGCGGACGGCGGCGAACAGATGACAGCAAACAGATAACAGATAACAGATTTCGAAATCTGTTATCTGTTCGCTGTCATCTGTTACCTGTCGCCCGTCATTCGTCCACTGCCACCCGCCGGCCCCCGTTGCCCAGGTACGCCGCCAGCCCCCGCCGCCCCCGGCGCATCATCACCGCGTGGTTGGCTCGGAACAGCGGGTGCAGGGGCAGGGCGAGGCGGCGCAGCAGGGGCTTGTCGGGCCGGGTGTCCTCCTCGAAGACCACTCGGCTGCCCGGTCCGTCCGAGGTGACGGTGAACCGTGACCACCCGGTGAGGTCGCCCCGCATGACCGCCTCCAGCACGCCGGCGGCCGGGTCGTGCCGTCGCGCCTCCAGGCGGATCACCAGCCGGTACGGCAGCAGCGCGCGCACCACGACGTCGCCGGACTCCTCGGACTCCTCGCCGGTCTGCCGGACTTCGAGGATCTCGGGCCACCACAGCGGGTAACTCCGTACGTCCTCCAGTGCCGCGTACACGTCGGGCGCCGGCGCCGCGAGCCGCCACACGCCCCGGAAGCGGTAGTGGTTGGGGTCCACGCGCCCACCCTAGAGCGCCCCAGCCCGGAGTTTGCCCGTTTCGGCTCGGCCCCGCTCCGGCCAGGGCCCCAGGCCGGCGAGGGCCCCGCTCCGGCCGGGCCCCGAGTCGGCCCGGCCCGAGCGTTGCTTCGGTCTGGCCGTCGGTGGGTCCGGTGCCGGTGGGACGAGAGGCGAACGCTCCGTAAACGTCGCATGCCAGGAGGGAAGCATTCCGCTTGCAGCCGTTCGGGGTGCAGGGGAGGATCTTGTGTGCTTGTAGTCTCATCTGTCACAGCAGTTGCCGCGAGGCGCTGCATCCCCAGAACCGGAGTGAAGGAGTCACAGGCATGCGGCGACCGAGCTGGGTACCGGAGGGCACGGACCTGGACAAACCGAACGCCGCGCGGGTCTACGACTACTACCTGGGGGGCTCGCACAACTTCGAGGTCGACCGGGAGATGGCGCGCAAGGCGATGGCCCTGTGGCCGGAGCTGCCGCAGATCATGCGCTCCAACCGGGCCTTCCTGCGCCGGGCCGTGACCTTCCTGGCCGAGCGCGGCGTCACCCGCTTCCTGGACATCGGCTCCGGCATCCCGACCTTCGGCGCGGTGCACGAGATCGCCCGCGCGATCCGCCCCGAGGCGAAGGTCCTCTACGTGGACCGGGACCCGGTCGCCGTCGCACACAGCCGCCTGCTGCTGGAAGACGACCCGGGCAGCGACGTCGTCCAGGCCGACCTGCGGGACATCCACGACCTGCTGGACCGCCCCGAGGTGGCCGGGCTGCTGGCGCAGGGCGAGCCGGTGGCCGTACTGCTGGTCGCCGTCACGCACTTCGTCACCGACGACGAGGACCCGTGGAAACTGATCGGCACGCTCCGCGACGCGCTTCCGCCGGGCAGCGCCCTGGTCCTCTCACACGCCTCCCTGGAGGGCCGCCCGGACCAGGCGGAGGACCACCAGGAGCTCTACCGCAAGACGCCGACCCCGTTGACCATGCGCACCCATGAGCAGATCAGCGAGATGTTCGCCGGCTTCGAGCTGGTCGAACCGGGCGTGGTCTACCTGCCGCAGTGGCGCCCGGACCAGCCGGAGGCGGTCGGCGAGCACCCCGAGCGGATGACCGGGGTGGCGGGCGTGGGGTTCCGCCCTTGAGCGGACGGATCGGGCGAGTGACCGACGGCCGCGGGTTCCGCGAAGCGGCCGCCGGTCACACCGCCGTGCCCGCCGCGCGGCACACGGCGCCCCCCGTCCGCACCGCCCCCGCCCGCACCGCCCCCGCCCGGACTGCCGCCGCCCGGACCGCCGCCGGCGGCCACCCCGCAGCGGCGCCCGCGCGCACCCGGGTGGACGCATGAGCGCCACCCCGGTGTTCGGCAGCGCCGAACGGTTCCACGAGGCCTGGGCACGGCTGCTCTCCGCCGACCACGGCATGGCCGTCCACCCCGGCCTGCTCGGCCGTCTGGTCGCCCGGACCGCCGCCCTGCTCCACCGCGCGCAGCTGGACGAGCCGTTCGAGCCCCGGCTGGCCGAGCAGGCCGGCGCGGAGCTGGTCGACGCGCACTTCACCGACCCGCTGGTGCTGGCCCGGGCGGTGGAGCTGCTGCAGGCGCAGCCGGTCGGCGACGACCGAGGCCCGGCCCTGACCGGCGCCTTCGCGGCCGGCTGGGCCGCCGCCCTGCGCGAGCGCACACTGCGTGAGCAGGAGGCGATCCGCACCGCCGCCGACACCGCCCGCAAGGAGGCCGAGCGGGCGCTGCGCGCCTCCGAGGCGCGGTTCCGCGCGCTGTTCGAGAGCGCGGCCATCGGGATCGGCATCGGCGACACCGACGGCAACATCCTGGCCGTCAACAAGGCGCTCCAGGAGCTGTTCGGCGCGAGCCCGGAGGACATGACCGGCCGCCGGGTCGGCGATCTCGTCCACCCCGAGGACACCCCGGGCGTGTGGGAGGCGTACGAGGAGCTGATCAGCGGCAAGCGGGATTACTTCCAGTTCGACAAGCCGTACTACCGCCAGGACGGCGAGGTGGTCTGGACCCATCTGACCGTCTCGCTGATCCGCGACGACGACGGTGTCCCGCAGTACCAGGTCGCGATGCTGGAGGACGTCACCGACCGCTACCGGCTCCAGGAGCGGCTGCGCCACCAGGCCACCCACGACCCGCTGACCGGCCTGCCGAACCGGGCGGCCTTCTTCGAACGGCTGGAGAAGCTGTTCGAGGATCCGGATCCGGGTGCCAGGTTCGGCCTCTGCTACGTCGACCTCGACGGCTTCAAGGTGGTCAACGACAGCCTCGGCCACGACACCGGGGACCAGCTGCTGTCCGCCGTGGCGGCCCGGCTCAAGGCCGCGCTCAGCCCGCTCGGCCACCTGGTGGCCCGGCTCGGCGGCGACGAGTTCGTGGTGCTGCTGGAGAACTGCCGGGGCGAGCAGGAGGCCGTCGCGGCGGCGAAGACGGTGCTCAAGGCACTGGCCGGGCCGGTGCTGATCGGCGACCACAAGCTGGCCGTGGGCGCGAGCGTCGGCGTGCTGGAGCGGCGGGTGTCCACCACCACCCCGGGCGCGGCCGTCCGGGCCGCAGACCTGACGCTGTACCGGGCCAAGGAGGCCGGCCGCGGCCGCTGGACGCTGTTCGACCCCAGGGAGAACGCCCGCGCGGTCAGCCGATACGCGGTGTCGGTGCGGATGCCGGCCGCCCTCGACCGGGGCGAGTTCTTCATCGACTACCAGCCGCTGTACGCGCTCGCGGACGGCCGGCTGGCCGCCGTGGAGGCGCTGGTGCGCTGGCGCCACCCACAGCTCGGCGTGCTCGGCCCGGACGAGTTCGTGACGACCGCCGAGGAGACCGGGCTGATCATGCCGCTCGGCCGCTGGGTGCTGGAGCAGGCCTGCGGCCAGGCCGCGGACTGGATCAAGCGGTTCGGCGACGCCGCGCCGCAGCTGAACGTCAACCTGGCGGTCCGCCAGGCGCGCAGCGCGGCGCTGGTCACCGACCTCGGCCGGATCCTCGACGCGACCGGCCTCGATCCGGCCCGGTTGCAGCTGGAGATCACCGAGTCGACCGTGGTCGGGCCCGAGGACGAGGCGCTGCGCACCCTGCACGGGCTGGTGGACCTCGGCGTGTCGCTGGCCGTGGACGACTTCGGCACCGGCTGGTCCAACCTCGCCTACCTGCGCGACCTGCCGGTCTCCGGACTGAAGATCGCCGGTTCCTTCGTCGGCGACCTGCACGATCCGGAGAAGGACGAGTCCACCGGGTGGCGGATCGTCAGCGGTCTGGTGTCGATGGCGCACGCGCTCGGGCTGACCGTCACCGCCGAGGGCGTGGAGACCCGCAGGGACGCCGAACGGCTGCGGACCATCGGCTGCGACTGGGCGCAGGGCTGGCACTTCGGCCGCCCGGTGCGGCCGGGCGAGATCGCCCGCCGGATCGCCGAGGAGCCCCAGGGACGCCCGGTCGAGAGCTGACGCGTCGGCGGCCTCGGGGTTGAGGCGTTGAAGGCTCAGGCGCCGGGGGCGGGGCCGGGGTCGGGGCAGGTGGGGGAGGCCTGCGGCGGCGTTCGGTGGCGGTAGCGCAACCGCTCGGTCGCGTTCCGGAAAAGCGGCCAACACCACAGCCCGCCATGCGGGATGATGACGCGTCAAAATCACCACCCGGGGTGGCGGGCGCGTGGCTACGGCCCCCGGGCCGGCCCTGGGAAGCGGGGAGGGGAGCGCCGCCATGGCCACACCGGAGGAAGCCGGCCCGGCCGACGACGACCGACGAGGCCCCTGGCCGGAGAGCGGCCCCGGGCCCCGGTCCGAGCCCCGGACCAGGGTGGACCGGCGGCCGTGGGGGCGGCGCCTCGGCGTCGTGCCGGACCGGTCGTCGCGGCTCGGCGCCGTCCCGCGCACCCGGGTGGACCCCGACGCCGCGACCGGGAGGACGCCGGACGGCGGGACCCGCTTCGACCCGGAGGCGCCGACCAGGGTCCAGCGGGCCGCGCCGGAGCGGGTCGACCCGGAGGCCCCGACCAAGGTCCAGCGGCGCGCGGGCACCGGGCGTGCCGCCGCCCCCGGCTGGGCCGACAACATCGGCCCCGGGCCAAGCCGGAGCGGCGAGCGGCCCGCGGGCGGGGTGCCGGGGAGTGAGGGCCCCGGGGGCGGGGCGCCGGAGGGCGAGGGGCCCACCGGCGGACGGTTCGCGGACGCCTTCCCGGACGCCCTGCGGGGCCGCTTCGCCCCGCTCGGCGTGGCCGGCTCCGGCACCGAGGGCACCGTCTGGCACGTCCGGCGCACCGACGGCGGCGGCGACGCCGCGGTCAAGGTGACGGCCGCCGGCCAGTCCATGGACGCCGACCTGCTCGCCTACCTGTGCAACGACGACTACCGCCGCCACGTCCCGCACATCGTCGACTTCGGCCGGGTCGGCCACCACGGCACCGAACTCGACTGGGTGGCCATGGAGTACCTGCCGGTCACCCTCGCCGACCACTTCGCCGAACTGCGCAAGCACGGTCGGCCCACCGACCGGCGGGAGGCCGAGCGGATCGTCTACGAGCTCGTCGCCCTGCTCGACTTCTGGCAGCGGCGGATCGAGCGCAACCCGCTGGACTTCAAGCCGGCCAACGTCCTGGTCCGCCCCGGTCGCGCGCCCGGGGAGTTCGTGATCGCCGACTTCGGCGGCGTCGCCCGGCTCACCGCCAGCCGCCGCTTCACGCCCGAGACGATCGTCACCATCCCGTACATGGCCCCCGAGCTCCTGGCCGGACGCAACCACGAGGCCGGGCCCTGGTGGGCGCTCGGCAACGTCCTGTACGAGCTGTTCACCGGCCGCCCCCGCTTCCTCGGCGCGGACGGCCTGCTGATCAGCGACGAGGTGTTGCAGCTGGAACTGGTCCTGGGCGAGGAGGTCGACCTCTCCGCCCTTGCCGACCCGCGCCAACTGCTGCTTCTCCAAGGACTGTTCACCAAGAACCCGGAGGACCGCTGGACCGCCCCGCAGGTCCGCAGCTGGCTGGCCGGCGGCAGCCCCGCGGTGGTCCGGCGACAGACCCGGACCGACCCCGGCCGCACCCACCGGCCGATCACCTTCCTCGGTTCCCCCTTCACCGACCCGGCCAAGCTCGCCGAGGTCCTGCTCCGGCGCTCCGGCGACGCGACCCGCTGGCTCTCCGCCGGGGGAGCGGAGCGGCTGCGCGACTGGCTGCGCGACGACGTCCAGGACAACGTCTTCGACCTGCACCACCTCACCGACGTCGCCCGGGCGCCCGGCTCGCGTCGCGACGCCGTGGCCGCCCTCGCGGTGCTCGCCTTCGGCGCCGCCTTCGCCCCCTCCGCCACCCCGTACTACCTCGACCGCCCGATCGACACCCCCGGGCTGGAACGCATCGCCACCGAACCGGACGGCGCCGCGTTCATCGACGCACTGGTCCGGGGCGGTGCCCCGGCCGTCGCCGCCCGCTACGACTGCTTCCACCCCGAGTGCTCCGGCGAACACTGCTCCCGACTGCTCGCCCTGGCCCAACTCCCGGACGTCCTGGCCGAAGTGGACCGCGCCGCCCGCACCGTCGGCGGCGGCCGGCGGGGCGGCGACGGGCTCAGCCCGCAGGAGCGCGAGGAGGCGCACCGGCTGGTGGTGTGGCTGAGCGTGCGACCCGAGGAGCGCGACCGGCTGCTCGGCCGGCTCTCGCCGCTGCCCACCGCCCTGCACCGGCTGCCGCTGCCCGAACGGGTGTCGGAGCTCGCCGCCCTGGTCGCGTCGGCGGTGGTGGACGCGGCCCTCGCCGCAGGCTCCGGCGTCCGCACGGCCGCACGCGCCGCGGTCCGCCGGCCCGCGCCGGACCCGACCGCCGCACCGGAGGCGGTCCGGCGCCGCTGGTCGGCACTGCGGCGGCGGGCGGTGGCCGCCGACCCGGGGGACGACGCCGGGCGCGCGGCACTGGTCGCCGCCGAGACGCTGCGCCCGCGCGGCCGGGGCCGGGGCGAGCGGATCGGGGACACGGAGGGTCGGGAAGGCCAGGAGGGTCGCGCGGCCCGGGCCGGCCGGGACCGGTGGCCGGGGCGGCTGTGGCCGGGCGGGCGCGACCGGACGCCGGTGGACTGGCCGGCCCGGCTGCGGGCCTGGTGGCCGCACGCCCGCACCGGCCTGCCGCGCCGGGCGGGCGCCGTGCTGCTGCTGTTCCTCGCCCTCGGGCTGCTGCTGTGGGCGGGGGCGGTGTTCCGCTACCCCGTCGAGGCCGGGGTCCAGCTCAAGATCTCGCCCGACGGCGCCTTCGGCGGGCCGCTGAAGAAGGCCGGCGAGCACGCGGCCCAGCAGGTGGTCGGCCAACTGGGGGCGGCACTGGTCGCCGCCGCCGTCCTCGCCTTCTTCCCCGCCCGGGTCGGCTTCGGCACGGCGGCCCTGACCGGCGCCGGGGCCTTCGCCATCGGCTACCTGCGGCTCGGACCGCCGATGACGGGCGTGGAGATGCCGAAACCGGTGGCCGAGCGGGTGGTCGTGTTCGAGGGCGGGATGGGCAGTTGGGCCGGCCTCGCGGCGGTGGTGGCGATCATGGCGTCGTACGTGCTGATCGAGCGCGCGGCGGACCGGCTGCTGAAGCCCGCGCACGAGGCCCGGCGGCAGGTGCGGGAGGCCTGGCGGCGGCTCGCCGGGCGGGGCGCGCCGGCACGGTGGGACGGCAAGCAGTGGCGGACGGGCCCCGCGGGTGCCCGTGACCGCGCGCTGTTCGCGCTCGGGAGCACCTGCGTGCTGGCCCTGCTGCTGTGGGCGGCGGTCGAAGTGCGGCTGGCGGCCACCGGACACCACCCGACGCCGGCCTCGTGGGGGACCGGCCAGACCGGTGCGGCCTACCAGTCCGGGTTCGTCGTCCTGCTGGCCGTCGTCTCCTTCGCGAGCACCCTGGGGACGCCGGTCGCCGCTCGGGTGCTCCTCGGCTGCTGGATCCCCACCACCCTGGTGCTCGGGGCCTGGCCCGGGCCGCTCGGCCCGGTCGAGGCGCTGCGGATCCCGGTGCTCCAGGGGCAGTTCACGGCCGTCGCGGAGTTCTGGGGGTACGGCGCGTTCTGGGCCGCGTTGCTCGTCGCGCTCCCGCTCGCGGCGTACGGGGTGCTGCGCACGGTCCGGGCGCGGGGTGCGGGCGGCGGGGGGCCGACGACTGACAGATGACAGATAACAGATTTCGAAATCTGTCATCTGTCATCTGTTACTTGTCAGCCCCCCGCCGCCATCAGGCTCAGCCGACCAGCCGGGACAGTTCGATCGAGTGCCCGGTCCGTTCCACCTTCGCCCGCAGGTAGCGCACGTTGCTCGCGGACAGGTGCACGTCGGTCGGCACCCGCCGCCGCACGGTGATCCCGAGGTCGGCCAGCTGCGCCGCCTTGTCCGGGTTGTTGCTCAGTAGGTCGATGCCGGTGGCGCCGAGCGTGGTGAGCATCTGGGCGGCGGCGGTGTAGTCCCGGCCGTCCTCGGGCAGGCCGAGCGCCGTGTTGGCGTCGTACGTGTCCAATCCGGAGTCCTGCAGGGAGTAGGCCTCCAGCTTGTTGTAGAGCCCGATGCCCCGGCCCTCCTGCCGCAGGTACAGCAGGTAGCCGCCGGCCTCGGTGATCCGCTCGACCGACTCGCGCAGCTGCGGGCCGCAGTCGCAGCGGTCCGAGCCGAAGACGTCGCCGGTCAGGCACTCCGAGTGCAGGCGTACCAGCGGCGTCCCGCCCTCCGGCACCTCGCCGAACGCGAGCGCCAGGTGCTCGGCGCCGTCGGCGAGGTCGTGGAAGGTGACGGCCTCCGCCTCGGCGCGGTAGCCGTCGGGGAAGGTCAGCGGGATGCGCACACGCGAGCGCACCGTGGCGGGGCCGGGCTGCGGCATGGGTGGGCCTCCGTCGATGAGAACCGATGGGTTGAGAGGAACGGGCGGGCCGGGCGGCCCGGGGTGGATCGGATGTCGATGACCGTACTCGGTAGTTCCAATTTGAACAACTGGGTACTGTCCGTGCCCGGCATGACCACGGAGGCGCACAACACCACCCGAGCCTCGCCTGTTCCCGTGTTCCCGCCCGTGTTCCCGCCGGTGTTCCCGCCGTGTTCCTGCCACGCGGGACGCCTACGTTCCGTGACGATCGCCCAGGGCGGTCGGCGGGTCCTCGCATGCGGACGGTGGTTCAGCCGGGCTCCGCGCTGACGCGAGGGCGCTGGTGGATCGTACGGTCCGCGAGGCGCGAGGGTTTCAGCATGTGGATGCGTCGGGAGCCGGACTGTGGACACTGCGAGGATTCCCCCGTTTCCTGGGCACGGGAACGCCTCGCGTTACGAGCACCGACGACCACGGAAGGTCCTGATCAGATGCCCACAACCCCTCCCGCCGCCACTTCCCCGACCTCCTCCGACGCCGAGCAGCGCGTGATCGAGGCGCTCTACGCGGACGTGGTCCGCCGGAACAGGGGTGAGACGGAGTTCCACCAGGCGGTCCACGAGGTCCTGGAGACCCTCGGGCCGGTGCTCGCCCGCCGCCCCGAGTTCGTCGACGCCCGGATCATCGAGCGGATCTGCGAACCCGAGCGGCAGCTCATGTTCCGGGTGCCGTGGACGGACGACTCCGGCGACATCCACGTGAACCGGGGCTTCCGGGTGGAGTTCAGCAGCGTCCTCGGCCCGTACAAGGGCGGGCTGCGCTTCCACCCCTCGGTGAACCTCGGCATCGTCAAGTTCCTCGGCTTCGAGCAGATCTTCAAGAACGCGCTCACCGGGCTGTCGATCGGCGGTGGCAAGGGCGGCTCCGACTTCGACCCCAAGGGCCGCTCGGACGCCGAGGTCATGCGGTTCTGCCAGTCCTTCATGACCGAGCTGTACCGCCACCTCGGCGAGCACACTGACGTCCCGGCCGGGGACATCGGCGTCGGCGGCCGGGAGATCGGCTACCTGTTCGGCCAGTACAAGCGGATCACCAACCGCTACGAGGCCGGCGTGCTCACCGGCAAGGGCCTCGGCTGGGGCGGCGCGCAGGCCAGGACCGAGGCGACCGGCTACGGCTGCGTGATGTTCACCGCCGAGATGCTGCACAGCCGTGGCGAGAGCCTGGACGGGCGCCGGGTCGTCGTCTCCGGCTCCGGCAACGTCGCCATCTACGCGATCGAGAAGGCGCGGCAGCTCGGCGCGACGGTGCTCACCTGCTCCGACTCCAGCGGCTACGTGGTGGACGAGAAGGGCATCGACCTCGCGCTCCTCAAGGAGGTCAAGGAGGTCCGGCGCGGCCGGGTCGCCGACTACGCCGAACTGCGCGGCAGCCACGTCCGGTTCGTCGAGGGCCCGGGCGTGTGGAGCGTGCCCTGCGACGTCGCGCTGCCCTGCGCCACCCAGAACGAGCTGACCGAGACGGATGCGCTGGCCCTGGTGCGGGGCGGAGTGCTGGCGGTCGCCGAGGGTGCCAACATGCCCACCACCCCGGAGGCGGTCCGGGTGTTCCAGGAGGCCGGGGTGGCCTTCGGCCCGGGCAAGGCGGCGAACGCGGGCGGCGTCGCCACCAGCGCGCTGGAGATGCAGCAGAACGCCTCGCGTGACTCCTGGACCTTCGCCCGTACCGAGGAGCGGCTGGCCGGGATCATGAAGCACATCCACGACTCCTGCTTCACCACCGCCGAGCGTTACGGCCACCCGGGCGACTACGTGGTGGGCGCGAACATCGCCAGCTTCGAGCTGGTCGCGGACGGGATGCTGGCCCAGGGCCTGATCTGACCCCTGACCTCTGTCGCCTGTCGCCTGCCGGCTGGCGCCCTGCTGCCTGCCGCCCGTCACCCCGCGCCCGCCACCCGGCGCCAACGGTGCGACTCGCCGCCACCCGGCGATCGGTACCCGACCGGAGCGGGCACCGATTGTCGGGTGCGGCAGGGTGGGTCCTTCCTACGGTGGTGATCAGTAAGGGAAGGACGGGGTCGGAGTGCTGGAACACCTGAACCGGGCGATGGAACACATCGAACGGAACCTGGACCAGGAGGTCGAGGTCGCCGAACTGGCCCGGATCGCGATGACGTCGGAGTACCACTTCCGACGACTGTTCTCGATGCTCTCCGGGATGCCGCTGTCGGACTACGTCCGGCGCCGGCGGCTGACCGTCGCCGGGGCTGAAGTCCTCGGCGGTGAGCGGACGTTGCTGGATGTCGCGATCCGGTACGGCTACACCTCGGGGGAGGCGTTCGCCCGGGCGTTCCGGGCGATGCACGGGGTCGGGCCCGGTGAGGCCCGGCGCGAGGGCGCGGTGCTCAAGTCCCAGCCCCGGATGTCCTTCCGACTCGTCGTGGAAGGAAGCAGCAGTATGGAATACCGAATCATCGAGCAGCCGGACTTCCGGATCATCGGCCGACGGGCGCGGGTCCCGCTGGTGCACGAGGGTGTGAACCCGGCCATCGCCTCGTTCATCAAGGGGCTTGGTCAGGAGACCATCGACCGGATTTCGGCGCTCTCGGGCCGTGAGCCGGAAGGCATCCTCTCGGTCACCGAGTTCTTCTCGGAGAGCCGCGAGGAGGGCGTCGAACTCGACTACTACCACGCGGTGGTGGCGGACGCGGAGGCCGTCGTCCCGGACGACCTGGACGTCCGGGAGGTGCCGGCGGGGACTTGGGCCGCCTTCTCCAACACCGGGACCTTCCCGAAGGCCCTCCAGGAGATGTGGCGGGACGTCTTCACACAGTGGTTCCCGTCCAACCCGTACGAGTTCCGGCCGGGGCCGGAGATCCTGCGCACCCGGTTCCTGCCGGACGGCCAGGCGGAGGCCCAGCTGTGGATTCCGGTGGCGCGGGCGGTGCGCTGACGGATGGCGGCTGACAACTAACAGATGACAGATAACAGATTTCGAAATCTGTTATCTGTCATCTGTCTTTTGTTCGCCCGCCCGCCCGAAGCCCCGCCCGCCCCCGTTCGGCCCAGCAGCGCCCGCACCCGTCCTCCCCCGCCCGCATGCTGGGGCGGGGGAGGACGGGGGATCGCAACCGCTACCCGAGGAGTGGGATCACCGATGGCCAAGGCGTTCGGCTTCGTCGACTACGGTGGGCCGGAGACACAGGAGTTCCTGGACCGCCCGGTGCTGGAGCCCGGCCCCGGGCAGCTGGCGATCGCGGTCAGTGCGGCCGGGGTGAACCCGGTGGACTGGAAGGTCCGCATGGGCCTGCTCGGCCGGGAGCGCGAAGTCCCCGTCGTCATGGGCCAAGAGGCCTCGGGCGTGGTCCTGCAGGTCGGCCCCGGGGTCGCCGGATTCACCCCGGGCGATGAGGTGTTCGGCCTCGCGGCCGCCGGTTCGTACGCCGAACAGACACTGATGCGCGCCGAGTTGAGCGCCCTAAAGCCCGAGGGTGTCGGCTTCGACCAGGCCGCCGTCCTGCCCGTGTCGGCGGCCACCGCGGACGACGCCATCCGCGACCTCGGCCTCGGTGCCGGCCGGACGCTGCTGATCCTCGGCATCGCCGGCGGCGTCGGCAGCGCGGCCGCCCAGATCGCCCGCAGCCGCGGCCTGACCGTCCTCGGCACCGCGAGCGACGCCAGCCGTGCGCACGTGGAGTCCTTCGGCGCGGTGCCGGTCCGCTACGGCGACGGCGTCGTCGAACGGATCGCGGACGCGGCGCCCGGCGGGGTCGACGGCATTCTCGACCTGGTCGGCGGCGATGCCCTGCGGGCCGCCGTCCCCGCGCTCAAGGACCGTGCGGAGCTGGTCAGCACCGCAGACCCGGCCACCGTGGCCGAACTCGGTGGCCGCTACATCACCCGCTCGACGACGTCCGAGACCCTGGCCGCGCTGGCGTCCCTGGTCGCCACCGGCGAGCTGGACCCGTACATCACCGGGCGCTACCCGCTGGCCCACGCCGCCGAGGCGCTCGCCCTCGTCGAGTCCGGCCATGCCCGCGGCAAGGTGGTCCTCGAAGTCTCCTGACACCACCTTCAGATGACGGTCCGTCAGTGACGGCCGAGAGATCGAGAACCGAGAGCAGAAGTCGAGAGAAGTCGAGAGAAGAAGCCATGAAGCAGAACTCCGTGACCATCGGCGGCCCCTGCTGGGTCGAGCTGGGGACCTCCGACCCGGTCGCCGCCAGCGCCTTCTACGGCGAACTGTTCGGCTGGCGGGCCGAGACCGATGTGCGCCCCGAGGCCAGCGGTTACACCCAGATGTTCCTCGGCGACGCCCCGGCGGCCGCCGTCAGCCCGCGGTTCGCGCCGCAGCAGCCCATCGCCTGGTCGACCTGCTTCGCGGTCACCGACACCGACGCCACCGTCGCGAAGGCCAAGGACGCCGGCGGCAAGGTCCTGAAGGAGCCCACCGACGTGTCCGACCTCGGCCGATTCGCGGTGGTCGGGGACAGTTCCGGCGCGGTCTTCCTGCTCTGGCAGGCCCGCGCGTTCGCGGGCGCCGGGGTGTTCAACGAGCCGGGCGCGCTCGGCTGGGTGGAACTGCTCACCCGCGACCCGTCCGGTGCGACCGCCTTCTACCCGGCGGTCCTCGGCTGGTCCGTCAGCCCGTCCGCGCAGTACACCCAGTGGGGCCTGGACGGCGCCGACTTCGGCGGCATGCTGGTGATGGACGACCGCTTCCCGCCGCAGGTGCCGCCGCACTGGCTGCCGTACTTCTCGGTCGCGGACGTCGACAACACCGTCGCCCGGGCGAGCGGCCTCGGTGCGGACGTGCTGATGGAGGCCGCCGACGTGCCGGACGGCCCCCGGATCGCGGTGCTGCGCGACCCGCAGGGCGCGCCGTTCGGCGTCTACCTGGCCGGCACCGAGGGCTGACGTCCGGAGCCCACGCCCCTGCCGAGGACCCCCGCCGTCCTCACCCCCGCCGTCCTCAGCCCCGTCGTCCTCAGCCCCGCCGCCTCCGGGCGGAACGCCACGCCGCCGCCGTCGCGCCCGCCGTGACCAGCAGCGCGCCGATCGGCACCACGTCGCCGATCCGGTCGTACCAGGTCAGCGTCCCGGGCTCGGCGAGCGGCAGCCGGACGGTCAGCGCGCCGGTGCCGTCGGTGCCGAGCCGGGCGAGCTCGCGGCCCTGCGCGTCGAAGGCCGCCGACACCCCGGTCAGCGAGGCCTGCACGGCCGGGCGGCCGGTCTCGGCGGCCCGGATCGCCGCCAGCGAGACGTGCTGTTCGGGTGCCCAGGTGTGCTGGAAGGTCGAGGTGGAGGACTGGTAGACCAGCACCCGGGCGCCGTCCCGCGCGGCGGTGCGGGCCATGTCGGGGAAGGCCGACTCGAAGCAGATCAGCGCGCCGACCGGCAGTGGTCCGCCCGCCCGGTCGGTGGCCGGCAGGACGTGGAAGGCGGTGCCGGGCGCCCGGTTCTCGCCGGCCGCCCGGCTGACGCCGGCGATCCAGCCGAGCACCGGCCGCAGTGGGATGTACTCGCCGAAGGGCACCAGCCGGATCTTGCGGTAGCGGTCCAGCACGCCTGCGGGGGAGACCAGCACCGCGTCCTTGGAGATCCGCCCGTCCGCCTTGCGGGCGTCCTCCCCGATGATGATCTGCGCGCCGGTGGCGGTGGAGAGTTGGCGCAGCCGGTCGAGCGCGGCCGGGTCGCGGTCGAGGTCGGCGGTGGTGCTGCTCTCGCCCCAGACGATCAGGTCCACCGGCCGCCCGCCGAGCGAGGCGGTGGCCTGGGCGCTGGCCTCGAAGCGGGCCTGCGGGTCGTCCACGATGCCGGGCTGGACCAGTGCGACGGTGACCGCTCCGGCCGGGGCGGGGGCGTCGCGCAGCGCGAACAGCACCGGGCCGGCGGACAGGACCAGGACGGTGGTCAGCGCCGCGAGGGCGCGCGGCCGCCAGTGCACGGCGGTCAGGAGGATCAGCACTCCGGTGTTGGCGGCCGCGACGGCCGCGCTGACCAGCCAGATCCCGCCGGCCGAGGCCAGCCCGAGGATCGCCGGGTGCTGCCACTGGGTGGCGCCGAGCAGCGCCCACGGCCCGCCGAGCGCGTGCCAGGACCGCGCGTACTCGGTGGTCACCCAGACCGCCGGGACGACGAGCAGCGCGAGCAGCGCCCGACGGCCGGTCAGCGGCGGGTGCAGCAGCCGGTGGACGGCGTACCCGAAGCCGCCCTGGAGCGCCCCGAACAGCACGGCGAGTACCGGCAATCCCGGCCCGATGGACGGGACCAGCCAGTACATCGCGGTCAGGATGAAGCCCGCCCCGAACCACCACCCGCGCACCGCCGCCTCCCGCCCGCCGGGCGCGCGCTGCATCAGCAGCATCCCGGGGACGAGCGCGACCCAGGCCAGCCAGGCCTGTCCCGGCGCCGGGAAGGCGAGCACCGGCACCGCCCCGGCCGCCAGCGCGCCGAACCGCGCGCGGTAGCGGTGCGGACCCGGTCCCGCACCTGCACCCGGTCCCGCACCCGGTCCCGCACCCGGTCCCGCGCCCGCATGCGAACCGGAACGCGGAGGCAGGTGCCCGTACGCCGACGGGTGGGAGCGGTGCTCGGGTTGCTCGGCGTGCTCAGGGTGCTCGGCGTGCGGCGTGCGCCGGGCGGGGCTGGTGAGGGCGAGGCGGCGGGGCATGCCCCGTATTGTCCGCTTGGACGGACTACGCCACCAGTGTTCCTGTCACCCGAATGGACGACAGGAACACCGACGGCCACCCCCGTGACTCAGCCCTCGTCGCCCTCCAGGTCCCCCTCGGTCTCCAGGAACGCGGCCTGCAACTGCGCGATCAGCTCCGGGTCGGGCTGCTCCCACAGCCCGCGGCTGGCCGCCTCCAGCAGCCGCTCGCTGATCCCGTGCAGCGCCCACGGGTTGGCGCCGGTCAGGAATTCCCGGTTGACCGGGTCGAGCACGTACTCCTGGGTGAGCTTCTCGTACATCCAGTCCGCGACCACGCCCGTCGTGGCGTCGTAGCCGAACAGGTAGTCCACCGTTGCGGCCATCTCGAACGCGCCCTTGTACCCGTGCCGGCGCATCGCCTCCATCCAGCGCGGGTTGACCACCCGGGCGCGGAAGACACGGGCGGCCTCCTCGGTCAGCGTCCGGGTGCGGACCGTCTCCGGGCGGGTCGAGTCGCCGATGTAGGCGGTCGGTGCCTTGCCGGTGAGCGCCCGGACGGTGGCCACCATGCCGCCGTGGTACTGGAAGTAGTCGTCCGAGTCGGCGATGTCGTGCTCGCGGGTGTCGGTGTTCTTCGCGGCGACGGTGATCCGCTTGTACGCGGTCTCCATCTCCTCGCGGGCCGGCCGCCCGTCCAGCCCGCGTCCGTAGGCGTAGCCGCCCCAGACGGTGTACACCTCGGCCAGGTCGGCGTCGGTGCGCCAGTCCCGGCTGTCGATCAGCTGGAGCAGGCCCGCCCCGTAGGTGCCCGGGCGGGAGCCGAAGACGCGGACGGTGGCCTTGCGCTCGTCGCCGTGCACCGCCAGGTCGGCCTGGACGTGGGCGCGCACGAAGTTCTGCTCCGCGGGCTCCTCCTGGGCGGCGGCCAGGCGCACCGCGTCGTCCAGCAGGGCGACCACGTGCGGGAAGGCGTCGCGGAAGAAGCCGGAGATGCGCAGCGTCACGTCGATGCGCGGGCGGCCCAGCTCGGCGAGGGTGATCGGCTCCAGGCCGGTGACCCGGCGCGAGGCGTCGTCCCAGACCGGGCGGACGCCGAGCAGGGCGAAGGCCTCGGCGATGTCGTCGCCGGCGGTGCGCATCGCGCTGGTGCCCCACAGCGACAGCCCGACCGAGGGCGGGTAGGCACCGTCGTTGTCGGCGGTGTACCGCTCGACCAGCGAGGCGGCGAGCGCCTGGCCGGTCTCCCAGGCGAGCTTGCTCGGGACGGCCTTCGGGTCGACGGAGTAGAAGTTGCGGCCGGTCGGCAGCACGTTGACCAGGCCGCGCAGCGGCGAGCCGGACGGCCCGGCCGGGACGAAGCCGCCGCGCAGCGCGTGCAGGACGGCGTCCAGTTCGTCGGTGGTGGCGGCCAGCCGCGGCACCACCTGGGTGGCGGCGAAGGTCAGCACCTCGTGGACGGCCTCCGGCAGCCCGGCGGCGACCTTCTCGACCGCCTCGACCGCCCAGTCCTGCGCCTCCATGGCCTCGACCAGGGCGCGGGCCCGGGCCTCGGCGGCGTCGGTGGCCCCGAGGCTGAGCGCGGCCTCGTCCAGCCCGAGCGCCTCGCGCAGGCCCGGCAGCGCGCTGACGCCGCCCCAGATCTGGCGGGCGCGCAGGATGGCGAGCACGATGTTGACCCGGTCGGTGCCGGCCGGAGCCTGGCCGAGGACGTGCAGGCCGTCGCGGATCTGGGCGTCCTTGATCTCGCACAGCCAGCCGTCGACGTGCAGCAGGAAGTCGTCGAAGCCGTCGTCCTCGGGGCGCTCGTCCAGGCCGAGGTCGTGGTCCAGCTTGGCGGCCTGGATGAGGGTCCAGATCTGCGCGCGGATCGCGGGCAGCTTGGCCGGGTCCATCGCGGCGATGTTGGAGTGCTCGTCCAGCAACTGCTCCAGACGGGCGATGTCGCCGTAGGAGTCGGCGCGGGCCATCGGCGGGACGAGGTGGTCGACCAGGGTGGCGTGGGCGCGGCGCTTGGCCTGGGTGCCCTCGCCCGGGTCGTTGACCAGGAACGGGTAGATCAGCGGGAGGTCGCCCAGGACGGCGTCCGGGCCGCACTCGGCGGACAGCGCGGCGGTCTTGCCGGGCAGCCACTCCAGGTTGCCGTGCTTGCCGAGGTGGATGACGGCGTGCGCGCCGAAGCCGCCGTCGGCCTGCGCGGCCTCGATCCAGCGGTAGGCGGCCAGGTAGTGGTGGCTCGGTGGCAGGTCGGGGTCGTGGTAGATGGCGACGGGGTTCTCGCCGAAGCCGCGCGGCGGCTGGATGAGGACGAGCAGGTTCCCGGAGCGGATCGCGGCGAGCACGATGTCGCCGTCCGGGTTCTGCGAGCGGTCGACGTACAGCTCGCCGGGGGCCGGGCCCCAGTGCTCCTCGACCTGCGCGCGCAGCGCCTGGGGGAGCGTGGCGTACCAGCGGCGGTAGTCGGCGGCGGGGATGCGCACCGGGTTGCGGGCCAGCTGGTCCTCGGTGAGCCAGTCCTGGTCGTAGCCGCCGGCTGCGATCAGGGCGTGGATGAGGGCGTCGCCCTCGTGGGAGTCGTCGAGGGAACCGTTGGGGGAGCCGTTGGGGGCGTCGTCGTGCGAGTCGTTGCGCGAGCTGTCGTGGGAGTCGTCGAGGGAACCGTCGTGGCCGCCCCCGCTCGTCCCGTCGAGCCCGGGGAGGTCCGAGCCCAGGTCCATGCCCTCCGCGCGCAGCCGGGTCAGCAGGCGGATCGCGCTGGCCGGGGTGTCCAGGCCGACGGCGTTGCCGACCCGGGCGTGCTTGGTCGGGTAGGCGGACAGCACGAGCGCGAGGCGGCGCTCGGCGGCCGGGATGTGCCGCAGCCGGGCGTGCTTGACGGCGGTGCCGGCCACCCGGGCGGCGCGCTCCGGGTCGGCGGCGTAGACGGTGAGGCCGTCCTCGTCCAGCTCCTTGAAGGAGAACGGGACGCTGATCAGCCGGCCGTCGAACTCCGGCACCGCGATCTGGGTGGCGGTGTCCAGCGGGGACAGACCGTCGTCGCTGGCCTCCCACTGGGCGCGCGACCAGGTGAGGCAGAGCGCTTGCAGGATCGGCCGGTCCAGGGCGGCGAGCGCGCCCGCGTCCCAGGCCTCCTCGTCGCCGCCGGCCTGTGCGTCGGCCGGGCGGGTGCCGCCGGCGGCGAGCACGGTGGTGACGAGCGTGTCGGCCTCGCCGAGCGCGGCCAGCAGTTCGGGCTCGGCGCCGCGCAGCGAGGCGCAGTAGTAGGCCCTGGCCTGCGCGCCCTGGTCCTCGATCGCCCGGCAGAGCGTCTCGACGAAGGCGGTGTTGCCGCTCATGTGGTGGGCGCGGTAGTAGAGCACCGCGACCGTCGGGCCGTCCTGCGCACGGGCTTCGCGCTCCAGCGGCCCCCAGGCCGGGGCGGAGGCCGGCGGGGCGAAGCCGTGGCCGGTCAGCAGCACGGTGTCGGAGAGGAAGGCGGCCAGCTCGGCGAGGTTGGCGGCGCCGCCGTGCGCGAGGTAGGCGTGCGTCTCGGCGGCGATGCCGGCCGGGACGGTGGACAGCTCCATCAGCTGGGCGTCGGGGGCCTGTTCACCGGTCAGCACGACCACCGGGCGGGGGCCGGCCAGCAGCGCGTCCAGGCCCTCCTGCCAGGCGCGGCGACCGCCGAGCAGGCGGACCACGACGAGGTCGGTGCCCTCCAGCAGCGCGGGCAGGTCCTCGGGGGTGAGCCGGGCCGGGTTGCCGAGCCGGTAGCGGACCGGTCCGTCGGCGGCGCGGGCACTGAGCAGGTCGGTGTCGGACGTCGACAGCAGCAGGATCATGCGAAGGCCCTCCCGGCCTCGGAGCCGCCCCGAGCCGAAGGGCGCGCCGGCGTTGAAAGTGACGAGTGACGAGCGACTGACGATGGCGCGTGGCATGCGGCGGACGAAGGCGTGGGGCGAACGACCGGCGATGGCGCGCGGCACGTGACGGGTGAAGGAGTACGACGACGCGCGAGCGGCGAAGGCGAGTGACGACGCGCGGTCGGCGAAGGAGTGCGACGACGCGCGAGCGGCGACCGAAGGAGCGCCGGGACGTCGAGGACGTCGAGGAAGCGCCCGGAGGCGGGCGGGCGTGGGGCGTCCGGGGACCCGGGCGCGGGCATGCGGCAGCGCATTGCTCTTCGAGCCTTCCTCGGGGTCCGCGCCCCGGGCCGGTGGAGGACGGCAGGAGTTCCTGGCTCCCGCGGCCGTCCGGTCTCCCGGTGAACCGCGGTCACAGTGGCGGGACCGCACCGGGCTTGCACCGGTTTCCTCCCCTGCGCCGTCGCTGGCGTGCGGACGGTCCGCGGGGACCGTCCGCCAGCATCGTACGGGGTGCGGCTGACCTGGGGGAGGGCGATCCCGGGGAGGCCGCCCGGAGCGCCCGGGGTGTGAGGTGACGGACAAAGGCAACCGATCGGATCATCTGTATGCTCGCGGCCATGCCACCGACACCCGACGCCACCGCGCCGGGCGCCGCGGTGCCCGACCGGGGGCGCGCGGACGCCTGCCCAGGGGCCCTTCGTCTGCACCCGGCCGACGACGGCGCCCTGGCCCGGGTCCGCCTGCCCGGCGGCATGCTGACGGTTCGTCAGGTACTGGCGCTGGCCGACGCCGCCGAAGCGCTCGGCGACGGCGAACTGGAGACCACCTCCCGCGGCAACGTCCAACTCCGCGGCCTGGCTTCGCACTGCGGGGCCGAACTCGCCGAACGGCTGCGCGCCGTCGGCCTGCTGCCCTCGGACACGCACGAACGGGTCCGCAACATCGTCGCCTCCCCGCTCGCCGGGCTCGACGGGCACGGCTTCGCGGACGTGCAGGCCTGGGTGCGGGAGCTGGACGCGCGGCTGTGCGCGAGCGACTGGGCGGCCGGGCTCTCCGGCAAGTTCCTGTTCGCGCTGGACGACGGGCGGGGCGACGTCGCCGCGCTCGACGCCGATGTGACATTGATCGCAGGCTCGGACGGATCGGCGCTGCTGCGCCTGGGACGGGCGGCCCACGGGCGTCCGGTGCCGGCGGGGCAGGAGGTGACGGCCGTGCTCGACGCGGCCCGGGCCTTCCTGGACGCGCTGCGGGCGAGCGGGCGCAAGGCCTGGCACCTGCGCGAGGTCCCCGACCTGCTGTCGGCCGGGCCGGCGCCGGTGCCGCTGCCCGCCTTCGTAGGGGCCGCGCCTGCGGTCGGCACGGTGGCGGGCGGTGCTACGGCGGGCGGTGCTACGGCGAGCGGGATCGTGGCGGGCGGGCTCTCGGTGGGCCTGCGCTTCGGCCGGGCCGGCGCCGCGCAGTGGCGGGAACTCGCGGGCGCCTGCGCCGGGGAGATCAGGCTGACGCCCTGGCGCGGCGCGGTGCTGCCGGGGGCGTCGGTCGATCGGTTGCCCGTCCTGGCGGCGGCCGGGTTCCGGACGGCGCCAGGCTCGCCCTGGGAGCGGGCCACCGCCTGCACCGGACTTCCGGGGTGCGCCAAGTCGCCGGCCGACGTCCGGGCGGACGCGGCGCGGGCGCTCGATGCGGCGGCCGCCACCGGGGGTCTGCCGGTTACCGGGCTCCCTGCCACCGGCCGCGCTACCACCGGTTTCCCGATCACCGGTCTCCCGGTGCACTGGTCGGGGTGTGAACGGCGCTGCGGTCATCCGGCCGGGCGGTGGGTGGACGTGCTCGCCACCGGGCAGGGCTACCGGGTGACGGTGAACGGTCCGGCGGCCGCCGGGGCGGCCGTGGACGTGACGAACGAGGAGATGGCCGAGGCGGTCGCCGAGGCCAGGAGGACCACGAAGTGATCGAGTACGAGAAGGACGGCGCGTCCATCTACCGCCAGTCCTTTGCCACCATCCGTGCGGAGTCCGACCTGGCCGCCCTCCCGGCGGACGTCTCCCAGGTCGCGGTGCGGATGATCCACGCCTGCGGGATGGTCGACCTGGTCGAGGACCTGGTGTACTCGCCCGGCGTGGTCGCCTCCGCGCGCGCGGCGCTGCGGGCCGGGGCGCCGATCCTGTGCGACGTGAACATGGTGGCGAGCGGCGTCACGCGCAAGCGGCTGCCCGCTGACAACGAGGTCGTCTGCACCCTCACCGACCCGTCCGTGCCGGAGCTCGCCCGGAAGATGGGCAACACCCGCAGTGCCGCCGCCATGGAACTGTGGCTGCCCCGGCTGGAGGGCGCGGTGGTGGCCGTCGGCAACGCGCCGACCTCGCTGTTCCGGCTGCTGGAGATGATCGAGGCGGGCGCGCCGCGCCCGGCCGCGGTGATCGGCGTCCCGGTCGGCTTCATCGGCGCCGCCGAGTCCAAGCAGGCCCTGGCCGAGCACCCGTCCGGCCTGGAGCACCTGGTGGTGCGCGGCCGACGCGGTGGCAGCGCGATCGCCGCCGCCGCCGTCAACGCGATTGCGAGCGAAGAAGAGTGACGGATCGTCAAACCCCTGGTGTCGGCCGGCTCTACGGCGTCGGGCTCGGCCCCGGCGACCCGTCGCTGGTGACCGTCCGGGCGGCCGAACTCATCGGCAAGGCCGAGGTGGTGGCCTATCACAGCGCCCGGCACGGCCGGTCCATCGCGCGCTCGATCGCCGAGCGGTATCTGACGGGTGATCAGGTCGAGGAGAAGCTGGTCTACCCGATCACGGTCGAGACCACCGACCACCCGGGCGGCTACCGGGGCGCGCTGGACGACTTCTACGAGGAGGCCGCCGCCCGGCTGGCCGCCCACCTGGACGCCGGCCGCGACGTCGTGGTCCTCGCCGAGGGCGACCCGCTGTTCTACGGCTCGTACCAGCACATGCACAAGCGCCTCGCGCACCGCTACCCGACCGAGGTGGTGCCGGGCGTGACCTCCGTCAGCGCCGCGGCCGCCCGGCTGGGCCAGCCGCTGACCGAGGCCGAGGAGACGCTCACCGTCATCCCCGGCACGCTGCCCGAGGAGGAGCTGACGGCGCGGATCGCCGCCGCCGACTCCGCCGTGATCATGAAGCTGGGGCGCACCTTCCCGGCCGTCCGGCGGGCGCTGGAGCGGGCCGGCCGGCTCGACGACGCGCAGTACGTCGAGCGCGCGTTCATGGACGGGGAGCGCATCCTGCCGCTCGCGGAGGTCGAGGGCGAGACCGTCCCGTACTTCTCGGTGGCGGTGCTGCCGAGCAAGGTCGCGCCGCTGGAGCCGCTGGAGCCGCTGGACCGGCGGGCGGGCGGCGCGGGTGCGGTGGCCGTCATCGGCACCGGTCCGGCCGGGCCGCTCTGGCTCACCCCCGAGGCGCGCGGCGCCCTGGCCGAGGCGACCGACCTGGTCGGCTACACCACCTACCTGGACCGGGTGCCCGAGCGGCCGGGGCAGCGGCGGCACGCTTCGGACAACAAGGTGGAGTCGGAGCGCGCCGAGTACGCCCTCGAACTGGCCCGGCGCGGGCACAAGGTCGCGGTGGTGTCCTCGGGCGACCCGGGCGTCTTCGCGATGGCCACCGCCGTCCTGGAGGTCGCCTGCGAGGACGCCTACCGGGACGTCCCGGTGCGGATCGTCCCGGGGATGACCGCGGCGCACGCGGCCGCCTCCCGGGCCGGCGCCCCGCTCGGGCACGACTACGCGGTGGTGTCGCTGTCGGACCGGCTCAAGCCCTGGGACGTGGTGGCCCGCAGGCTGCGCTCGGCGGCCGAGGCGGACCTGGTGCTCGCGCTCTACAACCCGGGCTCGAAGTCGCGCACCACGCAGGTCGCCCTCGCCCGGGACCTGTTGCTGGAGTACCGCGCGCCCGAGACGCCCGTGGTGATGGCGCGTGACGTCGGCGGGCCGACCGAGCGGGTGCGGATCGTCCGGTTGGGGGAGCTGGATCCGGCGCTGGTCGACATGCGGACGATCCTGCTGATCGGCTCCTCGCAGACCCAGGCGGTCGAGCGGGGCGGCGGCGTGGAGGTCGTCTGGACGCCGCGGCGGTACCCGGAGGAGTAGCGGGCGACGACTGACAGATGACAGCTAACAGATTTCATCATCTGTTAGCTGTCATCTGTTTTCTGTTACTTGTTCGCCGCCGCCTCCGTCACCGGGTCGGCTTGGCGATCACCAGCTCGGTGTTGTGGTCCTCGCCCGCGCCCAGCAGCGCCGCCGGTCGGCCGTTCGGGTCGTTGTACGACAGCTCGCGGTACAGCGCGGCGAGGTTGGCGTCCGACGTGCTGCCGAAGTCCGTGCCGTACGGCGCGGAGGACTCGATCAGCGTCGTGAACAGGGAGAGCGTGCCGTCCCCGTTGTCCGCGATCTCGATGATGCGCCCGTGCTGCGGATAGTCGATGTGCGAGGCGGTGTTGATCTCCCAGAACGCCCGCTCCGGCACCGCGTGGCCGTGCGCCGTGATCTTGTTCATGTGGGTGTGCCCGTTCACCCACGCGACCACGTTCGGGTAGCGCTGGAGCAGCGCCACCAGCTCGTTGCCGTCGTGCCGCTGCTCGAAGACGTTGCGCGGGTCGGGCAGCAGGTTGCCCATGGTGGTGCTGGTGTGGTGGCTGAACAGGAGGATCACCTCGTCCGTGCTGCCGCCCGTCACCTTGCGTCCGTCGGTGTCGTACCAGTGGCCGCTGTGGGCCTTCAACTGCTGCTCCAGCCAGCGCAGTTGCGCGGTGCCCAGCGAACCGTCCGCGAATCCGGCCTGGTTGGTGGTGTCCAGGCTGATGCCGACCACCTTCTCCGAGATGCGGAAGGTGTAGTAGAGCTTGCCGCTGCCCACCATGTCCGAGGTGAAGCCGTGCCCGTACGGGCCCGCGCCGGTGTGCGCCGGGTTCAGGTGGGCCTTGGCGAACTCCTTGAGCGTGAACGGCCGTCGGCGCTCGTCCGGCGTGATCCGGCGCACCGCGTCGCCGCTCGCGAGCAGCTTCGCGAGCAGGAGCGCGGCGCCGGCCGGGTCACGGCGCAGCGAGTCCATCAGCCGGGCCGCGTCCGCGTCGTTGCAGCCCTCCAGCTTGTACTGGCCGGTGTAGAGGTCGTTCAGCAGCCCGAGGTCCGGGAGCGAACCCTCAAGGCTGTCATCGTGGTTGCCGACCGTCGTGTACCAGGGCGTCCGCAGGCCCGGTGCGTCGAACGGTCGGCCGGCGGCGTCGAGGAAGCCCGGTATCTGCGGGAAGCCCTTCGCCTTGTAGCCGTCGTCGTAGGCGAGTTCGGGGTTCCAGTAGGCGGCGTTGCCCGAGTTCTGCACGCCTTCGTAGCGGTTCGGGTCACCGGTGTTCTGGGCGAGCCGGCCGCCGCCCATGACGGTGAGGTACCAGTCGAGTTCGGCCTGTTCGTGGTTGTCGGTGTTGTCGCCGGTGGCCATCACCATGCTGAACGGCATCCCGGTGTAGGGGCCGCCGTCGAGCGCGTTGACCCGCTCGACGAGGGCCGAGACACCGCGGGCGTTCAGGGCCTCCTGCGGCCGGTACGCGCTGCCGTTGAACCGGGCCAGGTACTCGAAGCGCACCGGGGACTCGGTGTCCACCAGGTGCAGGTCGCTGAACTGGACGAAGCTGGCCAGCCCGGTCCGTCGGTCGTCCCGTCCGGTGCCCGGCGCCGCCAGGTCGCCGCGCACCACCAGCGGCCAGCCCGGCCCCGCCGACAGCCGCTTGTACCCGCCGGTGCCGACCGGCGTGGCCACCTGGTCGAGCGTGGTGCCGGTGACCTTGACCGCCCGCGCGGCGGTGGCCGCCAGTGCGCGCTCGCGCTCCGCGGCCGAGGCGAACTGCCCGCCGCCCAGCGACAAGGCCGACCAGGCGGCGGCCACCGACGTACCGGTGAGGAACGTACGCCGACTCATCCCTGCCACAAAAACCCCCACATGCTGATGGCCCGACCGGACAATCCGGCCACCGGGCCCCGTGTCATGAACCCGCTCTCTGGCGGACCGCCAGATTACTCACTGGTAGCCACGGGGTGCGAGGCCCGTGCGGAGAACTCTTCGGGAACGCGGGGCGGCGGCCGCTCCCCAACTCGCACACCGGGTCGCGGAGCCCTGCTCCACCGCCCCCCGGTCGGGGCGCGGCCGGGTGAATGGGGGAAAATCGGCACCGACGGTCGATGCGGCCGCACCTCAACGGAGCCGGAAGCGAGACGCAGGTGGCCAAAGCGGGAGCCAACGCCGGAGCCAATGCCGGAGCCAAAGCGGGAGCCGAAGCCGGAGCGGCAGCCGCACCCGGGGGCCGGGCCGGCCAACTGAAGAGCAGCGGCCTGCGGCACGGCTGGACCACGGGCGCCTGTGCCACCGCAGCCACCAGGGCCGCGT
Organism: Kitasatospora sp. NPDC086801; assembly: GCF_044745805.1. Lineage (NCBI taxonomy): Bacteria > Bacillati > Actinomycetota > Actinomycetes > Kitasatosporales > Streptomycetaceae > Kitasatospora > Kitasatospora sp. NPDC086801. Next base: position 26,268 of record NZ_JBIVAX010000025.1, read on the forward strand.
ACACCGCGCTGCTCACCGGCGAGTTCCCGGACCCGGTGACCATCACCCTCCCCAAAGGCCAACAGCCCGCCTTCGCCCTCGCCGCCGAGGAACTGGCCGCCGGGCGACCAACCGTCGGCGACCTCGCCGCCGGGCGCCGCCCCGCCGCCCCGCCCAGGCCCGCGAGCGCCATGGCCGCCGTGGTCAAGGACGCTGGCGACGACCCCGACGTCACCCACGGCGCGCTGATCCGCTCGACGGTGCGGGCCGGCGAGCCCGGTGCCGGAGTGGTGTTCCGGGCCGGCCCGGGGGTGGGGACGGTCACCAAGGCGGGCCTGCCGCTGCCCGTCGGCGAGCCCGCGATCAACCCGGTGCCCCGGCAGATGATCCGCGACGCCGTGGCGGAGGTGGCCGCCGTGCACGGCGGCAGCGGGGACGTGGTGGTCGAGATCTCCGTGGACCACGGCGAGGAGATCGCCCGTTCCACCTGGAATCCGCGGCTCGGCATCCTCGGCGGCCTGTCGATCCTCGGCACCACCGGCATCGTCGTCCCCTACTCCTGCTCCGCCTGGATCGACTCGATCCGCCGTGGCGTGGACGTGGCCCGGGCTGCCGGTCGCACCCACGTGGCCGGCTGCACCGGTTCGACCTCCGAGAAGGTCGCCGTCGCCGTGCACGGACTGCCCGAGGACGCACTGCTCGACATGGGTGACTTCGCCGGCGCCGTCCTCAAGTACCTCAAGCGCCACCCGGTGCCCCGGCTGACCATCGCGGGCGGCTTCGCCAAGCTGTCCAAGCTCGCCGCCGGCCACCTCGACCTGCATTCGGCGCGCTCCCAGGTGGACAAGGGGTACCTGGCCGAACTGGCGCGGCGCGGTGGAGCGGACGGGGCGCTGGCCGAGGCGGTGGCCCACGCCAACACCGGGCTGGAGGCGGTGCAGTTGTGCCGGGCGGCCGGGGTGCCGCTGGGCGATCTGGTCGCCGAGGCGGCGCGGGCGACGGCGCTCGGCGTGCTGCTCGGCTCGCCGGTGGCGGTGGACGTCATCTGCATCGACCGCGCGGGCACCATCGTCGGCCGGGCGGAGCCGCTCGGGCCGTGACACTGTCACAGAATCGCGACAGTACCGCCTGGTGATGTGAAGATCTGACGCTCATACGGGGCGAGAAACGGACAAAAGGAGTGCTGCGCCCACCCCTGGCTCTGTCGCCATCTCAACCATGAGATATGGTCTGGCGAGTGACAGGCGACTACCTCACCCGTATCGGCACCCTCATCCGTACCGCCCGCCAGCACCGCGGCTGGTCCCAGGCGCAACTCGGCGAGGCCCTCGGCACCAGCCAGAGCGCGGTCAACCGCATCGAGCAGGGCAAGCAGAACGTCAGCCTTGAGATGATCGCCCGCATCGGCGAAGCCCTCGACAGCGAGATCGTCTCCCTCGGCTACTCCGGCCCGATGCACCTGCGGGTCGCCGGCGGCACCCGACTCTCCGGCGCCATCGACGTCCGCAGCAGCAAGAACGCCTGCGTCGCGATCCTCTGCGCCTCGCTGCTGACCACCGGGCGCACCACGTTGCGCAGCGTCGCCCGGATCGAAGAGGTCTACCGCATCCTCGAGGTGCTCACCAGCATCGGCGTCAAGAGCCGCTGGACCAACGACGGCCGCGACCTCGAACTCACCCCGCCCGCCGAGCTCGACCTCGCCGCGATGGACGTCGAGGCGGCCCGCCGCACCCGCAGCGTGCTGATGTTCCTCGGCCCGCTGATGCACCGCGCCAACCGCTTCGCCATCCCGTACGCGGGCGGCTGCGACCTCGGCACCCGCACCGTCGAGCCGCACCTGACGGCGCTGCGCCGCTTCGGGCTGGAGGTCGCCACCACCGGCGGCGCTTACCACGCCTCGGTCGAGCCGGGCACCCCGCTGGACCGTCCGATCGTGCTGACCGAGCGCGGGGACACCGTCACCGAGAACGCCCTGCTGGCCGCCGCCCGGCACGACGGCGTCAGCGTCATCCGCAACGCCTCGCCCAACTACATGGTCCAGGACCTGTGCTTCTTCCTGGAGAAGCTGGGCGTGCGGATCGAGGGCGTCGGCACCACCACCCTCACCGTCCACGGTGTCCCGGAGATCACCTGCGACGTCGACTACACCCCGGCCGAGGATCCGGTGGAGGCGATGAGCCTGCTCGCCGCCGCCGTCGTCACCTCCTCCGAGCTGACGATCCGCCGGGTGCCGATCGAGTTCCTGGAGATCGAACTCGCGGTGCTGGAGGGCATGGGCCTCGACTACGACCGCACCCCCGAGTACCGGGCCCACAACGGCCACACCCGCCTGGTCGACCTCACCGTGCGCCCGTCCAAGCTGACCGCGCCGATCGACACCATCCACCCGATGCCGTTCCCCGGCATCAACATCGACAACGTGCCGTTCTTCGCCGCCATCGCCGCGGCCGCCCACGGCACCACGATGATCCACGACTGGGTCTACGACAACCGCGCCATCTACCTCACCGAGCTGACCCGTCTCGGCGCCGACGTCAAGCTCCTCGACCCGCACCGCGTCCTGGTCCAGGGCCCCACCCGTTGGCGCGCCGCCGAGATGATGTGCCCGCCGGCCCTCCGCCCCGCGGTCGTCATCCTGCTCGCCATGCTCGCCGCCCAGGGCACCTCCGTCCTGCGCAACGTCTACGTCATCAACCGCGGCTACGAGGACCTCGCCGAGCGCCTCAACTCCATCGGTGCGCAGATCGAGACCTTCCGCGACATCTGATCCGGCCCGAGCCCGGATCGCCGGCAGATTGCCGACCCGCCTCACCCGTTGAGGCCGGTCGGCAATTCTGTTGTGGCCGTGGCCGTGGCCGTGGTCGGTGGCCTTGGGCGGCGGTCGCGGGTCCTTCGCGGGCCCGGTGCCGCGGGCTACTCGCCGGTGGTGCCGTCGAGGTGTTCGCGCAGGAGGTCGGCGTGGCCGTTGTGGCGGGCGTACTCCTCGATCGGAGGGTTCGAGGGCCCGGGTGCGGAGCTGTTCGGGGGAGAGGCCGGCGCACTTCAACGCGAGCGTGTCGCGCTGGTAGTCCAGGAAGCTGGCCAGGGTGGCCCGTTCGCCGGCCGTGCGCAGGGTCGTGGTGCGGTGATCGTCTGCCATCGGCCCATCCTGCCGGTGCGGCGTCGAACCGGCCCGGCAGTTTCTTGCGGCCCAACCGGGCTCAATCAGGCCCAACCGGCCCAACCGGCCCAACCGGCCCAACCGGCCCAACCGGCCCAACCGGCCCAACCGGCCCAACCGGCCCAACCGGGCTCAATCAGGCCCAACCGGACTCAATCAGGCCCGACCGGATCGGCGGCCCGGCCTAGCGCAGGTGCTGCTGCAACCACCGCACTGCGCCCGGTACGTCCGGGGCCTCCGGTACGCCGTCGGGCAGGGGCGGGCGTTCCACGATGACCACCGGGAGCCCGAGTTCGCGTGCGGCGGTGAGTTTGGGTGCGGTCGCGGCGCCGCCGCTGTCCTTGGTGGCCACGACGTCGATCCGGTGCTCGCGCAGCAGCGCCCGTTCGCCGTCGAGCGTGAACGGCCCCCGGTCCAGCAGGACTTCGAGCGAGGACGGCAGCGGCGGTTCGGGTGGGTCGACCGAGCGGGCGAGGAAGTGCAGGTGGTCGAGGTGGGCGAAGGTGGCGATGCCCTGTCGGCCGGTGGTGAGGAAGACCCGCCGCCCGAGGCCGGGCAGGAGTTCGGCGGCCGCGGTGAGCGAGGGTGCGTGGTGCCAGCGGTCCCCGGCGACGGGTGCCCAGCCGGGCCGCCGAAGCGCCAGCAGCGGTATGTCGGCGGAGGCCGTTGCGAGGGCGGCGTTGTGGGACATCCCGGCGGCGAACGGGTGGGTGGCGTCGACGACCGCGTCGACCCGTTCGGTGCGCAGCCAGGCGGTCAGCCCGTCCGGGCCGCCGAAGCCGCCGATCCTCACCTCTCCGGCGGGTAGCCGGGGTTGGGCGACCCGGCCGGCCAGTGAACTGGTGACCCGTAGGGGCGGCAGCTCGACGAGTGCGGCGGCGAGCGCCCGGCCCTCCGTCGTCCCGCCCAGGATCAGGACGTGCCGGGTCATGGGGTTCACGCCCCGCAGGGCTCGTGCGGGCGCTCGCGCTCCGCCGAGTAGAGGTGGCTGTCGCGGAACTGCTCGGCGGCCAGGGTCCGTCCGACCAGGATGACGGCGGTGCGGACCACGCCCGAGGCCTTGACCTGCTCGGCGATGTCGGCGAGGGTGCCGCGCAGCACCAGCTCGTCCGGTCGGCTGGCCATCGCGACGACGGCGGCCGGGCAGTGGGCGCCGTAGTGCGGGAGCAGCTGCTCGACGACGTCGTCCACGTATCCGGCGGCCAGGTGCAGTACCAGCAGGGCGCCGCTGCGGCCGAGGGTGGCCAGGTCCTCGCCCTCGGGCATGGGGGTGGCGCGCTTGGCGATCCGGGTGAGGATGACGGTCTGGCCGACGGTCGGCACCGTCAACTCCCGCTTGAGCGCGGCCGCGGCGGCGGCGAAGGCGGGCACGCCGGGGACGATCTCGTACGGCACGCCTGCCGCGTCGAGGCGGCGCATCTGCTCGGCGACGGCGGAGAAGACGGACGGGTCGCCGGAGTGCAGCCGGGCCACGTCCTGTCCGGCCTGGTGCGCGTGGACGAGCTCGGCGATGATCTGGTCCAGGTTGAGCTGCGCGGTGTCGACGAGGCGGGCGCCGGGCGGGCATTCGTCGAGCAGTTCGCGCGGCACCAGGCTGCCGGCGTAGAGGCAGACCTCGGCGCGGGCCAGGAGGCGCTGGCCGCGCAGGGTGATCAGGTCGGCGGCGCCGGGGCCGGCTCCGATGAAGTGGACGGTCACGACGGGTTCTCCTGGGGGGTGTTGGGCTTGACGGCGGACCACTGGGTGACCGGCATGGCCTGCCGCCACCCGGTGAAGCCGCCCACCGGGACGGCGTGGGCGACGGCGAGCTTGACGAGCTCCCCGCCGTGGCGCCGGTACCACTCGGTGAGCAGCGCCTCGGATTCCAGCGTCACGGTGTTGGCGACCAGGCGGCCGCCCGGCCGCAGGGCTGCCCAGCAACTGTCCAGCAGGCCGGGTGCGGTGAGGCCGCCGCCGATGAACACGGCGTCGGGGGTGGGGAGTTCGGCGAGTGCGGCGGGCGCCGGGCCGGTCACGACGCGCAGTCGTGGCACGCCCAGGGCGGCGGCGTTGCGGGTGATCCGTTCGGCGCGGGCCGGGGCGCGTTCGATGCTGACGGCCTGGCAGTCGCGGTGTGCGCGCAGCCACTCGACGGCGATCGAGCCGGAGCCGCCGCCGACGTCCCAGAGCAGTTCGCCGGGGGAGGGGGCGAGGGCGGCGAGGGTGGCGGCGCGCACGTGCCGCTTGGTGAGCTGGCCGTCGCTCTCGTACGCGGCGTCGGGCAGGCCGGGGACGAGCGAGGTGCGGGGGCCGTCGCCGAGTTCGACCGCGATGACGTTCAGCGGGTCGCCGGGCGGGTGCGGCCAGCCGTCGGCGGTGCCGTGGAGCTGCCGTTCGGCCGGGCCGCCGAGCTGTTCGAGCACACGCAGGCGGGCGGTGCCGTGGCCGCGTGCGGTGAGCAGGGCGGCGACGGCGGCCGGGGTCGCGGCGTCGGCGCTCAGCACGAGCAGGCGGCGGCCGGGGTGCAGGGCCAGGCTGAGGGTGTCCAGCGGGCGGCCGACCAGGCTGATCACCTCGGTGGACTCCAGCGGCCAGCCGAGTCGGGCACAGGCGTGGGAGACGGAGGAGGGGTGCGGCAGGATGCGCAGCCGCTCGGCGCCGACCGTCTCGGCGAGGGTGCGGCCGATGCCGTAGAACATCGGGTCGCCGCTGGCCAGGACGGCGACCCGGTGGTCCGCGTGCGCGGCGAACAGGGCGGGAACGGCCGGGCGCAAGGGGGACGGCCAGGGGACGCGCTGGGCCGCGACCTCGTCGCGGGGGAGGAGGTCAAGCTGCCGGGGGCCGCCGACGACCACCTCGGCTGCCCGCAGGGCGGCCTGGCCGGCGGTGGAGAGGCCGGGCCAGCCGTCGGCCCCGATCCCGACGACGGTGATCGGGGGTGGCAGCTCGGGCACCGGGTGGCTCCTTGTTGTTCGGCGGGCGCCGTGAGTATGGAAAACAAGCGGCCGGGGCAGCCTACCTGGCGGTATCCGGCCGGCCGTCACCCGACGGTCACCCGCTACCGGTCCGCACGGTCACCCGCTACCGGTCCGCCCAGTCCCCCGAGTCGATCACCGCGGGCCGCTCCCGCAGCCGGCTCTCGACGGCGGGCCCGGCGAAGTACACCCAGGACTCCTGGACCTCGCCCGCCGCCGTCCGGACCGGCAGCCGTCGTCGTACGTACAGGCCCGTCCCGTCCGCCCGGCAGTCCTCCAGCCGGTCCAGTGCCGCGAGCGCTCCGGCGTAGGCGCCGGGCCGTACGGTGATCAGCTCGCCCACGATCCGGTGCCCGGGCGTCGCGTCCGGCACCGCGTACGGGTACCCGGGTCCGTCGTGCAGCGTGGCGCCGTCCAGCACGGCCGGGCGGATGTCGGCGCAGCGTCCGGCCAGGTGGGCGGCGTGGTTGCGGCCGCCGCTGCGCAGGGTGCCGTAGACGAAGAACGGCAGGGCCTCCTCGGACACGGGTTCGACCTCCTGGCTGGGGGAGCGCCCACGGTACGTCCTCGCGCCCGCGCCGCGATAGCCGCCCGCGCCCCGGGCTGCCGATCCCCGGCAGGGGGCGGCGGGTGGCGTCAGGCGGAGTCCGGGGCGGTCCGCGCGTAGGTGAGGACGACGTTGCCGCGCTCGAAGACGCGGCTGTCGGTGAGCGTGAAGGCGCGGGGCTCGAACTCCGCGCGGAACAGCGGGATGCCCGATCCGACCACCACCGGGTACTGCTTGATGATCAACTCGTCGATCTCGGGCAGCAGCTGGCCGGCCAGGTCGGCGCCGCCGCAGAGCCAGATGCCGAGCCCGTCCTGCTGCTTCAGCCGGCGGACGAGGGCCAGCGGGTCCTCCGCGGTGACCTCCACCGCTGGGTCCGGGCTGGTGCCGAGGGTGCGGGAGAGCACGATCTGCCGCAGGTGGGCGTAGGGGCTGGTGAGGCCGACGGCCAGCCCCGGCGCGTAGGTGCCGCGGCCCATGACGACGGTGTCGAAGTGCTTGTTGGGCGCCTCCGCGATGCCGATCGCCGCGCGGCCGGGGGTGGCGACGGTCTCCGGGAATTCGGAGAAGAACGTCGAGACGTAGTCCTCGGTGAGGAACGGTGCGAAGAAGTCGAAGCTGTCGTCCGGGCCGGCGATGAAGCCGTCGATGGTGGCGCCGATGAAGTAGCTGAGCTTGCGCATGCAGGTCCTTTGGGGTCGGGAGGCGGCGCGGGCCGTGCGGCCCGTCGCCTTAACCACTCCGACTATAGTACTCCAGATGTAGTGGTTGCCAAGGTGTTTCCGGTCCCGGGCGCCCCGGTCCCCGCAAACCTCACGAGAGAGAATCGGCCCATGGTCCAGAACCCCGCCCGCCGTACCGCCCTCGCCGACGCCGCCATCGAGGTCCTCGCCCGCGAAGGCGCCCGCGGCCTCACCTTCCGCGCGGTCGACGTGCAGGCCGGCGTCCCCAACGGCACGGCCTCCAACTACTTCGCCAACCGCGACCACCTGCTCCACCAGACCGCCCGGCACATCCACCACCGGCTCACCCCGGACCCGGCCGTCATCGCCGAGCTGCTGCGGGCCCCGCGCGACCGCGCCCTGGTCACCGCCCTGATGCACGACCTGATCCGCCGCATCTCCGCCGACCGGGCCGGCTACCTCGCGATGCTCGAACTGCGCCTGGAGGCCACCCGGCGACCCGGCCTGCGGTCCCAGCTCACCGGCACCATCCGCGAGCAGCTGGAGGCCAACATCGCCTACCACCTCGACGGGGGGCTGCCCGGCGACCGGGAGACCGTCCTCGTCCTCTACCTCGCGATGACCGGCCTGGTCCTCGAACACCTCACCCTGCCCGAGGTGTTGGGTGCCGAGGCCCTGCCCGCGCTGATCGACACCATCGTCGAGCGGATCGTCCCGGCGGCCTGATCCCTCGACGGGCACGGCGACTTGATCCGGCGGCAGCCGCCTCAACCGCATCGAACCGGCGGTGTGCGAGGAGTCTTGCGAATCGAATGACCAACCCCTGGGCGGGAGTTAAGATCAACCGGATCATCGTCCACGAAGGCCGGAGTCGAACCGGGGGAGAGGATAGCGGTGTTGGAGGCCATGCAGAAGGCGGCGGACCGGCCAGCCGAACCCCGGCCGGTCGCGGTGTGGCGCCAACGCGCCTTCGTCGCACTGTGGTCGGCTCACACCGTCAGCCAGTTCGGTACACAGATCACCTTCTTCGTGATCCCCGTGCTCGCCCTGACCACCCTTTCCGCGACGCCCGGTCAGCTCGGCCTGGTCTCGGCCGCCGAGACCCTCCCGTTCCTGCTGGTCGGCCTGCCCGCCGGAGCCCTGCTCGACCGCTGGGACCGCCGCCGGGTGATGATCATCGCGGACCTCGGCCGCGCGGCGGCGATCTGCGTCCTCCCGCTCGGGTACGCCGCCGGTGTGCTGGGCGTGCCGCTGCTCTGCGCGGTGGCCTTCGTCATCGGGCTGTTCACCGTCTTCTTCGACATCGCCGACCAGGCCCTCCTGCCGAGCGTGGTCTCCCGGGCCCAGACGGCGGACGGCAACAGCCGGCTGGAGTTCTCCCGGTCGGCCGCCGAACTCGCCGGGCCCAGCCTCGGCGGGCTGCTGCTCCAAGTGCTCGCCGCTCCACTGATCCTGCTCGCCGACGCGGTCAGCTACCTGCTCTCGGCCCTGTTGCTCCGCGCCGTCCGAACCGACCGGGCCGTCCGAACCGACCGGGCCGTCAGTGCCGACCGGGCCGTCAGTGCCGTCAGTGCCGACCAGACCGTCCGTGCCGACCAGTCCGACCGAACCGACCGCGGTGCACGTCACCAGCCCGCCGCCGTCAAGACCGCGCCCGAGACCGCACCCGAAACCTCGTCCGAGACCGCGCCCGCGCCCCGGATGCGCACCCGGATCGCCGAGGGCCTGCGGTTCGTCCTCACCCACCGGACGCTGCGCCCGCTCGCGCTGGCCACCGCGATCAGCAACCTGGCCGGCCTGGGCGGGGCGCTCAGCGCGCTGCTGACCGCCTACGCCTTCCACGACCTGCGGCTGTCGCCCGGCGGCCTGGGCCTGGCACTCACCGTCGGCAACGCGGGGGCGCTGCTGGGGGCGGTGGCCACCGGGCGGCTGATCCGGTGGCTCGGCCTCGGACGGGTGCTGATCGTCGCGAAGTCGCTGCCGGGAGCCGCGGTCGTCCTGCTCGCGGCCGCGGCTCCCGGGCGGGCGATGGCCACGGTCGCGGTGGCGACCGGGGTCATGGCGTGCGGCATCACCGTCTACAACATCGGCCAGGTGAGCCTGCGCCAGGCCGTCACGCCCACCGGTCTGCAAGCCCGGATGAACGCGTCGATCCGCTTCCTCATCTGGGGCACCCTGCCGCTGGGCGCGCTGGCTGGAGGCCTCCTCGGCTCGTGGATCGGCTTGCGCCCCGCGCTCTGGCTGGTCGCCGGGACGAGCCTGCTCTCCTGCCTGCCGCTGTTGCTCGCAGGCGAGGTCCGGGCGTTGCGCGTGATCCCGGCCGGACCGGGAGCCTCGGGGGAGCGGTGATCCCGCCGGGGCCGGTCATCCGGCTCCGGCGGCTGGCGGGCAGGCCGCCGTCCTCGCGTTTCCGGCGGGCGAGGGGGCGGCCGTTCCTCAGGAGGTGTCAGAGGGCGTGCGGGGGTTTGCCCGTCCACCAGTTGCCGGGGGCGTCGGGGTCGCGGCTGGTCCAGTACTCGATGATCGCGCTGGTGAACTCGGCTGCGGAGAGGGTGCCGTCGCCGTCGCGGTCGAGGTGGCGGAAGGCCTCGTCGGCGTCGTCGCGGGAGAGGTCGGCGAAGTGGCCGCGCTGGAAGACGAAGAACTCGCCGGCGTCGACCGTTCCGCTGCGGTCGGCGTCGGCGACGGCGAGGAAGGCGTCGGCGAGTGCGCCGAGGCTGGTCTGTGCGGCCTCGGGGTCGTCGGAGAGGGCGCCGGTCGAGCGGACGAACTGTTCGCGGGTGATCGCCTCGGTGCCGGCGGGCAGGTGGACGAGGTGCAGATCGTGCCAGACCGTCAGGTAGGCGCGGACGATGACGGCCTCGGCCTCCGAACCCTCCTGGTGGCCGAGCGAGCGGGCGACGGCGAGGCCCATGAGGACGTGGTCCCGTTCGGTGAGGAGCCCGTCGCCGTCGGCGTCGAGGTGGTCGAACCCATGGTTGATCTTTGCTGTGAGCAGGTCGTCCGACAATGTGCCCCCTCGGTTGGCGATCACTACGACACGTCGCCAGCACGCTAACGCCTTGAGCCGCGATCGCGCAGCCGAACGATGGGCGAACGGCCACGCGAGCGCGGCTCAAGCGCGGGCCCGCTAGCCGTCCTGGTGCTCGGCCCAGACGTACGCCTCGGGGAGCAGATCGAGGACGGGCAGGGCGACCAGTCCCGGTCCCCGTTCGACGATGATCTCGACCGTCGGGAAGTAGTCGAGGAGCACCTGCCGGCAGCGGCCGCACGGCGGTACGACGCCCCGGCCCTGGTCGGCGACCGCGACGACCGTGGTGAGGTCGTACGCGCCCTGGCCGGCGGCCGCGCCGATGAGGACGAGCTCCGCGCACGGGCCGCCGGTGAAGTGGTAGACGTTCACGGCCGTGACGATCCGCCCGTCGGCGTTGCGTCCGGCGGCCGCGACGGTGTGGTTGTCGCCTCGGGAGTAGCGCTGGGCCACCGCCCGGGCGGCCTCGACGAGCTCGTGGTCGACGGCCGGACGGTGCCCGGCCTCGTGGTCGACGGCTGCGCGGCCTCCTGCGGCGTGATCGCTGGTGGACATATTCGCTACGACTCCCTGATCGAACATGACAGGCTTCGAGCATGGACCGACCGCCCCTGATCGTGCCAACGCTTTGTGCGGGCCCCTTCATCCTTCGCCCCTGGCGCCTCGCCGACCTCGCCGTGGTCCGGGAGGCGGCCGCCGACCCGTACATCCCGCTGGTCACCACCGTCCCGGCCGCCTCCGCCGGGTACGACGACGCGGCCGGTCGGGCGTTCGTCGAACGGCAGTGGGCGAGGGCGGCGGACGGCACCGGCTACTCCTTCGCCGTGGCGCTGCGGCCGGACGACCGGGCCGTCGGCTTCGTCGGGCTGTTCCCGCAGGCCGACGGCCGTGCCTCCATCGGCTACTGGACGGCCCCCTCGGCGCGCGGCCGCGCGGTGGCCGGGCACGCGCTGCGGACGGTCGCGGCCTGGGCGCTGGACGACCTCGGTCTCGCCCGGCTGGAGCTGTCCATCGAACCCTGGAACGCCGCGTCCCTCCGGACCGCCGAGCGGACCGGCTTCCGGCACGAAGGCCTGTTGCGCAGCCACCGCACCATCGGCGACGAGCGCCGCGACATGCACCTCTACGCGCTCCTCCCCACCGACGCCCGCGAGGCCACATCCGACCCCCGCGAGGCCCCAGACCCCCGCGAGGCCCCAGACCCCCGAGAGGCCTCGGATCCCCGCGAGGCCCCGGATCCCCGCGAGGCCGCGCCGGATCCCCGCGAGGCCGCGCCGGATCCCCGCGAGGACCGGTCCCAGCGTTAGTGCACCGCCGCCAGCAGCTCCCGGGTGTACTCGGTGTGCGGGGCGCTGAACAGGCGGTCACGGTCGGTGGACTCGACCAGCCGGCCCCGGTGCATCACAGCCACCCGGTCGCAGAAGTGCCGCACGACGGCGAGGTCGTGCGAGACGAACAGGAAGGCGACGCCGAGGCGTTCGCGCAGCTCCATCAGCAGGTTGAGCACCTGCGCCTGGACCGAGACGTCGAGGGCCGACACCGGCTCGTCCGCGATGATCAGCCGCGGCTGCGGGGCGAGGGCCCGGGCGATGCCGATCCGCTGGCGCTGTCCGCCGGAGAACTCGTGCGGGTAGCGGTCCAGGTGGGCGGCGGGCAGCCCGACCTGCTCCAGCAGTTCGGCCGAGCGCTCGCGCCGCTGTGCCGCGTCGAGTGAGGTGTGCAGGCGCAGCGGGGTGTCGAGGGTCTGGGCGACGGTGCGACGCGGGTTGAGGGAGGCGTACGGGTCCTGGAAGACCAGCTGGATCTCCCGGCTGAGCCGGCGCCGCAGCTCCCGGCCCGGGCGGGTGACGTCCTGCCCGTCGTACAACACCCTTCCCGAGGTGGGCTGTTGGAGGCCGGCCAGGACGCGGGCGGTGGTGGACTTGCCGGAGCCGGACTCGCCGACCAGCCCGAGCGTCTCGCCGGGGGCGATGCGCAGTCCGACGCCGTCCACCGCCCGGACGGGCTCGGCGCGCAGGCTGGGGAGGCGCCGCCGCCCGGGGAAGTGGACGGCGAGGTCCGCCACCTCGACCAGCCAGCGCTCGGGGCGCCCGATCGCCCGGGGCGCGAACTCGACAACGGGTGACGGATCGTCAACTGTCGGAAGCGGCGTGCCCGGTACGGAGTCCAGGGTGAGCGCCGCCCCGACCAGCGCGCGGGTGTACGGCTCGCGCGGCGCGGCCAGCAGCTCGGCGGTCGGCGCGGACTCGACCTGGACGCCGCCGCGCAGCACGAGCGTGCGGTCCGTCGTCCCGGCGACCACGCCGAGGTCGTGGCTGACCAGCAGCACCGCCGTGCCGTGCTCGCGCTGCAACTCGCCGAGCAGGTCGAGGACCTGTCGCTGCACCCGGGAGTCCAGGGCGGTGGTGGGCTCGTCGGCGATCAGCACCTGCGGGTCGTTCATCAGCGCCATGGCGATCATCACCCGCTGGCGCATCCCGCCGGAGAACTGGTGCGGGAAGTCGCGCACCCGGGCGGCCGGGATGCCGACCCGGTCGAGCATCGCGATGGCCCGCCGGCGGGCCTCGGCGCGGCCGGTGCCGGGGTGGTGCAGCCGGTACATCTCGGCGAGTTGGGCGCCGACGCCGTGGAAGGGGCTGAGTGAGGTGAGCGCGTCCTGGAAGACCAGCGCGGCCCGGCCGCCCCGGACCGGGCGCAGTGCGGACTCCGTCGCGCCCACCAACTCCTGCCCGCCCAGGCGGATCGAGCCGGTGACCGTGGTGGTGCGCGGGTCGTGCAGGCCGAGGACGGCGAGGCCGGTGGCCGACTTGCCGGAGCCCGACTCGCCGACCAGGCCGAGGACTTCACCGGCGGCGAGGTCGAAGGAGAGCCCCCGGACGGCGGTCACGGGCACCCCGCCGCGCGGGTCGGCGAAGGTGACGGTCAGATCGCGAACGCTCAGCACGGGCTCTGCGGCGGGCCCCTGCGTGGAATCGGACGTGAAGCCAAGCCCGGGAACGGCCCCGGGCGCGGACTCAACAGTGGACGTCATCGAACGGCTCCAGTCAGCTCAGGCGGATTCGCGGGTCGAGCCAGGCCACCACCAGGTCGGCCAGCGCGACGAACAGCACCACGAAGCAGGCGGCCAGCAGCACCGCGCCGACCACCGCGGGCAGGTCCTGCCCGGACACGGCCTGGGCGGCGAACCGCCCGACCCCGTTCAGCCCGAACACCGTCTCGGTGATGACCGCCCCGCCGAGCAGCACCCCGGCCTCCAGACCGAGCAGTTGCACCAGTGGCCCGGCGGCGCCGCGCGAGGTGTACTTGAGGTGGGCGCGCAGCCGGCCGAGGCCCTTGCCGCGGGCCGTGCGGACGTACTCCTCGTTCATCGTCTCCAGCAGCTGGGAGCGCGAAAGCCGGGCGAACACGGCGGAGTTGACGAAGCCGAGGACGAGCCAGGGGAGCAGCAGCCCGCCCGCCCAGGCCGCAAGGTTCTCGGTCGGCGGGGTGTAGGAGGGCAGCGGCAGCAGGCCGGTGGAGTAGACCAGCGCCCACTGTGCGACGTATCCGAGGAAGTAGATCTGCACGCTGGCGCCGACGAGGGTGAAGCCGGAGAGCAGCCGGTCGGTGCGGCCGCCGTGCCGCAGCGCGGAGACGAATCCGGTGCCGAGGCCGAGCACCAGCAGGACGGCGAGGGCGCCGGCGGTGAGCGAGAAGGTGACCGGCAGGTGGTCGAGCAGGGCCTCGGTGACGGGCTGGTGCAGCCGGTAGGAGTAGCCGAGGCAGGGCGCGTCGCAGTGGATGACCGAGCCGTCCACGTCGCCGATGTCGCGCCCGGCGACGACCCCGGTGAGGTAGTCGGTGTACTGGGTGAGCAGCGGCTGGTCCAGGCCCATGCTCTGGCGTACCGCCGCGACCTGGCCGCTGTCGCAGCGGGGGCCGCAGGCGGCGCGGGCCGGGTCGGCGGGCGCGGCGTAGAAGAGGGCGAAGGCGGCGGCGGAGACCGCGACCAGGACGGCGAGGGCCTGGAGGGTCCGCCGCAGGGCGAAGGAGAGCATGGCCGGTCCGGGGTCGACGGGACGGGGGGAGTGCGCGGGACGGGGAGTGCCCGGGAGGGGGAGTGCGGGCGTTCAGGGGCCCGCCCCCGCACCGACCGGCGCGGGGGCGGGTACGGCGGTCAGGACTTCAGGTACAGCCACGCCAGGCTGACCGTGCCGTAGATGGGGTGGATGAACGCCCCGCCGACGTTGGAGCCGCGCAGCTGGTTGACGTTCGCGTAGACGAACGGCAGCACCGGGACGTCCTGCATCACGGTCTTCTCCAGCGCGTACAGCTCCTTGGCCTTGGCGCGCGGCTCGCCGATCTGGTTGATCCGGTCGATCTCCTTGTCCACCGCAGGGTTGCGGTAGCGCGCGGAGTTGAGGTCGCTCCCGGCGCGGCCGTCGAAGGAGAACGGGATCAGCGTGGACGGGGTCGGCCAGTCGACGGACGAGGTCTCCTCGAACAGGTCGTACGGGGAGTCGGCGCGGTGCACCTCGTCCAGGAACGCCTTGGGGTCGACCGGCTTGGGCACGATGGTGATGCCCGACTTGGCGAAGCCGTCCACCAGCACCTGCGCGATGCGCTGCCCGTCCGGGGTGTTCTTGTACCCGTAGGTCAGGCTCGCCGGCGGCTGCTTGGCCTTGGCGAGCGCGGCCTTGGCGGCCTCCGGGTCGCCCTCGGGCTTGACCGGGTGGAGGTCGTACTTCTCCCAGTCGATCAGCGCGGGCGAGCTGAGGGTGGTGGCGAGTTCGCCGATCCGGGAGCCGCCCTGGACCTGGCGGGCCTGCTGGCGGGGGTAGCCGAGGTGCAGGGCCTTGCGGACCTCGACGTCCGGCACCCGTTCGTTGTTGATCACCAGCTGGGTGACGAAGGCGCCCTGGCGGCCGGAGACGACCAGGTCCTTGGCCTTCGGATCGGTGTCGGCGCTCTGGTACAGCTCGGGGGAGAGTACGTCGGAGGCGGTGGTGGCGTTGGCGCCGCCGTCGCGCCCGGACAGGATCTCCTGGTTGATGTTGAGCGCCTCCTTGCCGTACGTGAAGACGAACTTGTCCGGGTACTGGTTGCGGATCGGGTCGGTGTCGGCCTTCCAGTTCGGGTTGCGCTCCAGCACCATGCGGGTGTTCTGGACGTGCTCGACGATCCGGTAGGGGCCGGTGGCGAACGGCTGCCGGTCGTAGTCCGTCCCGGTGTCCTTGTCCCGGCGCACCGGCGAGGACGAGGACTGCGCGGCCATGTACGGGACGTCGGCCTGCGGCTGCGGGAAGTGGAAGACGATGGTGTGCTCGTCGGGCGTCTCGATCGCGGCCAGGTCGCCGTCCTGCGGGCCGGCGTACTTGGTGCGCGCCGCCTCGTAGCTGGCCTCGCCGGTGAGCCACTGCGGCCAGTACGGCGGGCCGACCTCGTAGCCCTTGCCGAAGCTGCGCTCGATGCCGTACTTGACGTCCTGGGCGGTGATCGGCTTGCCGTCCTCCCAGGCCACGCCGTCCTTGAGCTTGTACGTCCAGGTGCGCCCGCCGTCCCCCGAGGTGCCGGTGTCGGTCGCCAGGTCGCCGACCAACTTGGCCTTCCCGTCGACGACCTGATACTGCGTCAGCTGGCGACCCCAGAGCAGCGAGGCGTTGTACGTCGCACCCGCGTAGACCTTCTGCGGGTCGAGGTGGCGGAACTCGACGCTGTTGTACACGTTCACCGTGCCGCCCGCGCGGGCGCCGGGAACGGCGGGGGCCGGGCCGGCGCTCTCCTTCTCGCCGCCGAGCGCGGCGGTCAGCGGGGACGTCTCCTTGGCGGCCGCCCCGGCGGGGGCCTGGCCGGTGCCCGCGCCGGCCGAGCAGGCGGTTGCCAGCAGGGCGGTGGCGATGACGGCGAGGGACGGTCTGGTCCAGCGCATGGCGAATCTCTCCTTGCCCCGGGAGGCGGGGCGGGTCGGGGTGGGCTCGGGGTGATGGACGGAGGGCGGCGGGGCTCAGCGGGCGGCGCGCGGGTCCAGCGCGTCCCGGACGGCGTCGCCGAGCAGGTTGAAGGCGAGCACGAAGAGCAGCAGTGCCACGCCGGGGAAGACCATGTAGGTCGGGTCGGCCTGGAAGACCTCCGAACCGCGGGAGATCATCCGGCCCCAGTCCGGGATCGGCTCCGTGATGCCGACGCCGAGGAAGGACAGCACCGCCTCGGAGGCGACGAAGGTCGGCACCGCCATGGTGGCGTGCACCAGCAGCTGCGAGCGCACGTTCGGCAGCAGTTCGTGGACGACGACATGAAACCGGCTGGCACCCTGGGCCCGCGCGGACTGCACGAAATCCCTTTCCCGGAGCGACCGCACGGTGGCCCGCAGGGAAAGCGCGAGCGGAATCCAGCCGAACGCGGAGAAGACCAGGATCAGCACCAGGAACTGCATCCACTCCGGTTCCGCGGTGCCCGGATCGACCAGCCGGGACTGGATGACGGGGCTCAGCGCGAGGAGCAGGAGCAGAGTCGGGAAAGCCAGCAGCACGTTGGCCAGGAAGCCGAACAGCCGGTCGGTGATCCCGCCGAGGTAGCCGACCGCGACCCCGGCCAGCACGCCGAGCGTGGTGGTCACGGCGGCGGAGGCGAAGGCGATCAGCAGCGAGGTGCGGATGCCGTAGAGCAACTGGGTCAGGACGTCCCGGCCGAGCCCCGGCTCCAGGCCGAACCAGAAGTCGCCCGAGATGCCGCCGTTCGGCAGGACGGGCAGGCCGCCGTCGCTGAGCAGGCCGGGGGAGTTCTGGCCGTAGTGCTCGACCGGGTTCTTCCCGTACAGGGCGGCGATCAGCGGGGCGGCGAGGGCGAGCAGCAGGAAGAGCAGGACGACGGCGAGGGCGGCGGCGCCGACCCGGTCGCGCAGGAGGCGGCCGAGCAGCCTCGGCGCGGCGGGTGCGGGGACGGAGCCCGCTGCTGTCTCGACCACGGCCATGAGAGGCGTACTCCCCGAATTCTCCGCCGCCCTGTGGGTGAGGGTGCGCTGGTGTGCATTTCCGAACCGGCCTCCGGGGGTTTCCCGTCGGCCGTTCGAGCGCCATCAGACCGGATGCGCGGGGAGGTCCGCAAATCACCTCAGGCGGTTTTCCCGGGCATTGTTTCGGCGCGTATTGCGGCTTCATTCGGCGTCATTGCGCCGCAATGCCGGTGTTGCAGAAGAACGGACATCGAGGGGTGAAACGGGCATGGCGTCCCGAATCCTGAGATCTCCGCCACATTCCCCCGGGCATTGGTACGATCCCCGGGAGCCGCGACTGGCGCGCACGGATGGAACCGACCATCGGGAAGCGGCTCCGTGCACCCGCACGACAGTTGCCGAGCGCCTGGGCCGTCCGTACTCGTCCGTGCACCACGAGGAGACCGCCTTGGCCACCCCGCACACCCCTGCCCCGCACGCGCCTGAGGCCGCCCAGGCCCCGCACACCGTCGCCGGCCCGGCCGCCGACACCGCCTTCCGCAGCGCCCTCGACGTGGTCGCCGGCGTGGAGCCGCGGATCGCCGCCGCCATCGGCCAGGAGCTGGAGGACCAGCGCGCCTCGCTCAAGCTGATCGCCAGCGAGAACTACGCCTCCCCGGCCGTCCTGCTCGCCATGGGCAACTGGCTCAGCGACAAGTACGCCGAGGGCACCGCGGGCCGGCGCTTCTACGCGGGCTGCCGCAACGTCGACACCGTCGAGACCATCGCCGCCGAGCACGCCCGCGCCCTGTTCGGCGCCGACCACGCCTACGTCCAGCCGCACTCCGGCATCGACGCCAACCTCACCGCCTTCTGGGCCGTCCTCTCCCAGCGGGTGGAGAGCCCGGCGCTGGAGCGGGCCGAGGTCCGGGGCGTCAACGACCTCACCGAGCAGGACTGGGCGGAGTTGCGCCAGGCGCTCGGCAACCAGCGGATGCTCGGCATGTCCCTGGACACCGGGGGCCACCTCACCCACGGCTTCCGGCCGAACATCTCGGGCAAGATGTTCGACCAGCGCAGCTACGGCACCGACCCGGTCACCGGCCTGATCGACTACGACGCGCTGCGCGAGACCGCCCGGGAGTTCCGCCCGCTGATCCTGGTCGCCGGCTACTCCGCCTACCCGCGGCTGGTCGACTTCCGGCGGATGCGGGAGATCGCGGACGAAGTCGGCGCGACCCTCATGGTCGACATGGCGCACTTCGCCGGCCTGGTCGCGGGCAAGGTGCTGACCGGCGACCACGACCCCGTCCAGCACGCCCAGATCGTCACCACGACCACCCACAAGTCGCTGCGCGGCCCGCGCGGCGGCATGGTGCTGTGCGACGCCGAACTGGCCGAACACGTCGACCGCGGCTGCCCGTTGGTGCTCGGCGGACCGCTCTCGCACGTCATGGCCGCCAAGGCGGTCGCCTTCGCCGAGGCCCGCCGGCCCGAGTTCCGGACCTACGCCCGCGCCGTCGTCGACAACGCCCGGGCGCTCGCCGAGGGCCTGCTGCGCCGCGGCGGTCGGCTGGTCACCGGCGGCACCGACAACCACCTCGTCCTCGCCGACGTCTCCGGCTACGGCCTGACGGGGCGTCAGGCCGAGGCGGCGCTGCTCGACTCGGGCGTCGTCACCAACCGCAACTCCGTGCCGCAGGACCCGAACGGCGCCTGGTACACCTCGGGCGTGCGGCTCGGCACCCCGGCCCTCACCACCCGCGGCCTCGGCACCGCCGAGATGGACGAGATCGCCGCCCTGATCGACACCGTCCTGCGCGCCACCACCCCGACCACCACCGCGGGCGGCGCCCCCTCCAAGGCCCAGTACCGCCTCGACGGCGCCGTGCGCGACGGCGTCGCCAAGCGCGCCGCCGACCTCCTCGCCCCCTTCCCCCTCTACCCGGGCGTCGACCTCACCTGACCGGCCCCGCCCGACCGGCCTCGATGCCCGAACCCCCGGGCCCGCCCCACTTGCGGCGGGCCCGGAGCCGATGCCGCGGCCGGTACCCCGCTCGGTCCCGAGGTCAGTACTGCAGCGACTTGTACTGGAGGAACTCCTCCAGGCCGTGGCGGCCCAGTTCGCGGCCGAGGCCGGAGTTCTTGTAGCCGCCGAACGGGGCGAGCGGGTTGAAGCGGCCGCCGTTGAGGTCGACCTGGCCGGTGTCGAGGCGGCGGGCGAAGGTGGCGGCGGTGTCGGTGTCCGCGGCCCAGACGCCGCCGGCCAGGCCGTACTCGGTGTCGTTGGCGAGTTCGGCGGCGTGGTCCTCGTCCCGGTAGGGGAGGATCACCAGGACGGGGCCGAACACCTCCTCCCGGGCGATCGCCATGTCCCCCGTGACGTCGGCGAGGACGGTCGGATGGACGTAGAAGCCGGTGGGCAGGCCCGGAACGGGCTCCGCGCCGCCGACGACCAGCCGGGCGCCCTCGACGAGCGCGCTCTCGACGTAACTGCGCACCCGGGCCAGCTGCTTGGCGTTGACCAGCGGGCCGATCCGGGTCTGCGGGTCGGCCGGATCGCCCGGGGCGTACTTGGCGGCGGCCTTCGCGGCCGTCGCGACGGCCTCCTCGTACTGGTCCTGGTGCACCAGCAGGCGGGTCCACGCGCTGCACGTCTGGCCCGAGTTGGCGAAGACGTTGGCGATGTTGACGTTGACCGCCCGGGTCAGGTCCGCGCCGGGCAGCACCACGTTGGCGGACTTGCCGCCGAGCTCCAGGGCGACCCGCTTCAGGCCCCGGCCGGCCGTCTCGGCGACCTGCCGGCCGACGGCGGTGGATCCGGTGAACGAGACCACGTCCACGCCCGGATGGGCGGCGAGCGCCGCGCCCGCCACCGCGCCCGTGCCGGTCACCAGGTTGAACGTGCCCGCTGGGAGGCCCGCCTCGTGCACCAGCCGGGCGAACAGCCGGGCCACCAGCGGGGTGTCCTCGGCGGGCTTGAGGACCACCGGGCAGCCGGCCGCCAGGGCCGGGACGACTTTGGCGACGACCTGGTGCAGCGGGTAGTTCCACGGCGTGATCGCCGCGACCACCCCGGCGGGCTCGGCGAGCACCACCGAGTTGCCGATCCGCTCCTCGAAGGGGTGCTCGGCGAGCAGCGTCAGGTAGGAGGTCGCCACGGTCAGCGGTAGGCCGGCGTGCACGGCGGCGGTGAAGCCGACCGGGGCGCCGAGTTCGGCGACCACGGTGGCGGTGATCTCCTCCTGGGCGGCGGCGATCCCGTCCCGCAGCCGGGTCAGCAGGGCGAGCCGGTCCTCGCGGGTGGTCGTCGCCCAGCCGCGGGCTGCCCGGCGGGCCGCGGCGACCGCGGCGTCGACGTCGGCCGGCCCGCCGGCGGGCACGGTGGCGAGCACCTGCTCCGTCGCCGGGTTCAGCACCGCGATCGACCCGGCGTCGTCCCGGGAGGGCCGCCAGGCGCCGTCGATGTACTGGTCGCCGTACTCCGCGTACTGCTGCACCGAGTGTCCTCTCATCCGATCGGCCGCTTGACTGACAGTGCTAGTCAAAGGGCCAGTCAAGGCGGCCCGGGTGGCCGCGCGCAAGAGCCAATCCGGCCCGGTGGACCGGCGGGTTACCTCGGGGCGAACCGCGCGGTGTACTCGTCGAACGGCTCGATCCCCACGCCCGCGCGCCGCTCGTCCAACCGCTCCGGGTCCTCGCACGGCCAGGGCACCGGGTGGCCGTCCGCCACCGCGCCGATCTGCGTGCCGTAGCGCTGCTCGCGGCCCTCGTTGACGGCGAGGCGGTCCTGGAGGAACGCGAAGTCCCGGGCGCTCGCGGCGCCGCCCGCCACCGCCTCCGCCATCAGCTCCACCGCCCGCCGCTGGACGTCCAGTTGGCGATCGGCGTGCTGCGCGACCAGCCACGCCGCCCGGGCGGCCTCCGGGCCCACGGCCTGCTCGGTCGGCCAGCCGTGGTCCGCCATGATCGCGGCGAGCCGGTCCCCGTGTCGGGCCGTGAGCCGCCGCCAGCAGGCCTGTTCGGCCAGGTCCGGGCTGTTCGCCAGTCGGGCGCCGGCGCCGTCCTCAGCCATCATCGCGATCAACTCCTCGGCCAGGGAGGGCAGTCGGCCGTTCTGCGGGTGCCGCTCCGCTGTCGTCATCTCTTCGCTCCTCGCGCCCGGGCCCGCTCCTCGGGCCGCCTGCCATTCACGGTAGGCGGGAAGAAAGCGACGAAGATCATCCCCGGGGACGGTGACTCGGCGGCGCCGGTGCGGGACACTGGACGAACCGTCCCGAAGGCGCCGTGTCCACTCTCCGGCAGCGAAACGACGGTCCGCGAAAATCATTGCGCGAAAAGCTCCTCACGCCTGTGGGCACCGCTGTAGATTGCAGCGAACTCAGCTGCGAGGCACTACTGTTGCCAGTGGTTCGTAGTGGTGCGCATGGTCCGGGGCCAGCGTGTCCCACGGTCGGGCGGGGGCTGCCACCGGGCTGAGGTCTGGCTCAAATCCGCAGGTCATCCGTACCGCCTAAGGAGCATCCCGTGACCGATGCCGCGTTGAAGGACGAGTCGCAGCGGCCTGCCGAACCGGCTCTGCTGGAAGACGTCCCGGGCTGGTTCTGGGACCACGACCGGCACTCGTTCGACTGGTTCATGGGGCAGCAGGAGAAGGCCGGGATCACCGGGGACCTGCTGGAGATGGGCGCGTACCTGGGCCGCAGCGCGATCGTGATCGGCGAGCACCTCCAGCCCGGCGAGACCTTCACCGTCTGTGACCTCTTCGACTCGGACGCGCCGGACGACGAGAACGCGGCCGAGATGGACACCTCCTACCGGAAGTCGCTGACCCGCTCGGCCTTCGAGGCCAACTACCTCGCCTTCCACGAGGAACTGCCGGAGATAATCCAGGCCCCGACCTCCATCCTGGCCGGCGGGCGGATCGCGGCGGGCACGTTCCGCTTCATCCACATCGACGCCTCGCACCTGTACGAGCACGTCGTGGGCGACCTCCAGGTGGCCCGGGTCGCGCTCCAGGACCAGGGCGTCGTGGTCCTGGACGACTACCGCTCCCAGCACACCCCGGGCGTGGCCGCCGCGACCTGGGGCGCGGTCTTCAACCACGGGCTCAAGCCGATCATGCTGACCGAGTGCAAGTTCTACGGCACCTGGGGCGACCCGGAGCCGTTCCAGCGCGACCTGCTCGACAGGGTGGACCTCGCCGCGGGCTGTTACCTCAGCGCCGAGACCCTGAACGGGCAGCAGGTGCTCCGGATGACGGGCAGCTCGGACGGGATCGGCGAGTTCCGCCCCTCCCGCCACCACCAGCGGCTGGCCGCCGAGGCCGCCCGGAGCGAGGCCGTGCAGTCCCGTCGGGCGCTCCAGGAGGATGCCGCCCGCGACCTCGCCGCCCGCCGCGCCCGCGCCGCCGAACTGCGCCGCCCGGCCAACGTCGCCAAGCGCGCCGCCCGCGACCTGCTCCCCCCGGTCGTCACCGCCGTCATCCGCCGCGCCCGCCGGGGCTGATGGCCGACCGCCGACGGCCGGCGGGCCCGATGGACAGATGTCAGCGAACAGATAACAGAATCTGAAATCTGTTATCTGTTCGCTGACATCTGTCGGCCGTCGGCTGTCACCCGGAACCCCTGGCACCCCGGAACTCCAGCACCCCACCCCCCGAACCAACGCGGAAGGGCCGGTCGATGAACTCGACCGGCCCTTCACCGTTGCACGCCCCTCAGGCCCGCGAGGCCTCCCGCGGCTCCTGACCGGAGCCCGCAGAGCCCTCGGCGGCTGCGGCCTCCTCGGCCAGCTCGCGTCGGACGGCGGCCAGGGACGGGTTGGACCAGGCGCTGGCGACGCCCCAGCGGTAGAAGGCCAGGGCGATGGCCGCGACGACCAGCAGGTCCCAGCCCTCGGGCAGGTAGCCCTGGCCGCCGAAGTCGGTGCTACCGGCCCAGGAGACGCCGGCCATCACGAACAGGTAGGCGACCATCCACGCGCCCGCCTTCACGTGCGGCCGCAGCTCGGCCCACGGCTTGCGCAGCTCGTACCAGGCCCAGATCGGCAGGCCGGCGGCCATCAGCAGGATGACCTTGCCGGTGAGCGGCCAGCGGGCCCAGTACAGGACCAGCGAGCCGAACACCATCGCCACGGGTGCGATGACCGGCATGGCCCGCAGCCGGACCGGCCGGGGCAGGTCGGGCGCGAGGCGGCGCAGCGCCATCACGGCGACCGGGCCGGTGACGTACGAGATCACGGTGGCGACCGAGACGATCTCGGCCAGCGAGCCCCAGCCGCGGAAGACCGCGAGGAACAGGAAGGCGACCACCAGGTTGAGCACCAGGGCCGGGCGCGGGATGCCGGTCTTGGCATCGACCTTGCCGAAGATCTTCGGCAGGTGGCCGTTCTCCTGCACGCCGTGGATCATCCGCGAGGTGGTGGCGGCGTAGATCATGCCGGTGCCACTGGGGGAGACGAAGGCGTCCGCGTACAGCAGCAGGGCGAGCCAGTTGAGGCCCCAGACCATCGCGAGGTCGGCGAGCGGCGAGGTGTAGGCGAGGTTGCTCCAGCCGTTCGACAGGTCGGCGGCCGGGATGGCGCCGATGAAGGCGATCTGCAGCGCGACGTAGATCACCAGGGCGATCAGGATCGAGCCGATGACGGCCTTGGGCAGCGACTTGCCGGGGTTGCGGGCCTCGCCGGCCAGGTTGAGCGGGGACTGGAAGCCGTTGAAGGCCCAGACGATGCCCGACACCGCGACGGCGGTGAACACGGCGCTCCAGCCGTTCGGCGCGAAGCCGCCGTGGTCGGTGAAGTGGGCGGTGTCGAAGTGGGCGAACAGCAGCGCGCCGGCGGTCAGGGTCGGGACGATGACCTTGAAGACGGTGATCGCCGTGTTGGTCTTGGCGAACATCGTGATGGCGAACCAGTTGAGGACGAAGTAGCCGACCAGCAGCACGCTGGCCAGCGCCACCCCGCTCAGGGTGAGTTCCTTGCCGTTGTACAGCCCCTGTGCCCAGCCGAAGTGCCAGGAGCTCATGTACTGGACGGAGGCGGTGGCCTCGCCGGGGATGACCGAGACGATGGCGATCCAGTTGGCCCAGGCGGCGAGGTAGCCGGCGAGCGAGCCGTGCGAGTACTGGCCGTACCGGACCATGCCGCCGGCCTTGGGGAACATCGACCCCAGCTCGCTGTAGGTGAGCGCGATGGTCAGCGCCACCGCGGCCCCGATCACCCAGGCCAGGATCGACGCGGGGCCGGCCAGCCGGGCGGCGCGCTCGGCGCCGAACAGCCACCCGGATCCGATGATTGATCCGAGCCCGACGGCGGTCAGGCTGATGGTGCCGAGCGATCGCCGGTAGTTCTGATGCGATGCCGTCGGAGACTCGGGCTCACTCAACGTATCGGTCCTCTCGCTCGGGGTTTCATCGGGTGGTGTCGTGGTTTTTGTGCTGGTTTCCGGACAAACGGAGATAGCCTATGGGGCCAAAACGGGCGAATACCTCAGGGGAAGCTCAAACTGTCCGATCGTTGCCATCTCGTGTCCGGTTTTCGGGCCGCGGCAGCCGCAAAAGTCGCATGGGTCACAGGGGTGGCGAGCGCCGCAGCGGCAACCCGGCCCGTACAGGGAACCCGAGAGAACCCGCGGATAGCGGCGGCGCGCCGGAAAAAAAGAAATTCCCCGCAGGTTCCTTTCGGATCCCACGGGGAATTCGGTTGTGTCCGAGGGGGGACTTGAACCCCCACGCCCGATAAAGGGCACTAGCACCTCAAGCTAGCGCGTCTGCCATTCCGCCACCCGGACAGGGTGTGTGCTTCGGGGTTTTTCTCGCCCCCTCGGCGACAGAGAGAACATTACCAGGGTTCTGGAGTGCTTCTCACCTGCGTTTCCCCGGGTGGGGGGACGTCCGGGTCGGCCGGGGTGGTCGGGCTGGCTGGGATGGGTCGCCACGGTGCGCGAACCCCGGCCGAAGCGGTGGCGAGCGCGAAGGAAACGGTCGACCCCGGCGGCGGCCGTGGTCCGTTCCGGCCGGAAGCGGTCCGACACGGGCAAGTTGTCGACGGTGCCACGGTCCCACCGGTGCCTCTCCTAGCCTCTGTGGACCGAGGGCGCCATGAGCGGAACGCCTGATCCCCGGGTCGCGGACACTCCCGGGTCGCGGACGAAGGGCGGCTGGACGTGGAGCAGATCAGCGGGGCGGCGAAGGCCGAGCCAAGACGCGGCGGGCCGGAACGTATGCCCGCCGGTCCGGCGCGCGCGCTCGCCGGACCGGTCGAGGGCGTGTGGCGCTTCCCGGTGCCGGCCGAGGAGGCCTCGGTGCCGCGGACCCGGCACGCGGTCCGTGACCGCCTGCTGGCCCAGGGGATGGCCGGGGTGCGCTACCAGGAGCTGGTGGACGACGTGCTGCTGATCGTCTCGGAGCTGGTGAGCAACGCGGTGACGCACGCGGCGGAGCTGTCGCCGGAGGTGACGACCGAGCTGGCGGTCCGCCGGGGCTGGGTCCGGGTGTCGGTCGAGGACGGCGACCCGTACCGGCCGAAGGCGTTGGAGAGCGACACCGGGCGGACCGGCGGCCGAGGCCTGCTGCTGGTGAAGAGCGTGACGTTGCAGGCCGGCGGGGTGTGCGACGTGGAGCGGACGGGGGAGGGCGGCAAGGTCATCTGGGCCTCACTGCCCGTCCCCCCGGAGACCGACGACTGAGCGCCGTGGGCCGACCCGCCGCGCACCCCGATCCGCCGCGCACCCCGACCCGCCCCGGGCCCGCCTACCGGCCCCGCTACCAGTCCCGCCCGGCGATCTCCCGGATCCCCGGCAGCGCCGCCTCGAAGACCGTCTCGAACCAGACCGAGAACGGTCGCTCGGCGCGCAGTTCCCGCAGTTCCTGCGCGGTCACGAAGGCGTAGTCGTCCACCTCGTCGGGGTTGGGCTCGACGGGCGCGGTCACCAGCCCGACGAACAGGTGGTTCCATTCCCGCTCGATCAGCCCGGAGGCCTCGTCCGGCAGGTCGTAGCGGACGGTGCCCGCCTCGCAGAGCAGCGCCGGCGCGATGCCGAGTTCCTCGGCGGTGCGGCGGGCGGCGGCGACGAACGGCGGTTCGTCCGGGTACGGGTGGCCGCAGCAGGTGTTCGACCAGACGCCGGGGGAGTGGTACTTGCCGAGCGCCCGCCGCTGGAGCAGCAGCCGCCCCTGGCGGTCGAAGAGGAAGACCGAGAACGCGCGGTGCAGCCGGCCGGGCTGCTGGTGTGCCCAGAGCTTCTCGGCGGTGCCGGTGGTGACGCCCTCGTCGTCGACCAGCTCCAGCAGGATCTCGGGGCCGGCGTCGGCGGCCCCGGTCGAGGCCCCCGGGTCGACCGTCACGTCCGTCTCGACGTCGAGACCGGTGTCGATCTCGGAGTCGAAGTGTGTCGGGTTGGTCGGCAGGCTCTGGGGCATGGGGCCTCTTTCGGGAGAGGGAGCAACGGAAGCATCGGGTACGTCCGGTACACCGGGTGCAGCGGACGCAGCGGGGGCACCGGCGCCGGCGTCGGGCTCCAGTCTGCCGTATGGGTGGCGGTGGGTACGGGTCCCACGCACAACCGGGCGGATCATGACCGTCCGCGGGTCGATTCCGGGCACAGATGGGTCCGAGACGTTCCCGGAAGGGTCATCGGAATAGCAGAATTGTTCGGCACCCATGCGAATCGCGTTCGATCACCGCCTCGTCCCGCGTTCGATCACTGCCGTGCCCCACGTTCGATCGCCGCTTCGCCACCCTCCCGTCACCTCGCAGCCCCCGGCCGCGTTCGGGCCGGTCGCCCGGGTCGCCTACCATCGCTTACGGCACGGTGCCCGCACTCGCGGTGGCACCGGCGCGCCGATTCGCGGCCCGGCCGGACGGAAAGCCGGTGCCCCGGCACCCCCGCGCACCGCCCCGCGCACCGCACGACGGATCAGGAGACCTCGCATGATCGGCCTCGTTCTGGCAGCCGGCGCCGGCCGCCGGCTGCGCCCGTACACCGACACCCTGCCCAAGGCGCTGGTGCCGGTCGACGGGGAGCGGACCGTGCTGGACCTCACCCTCGGCAACTTCGCCGAGGTCGGGATCCGCGAGGCGGCGATCGTCGTCGGCTACCGCAAGGAGGCGGTGTACGACCGCAAGGACGCCCTGGAGAGCAAGTACGGCGTCAAGCTCCACCTGGTCGAGAACGACAAGGCCGAGGAGTGGAACAACGCCTACTCGCTCTGGTGCGCCCGCGAGCTCTTCGCCGAGGGCCTGCTGCTGGCCAACGGCGACACCGTGCACCCGGCGTCCGTGCAGCGCACCATGCTGGAGGGCAACCAGCGCCTCGTCGAGGCCGGTACCGCCCCCGGCATCCTGCTGGCCCTCGACACGGTGAAGAAGCTCGCCGACGAGGAGATGAAGGTCGTCGTCGACCCGGCCGCCGGCATGCGCCGCATCACCAAGCTGATGGATCCGATCGAGGCCACCGGCGAGTACATCGGCGTCACCGTGATCAACCCCGCCGCCGCCGTCGACCTGACCGACGCGCTGCGCGCCACCTACGAGCGCGACCCGCAGCTGTACTACGAGGACGGCTACCAGGAGATGGTCAACCGCGGCCTGCGGATCGACGTGCAGCCGATCGGCGAGGTCTCCTGGGTCGAGGTCGACAACCACGACGACCTGGCGAAGGCGCGGGAGATCGCGTGCCAGTACTGACCCGGCTGGTCCCGTCGCCGCTGTTCGTCGAGGTCCGCCCGGGCGCGCTGGACGCGCTCGGCGGCATCCTCGCGGACCAGCGGCTGTCCGCCTCGGGCCGGATCGCGGTGGCGATCAGCAACGGCTCGGGTGCGGCGATGCGCCGGCGCCTGGAGCCGGCCCTGCCCGGCGCCGACTGGTACAACGTGGACGACGGCAGCCTGGACAGCGCGGTGCGCCTGGCCGAGTCGATGCGCGGCGGGCACTACGACGCGATGGTCGGCCTCGGCGGCGGCAAGATCATCGACGCCGCCAAGTACGCCGCCGCCCGGGTCGGCCTGCCGCTGGTCGCGGTCGCCACCAACCTGGCCCACGACGGCATCTGTTCGCCGGTCTCCACGCTCGACAACGACGCCGGCCGCGGCTCCTACGGGGTGCCCAGCCCGATCGGCATCATCGTCGACCTGGACGTGATCCGGCAGGCCCCGCCGCGCTTCGTGGCGGCCGGCATCGGCGACGTGGTCTCCAACATCTCGGCCTGCGCGGACTGGGAGTTGTCGCACGCGGTCACCGGCGAGCCGGTGGACGGACTGGCCGTGGCGATGGCCCGTTCGGCCGGCGAGAACCTGCTGCGCCACCCAGGTAACACTCAGGATCAGGACCTCCTCACGGCCCTCGCGGAAGCCCTGGTACTGTCCGGCATCGCGATGAACATCGCGGGCAGCACCCGGCCTTCCTCGGGTGCCTGCCACGAGATCTCGCATGCCCTGGACGTGCTGTACCCCAAGCGTTCCGCCCAGCACGGCGAACAGGTCGGCCTCGGCGCCGCGTTCGCCAGCTTCCTGCGGGGCGAGCGCGAGCTGACCGGTCTGATCGTGGAGCGCCTGGCGAGCCACGGGCTGCCGGTGACCGCGGCTCAGATCGGCTTCACCGAGGCGGAGTTCACCGACGCGGTGCACTACGCTCCGAACACCCGCCCGGGGCGCTTCACCATCCTTGAGCACCTCGACCTCTCCCCCTCAGCAATCAGGGACGCGTACGCCGACTATGTCCAAGCCGTCAACAGCTGACCCCTCCACCGCGGGCGCCGAACGGCCCCCGGTGGACCTGACCCGCCGGCCCTCGATCGAGGAACTGCGCGCGGTGATCCACCCGGAGGGCATGCTCCAGCGCCGCAGCGCCGAGCACTGGGCCGGGCGCCTGTACATGCGGCGGATCTCGTTGCGGATCACCCGGGTGCTCTCCACCGTGACGGCGATCACGCCGAACGGCCTGACGTACCTGATGATGTTCACCGGCGTCCTGGCCGGTGCCGCACTGGTCGTGCCGGGCATCGCGGGCGCGATCCTGGGGGCCCTGCTGATCCAGGTCTACCTGCTGCTGGACTGCGTGGACGGCGAGGTGGCCCGCTGGCGCCGGCAGACCTCGCTCACCGGTGTCTACCTGGACCGGGTCGGCCACTACATGTCCGAGGCGGCCCTGCTGACCGGGCTGGGCCTGCGCGCCACCGACCTGCTGCACCGCGAGGGCGGCGGTTCGCACTGGGAGTGGGCGTTCCTGGGCACGCTGGCCGCGCTCGGCGCGATCCTGATCAAGTCCGAGACGGACCTGGTGGACGTGGCCCGGGCCCGCAGCGGCCTGACGGCGGTCGAGGACAGCGCCTCGGTGCCGCGCTCCTCCTCGGTGGCGAAGGCCCGCCGGGCGGCCGCCTTCCTGAAGTTCCACCGCCTGGTCGGCGCGGTCGAGGCCTCGCTGCTGATCCTCGCGGCCGGGATCGCCGACGCCGTCCACGGCGGGCTGTTCTTCACCCGGCTCGCGGTGGTGGTGCTGGCGGCGATCGCCATGCTGCAGACCGTGCTGCACCTGCTGAGCATCGTCCTCTCCAGCAGGCTGCGATGAGCGCCCCGACCAGCGCGGAGACCTTCCGCCTCGGAGCCGTCATCATCACCATGGGCAACCGCCCCGAGGAACTGGCCGCCCTGATCGACTCGGTGCGCGCCCAGGAGGGCGCGGCGGTCGAGCTGGCCGTGGTGGGCCAGGGCGCCGAGCTGCCGCCGCTGCCGGAGGGCGTGCGCAGCGTGGAGCTGCCGGAGAACCTCGGCATCCCGGGCGGGCGCAACGTCGGCATCGAGCTGTTCGGCCGCGACGGCCGGGACGTGGACGCCGTCCTCTTCCTGGACGACGACGGGCACCTGCCGCGCACCGACTCGGCCCGCCTGCTGCGCGAGGCCTTCACCGCCGACCCGGAGCTGGGCATCGTGGCCTTCCGGATCGCGGACCCCGACACCGGCGTGACCCAGCGCCGGCACGTCCCCCGGCTGCGCGCCAGCGACCCGCTGCGCTCGTCCCGGGTGACCACCTTCCTGGGCGGCGCGAGCGCCGTGCGCTGCGCGGTGTTCGAGCAGGCCGGGCAGCTGCCCGCGGAGTTCTTCTACGCCCACGAGGAGACCGACCTCGCGTGGCGCGCGGCGGACGCCGGCTGGGCCATCGACTACCGGGCGGACGTGGTGCTGCACCACCCGACGACTTCGCCCGCCCGGCACGCCACCTACTTCCACAACATCGCCCGGAACAGGGTTTGGCTCGCCAGGCGGAACCTTCCGGCCCTGTTGGTGCCTCTCTATCTGGGAACCTGGTTCCTGCTGACCCTGGCCCGCCGCCCCTCCTCGGAGGCGCTGAAGGCCTGGTGGGGCGGGTTCCGGGCGGGCTGGCGCGAACCCTGCGGTCCGCGGCGGCCCATGCGATGGCGTACCGTTTGGCGATTGACCAGGCTGGGCCGGCCACCGGTCATCTGATCGAATGATCAATCGCTGCGGCCGGTGACCACACACCGGCCGGACTCTCCCCGTGATCCAGTGGATCCCCATCGGCGCAAGGCCGGCGGACCCCCGTCGACCGGCCGCCCCGACCGATCCCGCGTGAAGGACGAATGTGTCGACAGTGAGTGAACCCGTCAGCCTCTCAGCCCCCAGGGGGGTGGACGCGGGCCTGACCCCCAAGCAGCTTGCGGACAAGTACGGCCTGGCCGTGAGCGGCAGGCGGCCCGGCCTGATTGCGTACACCAAGCAGCTCTGGGCCCGGCGCCACTTCATCTGGGCCTTCGCCACCGCCCGCCTGGTGGCCCAGTACACCGACGCCAAGCTCGGGCAGCTGTGGCAGGTCGTGACGCCGCTGCTGAACTGCGCGGTGTTCTACCTGGTCTTCGGCGTGATCCTGAAGAGCAAGGACAACTTCCCGCCGGACACCTACATCGCCTGGCTCTGCATCGGCGTCTTCGTGTTCCAGTTCACCCAGAACGCGGTGCAGTCCGGCACCCGGGCGATCGCCGACAACCTCGGCCTGATCCGCGCGCTGCACTTCCCCCGTGCCTCGCTGCCGATCGCGTTCACCGTGATCCAGCTCCAGCAGCTGCTGATCTCGATGGTGGTGCTGGTCGGCACCGTGCTGGTCAGCGGCATCAAGCCGGGCCGGACCTGGCTGCTGATCATCCCGGCCCTCGTGCTGCAGATGATGTTCAACACCGGGATCGCCCTGGTCATGGCGCGGCTGGGCTCCAAGACCAGTGACATCTCCCAGCTGATCCCCTTCGTGATGCGGGCCTGGATGTTCCTGTCCGGCGTGATGTTCAGCATCCAGGACAAGATCCACGAGTGGCCCAAGTACATCCAGACGCTGATGGCCCTCAACCCGGCCTCGGTCTACATGGACCTGCTCCGGCACGCCTTCGCGCCGATCATCTACAACAAGCACCAGCCCCAGCACCAGGAACTCCCGCTCCACCAGTGGACCTACGGCATCGGGTGGGCCGTCGTGATGTTCGTGATCGGATACGTCTTCTTCTGGAAGGCCGAGGAGGAGTACGGCCGTGGCTGACGTCGAACTGAGCAAGCTGGACACCATCCGGGACGCGGACGTCGCCCGCGAGCCCACCGTCGTCGTCGACGACGTGCACATCGTCTACCGGGTGCACGGCGCCGGCTCCGGCAAGGGCAGCGCCACCTCGGCGCTGAGCCGCA
Organism: Kitasatospora sp. NPDC086801; assembly: GCF_044745805.1. Taxonomy (NCBI): domain Bacteria; kingdom Bacillati; phylum Actinomycetota; class Actinomycetes; order Kitasatosporales; family Streptomycetaceae; genus Kitasatospora; species Kitasatospora sp. NPDC086801. The sequence continues at coordinate 58,213 of NZ_JBIVAX010000025.1, forward strand.
TCATCAGCCGCAAGCGCTCCGCGGGCGTGCGCGAGGTGCACGCCGTGCGCGGCGTCAGCTTCACCGCCTACAAGGGCGAGGCGATCGGCCTGATCGGCTCCAACGGCTCCGGCAAGTCGACCATGCTGGCCGCCATCGCGGGCCTGCTGCCGACCGAGAAGGGCGGCATCTACACCAACGGCCAGCCCTCGCTGCTGGGCGTGAACGCGGCTCTGATGAACGAGCTCACCGGTGAGCGCAACGTCATCCTCGGCTGCCTGGCGATGGGCATGGCGCCGGCCGACGTGCGGAGCCGCTACCAGGACATCGTCGACTTCTCCGGCATCAACGAGAAGGGCGACTTCATCTCGCTGCCGATGCGCACGTACTCCTCCGGCATGGGCGCCCGCCTGCGCTTCGCCATCGCCGCCGCGAAGACCCACGACGTGCTGCTGATCGACGAGGCGCTGGCCACCGGCGACCAGGCGTTCCAGCAGCGCAGCAAGAAGCGGATCGAGGAACTGCGCAAGTCCGCCGGTACGGTCTTCCTGGTCAGCCACGACAACAGCTCGATCCGCGAGGTCTGCGAGCGGACCATCTGGATCGAGGCCGGCGAGCTGATCATGGACGGCCCGACCGAGGAGGTCGTCGGCTGTTACGAGCGCGGCGAGCGTCCGTAGGGCTGGCACCAAACCGTCCAGGGGGCCGGTTCCGGGGATCTCCGGGGCCGGTCCCCTGTTCGTGCGCCCCCGCCGCTACCCCGGGTGGCCCGCCGCCGCGGGGGTGAGCGCCCCCGTGCGCCGGGCGGGGCGCTCTTCTCCGGCGCGCCCCGTGGTGTCAGGCTGTATGCGCGGGGGCGGTGTGCCGGACGTGGCGCCCCCGCTCGGACGCGTGTCCGAGTCGGGCCGGTGATACCCAGCGGTGTAGAACGGGGGAGTGACAGCAGTGTCGGCTTCGGCCCAGCCCAGAGATACGTCGGTGAACCGTTCCGCGGGGGAGACCCTGGACAAGGCGGGCGCGGAGAACTTCCCGGTCGCCCCGTTCTTCCTGCCCGCGGCCTGGCGCGACGACCTGATGGCCGTCTACGGCTTCGCCCGGCTGGTCGACGACGCCGGCGACGGCGACCTGGCGGATCCGGCCGCCACCGCCGCCCTGCTCGGGGTCGGGGCCACGCCCCCCGCCACCCCTTCGGCCCAGTCCGGCCCGCCGACTCCGCAGGAGGTCGCCTTCCGCCTCGCACTGCTGGACGGCCTGGAGCACGACCTCGACCGGGTCTTCGAGGCGGCGCTCCACCCGGGAGCCCCCGACGGCCCCCGCCACCCGCTGCTGCGCCGCCTCGTCCCGCTGGTCGACCGGCACGGGCTCACCCCGGAGCCGTTCCGCCGCCTGATCGAGGCCAACCGGGTGGACCAGACCACCGCCCGCTACGCCGGCTACGACGACCTGATCGGCTACTGCACCCTCTCCGCCGACCCGGTCGGCCGCCTGGTGCTGGCCATCGCCGGCGTCGCCACCCCCGAGCGGATCGAACTGTCCGACGCGATCTGCAGCGCCCTCCAGGTGGTCGAACACCTGCAGGACGTCGCCGAGGACCTCACCCGCGGCCGGATCTACCTCCCGGCCGAGGACCTCGCCCGGTTCGGCGTCACCGAGGCCGACCTCGCCGCCCCCTCCGCCGACGGCGCGGTGCGCGAGCTGATCGCCTTCGAGGTGCAGCGGGCCCGCACCCTGCTCGACCGCGGCGCGCCATTGGTAGGTACGGTTCGGGGGAGGCTTCGACTGCTCCTGGCGGGATTCACCGCCGGCGGGTACGCGGCCCTGGCGGCCATCGAGGACGCCGGGTACGACGTGCTCGCGCAGCAGGCGAAGCCTGACAAGCGCCGCCTCGCAGCGAAGGCGGCGGCCATCTTCGCGAAGGGAAGGTGAACGCCCGAGTGGCGGCATCACCACTGGCGTCGGCCCAGGTCATGGCGGCGTACCGGTACTGCGAGGCAGTCACCGGACTTCAGGCACGCAACTTCAGCTACGGCATCAGGCTGCTGCCCGAACCCAAGCGGCTGGCCATGTCGGCCCTGTACGCCCTGGCCCGCCGGGTCGACGACATCGGCGACGGGGACCTCCCGTCCGACCGCAAGGCCGAGGCGCTGCTGCGCACCCGGGAACTGGTGGACGAGGTCCGCGCCGGGGCGGTCGCCGAGGACGACACCGACCCGATCAAGGTCGCCCTGGCCGACGCGGCCCGGCGCTTCCCGATCCCGCTCGGCGGCTTCGACGAACTGATCGACGGCGTCGAGATGGACCTCAAGGGCGCCGAGTACCAGACCTACGAGGAACTGAAGGTCTACTGCCGCTGCGTGGCCGGCTCGGTCGGCCGGCTCTCGCTCGGCGTGTACGGCTGCGACGACCCCGAGCGCGGCGCGGGCTACGCGGACACCCTGGGCCTGGCCCTGCAGCTCACCAACATCCTGCGCGACCTGCGCGAGGACGCCCTGAACGGCCGCACCTACCTGCCCGCCGAGGACCTGGCCCGGTTCGGCTGCGAGCAGGGCTTCGCGCTGCCCAGGCCGCCGGTCGGCGCCGACTTCACCGGCCTGGTGGCCTTCGAGGCCGCCCGCGCCCAGGCCGCCTTCGAGGAGGGCCTGCGGCTGCTGCCGATGCTCGACCGCCGCAGCCGGGCCTGCACCGCCGCGATGGCGGGGATCTACCACCGGCTGCTCGGCCGGATCGCCGCCGACCCCGAGTCCGTACTGCGCGGCCGGGTCTCGCTGCCGGGCTGGGAGAAGGCGTACGTCGCGCTTTCCGGGCTCGCCGGGGGGCGTTCTTGATTCTCACCGCAGTTCTGTCACGCTGTGTCAGCGGGGAATCACAAGCGGGCAGAGCAGTGTTGACCACGACCGGGCCGATCACGAGCGTGCCGGCCGGAGCGACCGCCGCAGGGCGGTCCAGCGATTGCGAGGGGGAGGGCCGATGACCGGGCGAGCCGATGCCGCGCGCCCGGCCGCCGTCGTGGTCGGCGGCGGCCTGGCGGGGATCACCGCCGCGCTGCGGCTGGCCGAGGCGGGCCACCGGGTCACCCTGGTCGAGGGGCGGCCCCGGCTCGGCGGGCTGGCGTTCTCCTTCCAGCGCGGCGAGCTGACCGTCGACAACGGCCAGCACGTGTACCTGCGCTGCTGCACCGCCTACCGCGGCCTGCTGGAGCGGCTCGGCGCCACCCGGCTGGTCCACCTGCAGGACCGGCTGGACGTCCCGGTGCTCTCCGTCGCCGGGCCGGACGCGGCCCCGGTGCGCACCCTCGGGCGGCTGCGCCGGGCCGGCCTGCCCGTTCCGCTGCACCTGGCCGGCAGCCTCGCCCGCTACCCGCACCTCGCGCCGGCCGACCGCGCCCGGGTGGTCCGCGGCGCGCTCGCGCTGCAGGGCCTGGACCTCGCCGACCCGGCACTGGACGAGATCTCCTTCGGCGAATGGCTGCGCCGCAACGGGCAGAACGCGAACACCCTCGCCGCGCTCTGGGACCTGGTCGGCGTCGCCACCCTGAACGCCCGGGCCGACCAGGTGTCGCTGGCGCTGGCGGCGATGGTCTTCAAGACCGGCCTGCTCTCCGACCCGGGCGCCTCCGACATCGGCATGGCCGCCGTCCCGCTCGGCGTGATCCACCACGACCGGGCGCTCGCCGAGCTGGAACGCGCCGGCGTGAAGGTGCTGCTGCGCGCCCGTGTCACGGACCTCAAGCCGGCCGTGCCCCAGCACGCCGTCCACCTGGAGGGCGCGGAGCCGCTCGCCGCCGAGACCGTCGTGCTGGCCGGCGCCCAGGACAGCGCGGCCGCCCTGCTGCCCCAGAACGCCGTCCCCGGCCAGGACCGGCTGACCGACTTCGGCACCGCGCCGATCCTCAACGTGCACGTGGTCTACGACCGCAAGGTGCTGCGCCGGCCGTTCTTCGCGGCCCTGGGCTCCCCGGTGCAGTGGGTCTTCGACCGCACCGCGCACTCCGGCCTGGCCGGCACCGGGCTCGGCCGGGCCCACCCCGGCGCCCAGTACCTGGCGCTCTCGCAGTCCGCCGTCCAGGACGAGATCGACCTGCCGGTCGCCGAGCTGCGTCGCCGGTACCTGCCGGAGCTGGCCCGGCTGCTCCCGGCCGCGGCCGGGGCCGAGGTGCTGGACTTCTTCGTCACCCGTGAGCGCACCGCCACCTTCGACCCGGCGCCCGGCAGCGCGCTGCTGCGGCCGTCGGCCCGCACGGACGTCCCTGGCCTGCTGCTGGCCGGCGCGTGGACGGCCACCGGCTGGCCAGCGACCATGGAGGGGGCCGTGCGCAGCGGCCACGCCGCGGCCGACGCGGCGCTCGCCGGGGCCGGCTCCCGGCTCCCGGTGGACCGGGGCGACGGGAGGTGGCCCCGGTGACGGCGGGCGCCGCCGGGGACCCCGCCAGAGCCGGCGGGTCCACCGTAGGCCGCACCGGCGGGACCGGCACCGGTCGCACCGGTGGCACTGACACCGGTGACACCGACACCAGCCGCATCGACACGAGCCGCATCGACACCGGCCACACCGACACCAGCCGCACCGACAGCGCAAGCACCCGGCCGCCCCGGGCGGTCCGGCACCACGAGGGAGAGGGAACGCACGTGGAGTCACGCACCGGCACCGCCGTCGGAGGCACGGCACACGCCGAACCGGTCTCGGTGCCGGAGCTGCTGGCCCGCAGCCGCACGCTCTGCACCCCGCCGCTACGGTCCGCGGTCGCCCGTTTGGCCGCACCGATGGACACCGTCGCCGCGTACCACTTCGGCTGGATCGACCGGGACGGCACCCCGGCCAAGGGCGACGGCGGCAAGGCCGTGCGCCCCGCCCTGGCCCTGCTCTCCGCCCAGGCCACCGGCGCCGCCGCCGAGGTCGGCGTGCCGGGCGGGGTCGCCGTTGAACTGGTGCACAACTTCTCCCTGCTCCATGATGATCTGATGGACGGTGACGAGACCCGGCGGCACCGGGCCACCGCCTGGACGGTCTTCGGTCCGGCCCAGGCGATCCTGGTCGGCGACGCCCTGGCGACGCTCGGCACGGAGGTGCTGCTCGACGCCGCGGTGACCGGCGGTACGAGCCCCACCGACGCCGCGCGGGCCGTCCGGCTGCTCACCACGGCGACCCGCCGACTGATCGACGGCCAGGCCATGGACGTGGCCTTCGAACAGCGCGACAGCGTCACCGTCGCCGAGTGCCTGGAGATGGAGGGCGGCAAGACCGCGGCGCTGCTGGCGGCCGCCTCGGCGATCGGCGCCGTCCTGGCCGGGGCCGACGACAAGGTCTCCGAACCGCTCCAGCGCTACGGCCACCACCTGGGCCTGGCCTTCCAGGCGGTGGACGACCTGCTCGGCATCTGGGGCGCCACCGAAGTCACCGGCAAGCCGCACTGGGGCGACCTGCGCCAGCGCAAGAAGTCCCTGCCGGTCGCCGCCGCCCTGGCCGAGGGCGGCGCGGCCTCGCGCCGGCTCGCCGAGCAGCTGGCCGACCCGAAGGGCCGCGGCGAGGAGGGCGAGCCCGAGCTCGCCGCCCGGGCCGCGCTGATCGAGGAGGCCGGCGGCCGCGCCTGGACCCAGGAGGAAGCCCGCCGCCAGCACACGACTGCCCTCGCCGCCTTGGACGAGGTGCCCATGTCCGACGAGGTGCGCGAGCACTTCGTCGCACTCGCCGAATTCGTGGTGGTACGAGAGAGGTGACGTTACGTTGACAGCAACCGCGGACGGCCGGCTCGACCCTGAGTACGATTCCGAGCCGGTCGCGGTGGGCGACCGCCCCCCGACCCTGCTGGGCGCCGGGCGGTGGCAGCCCGAAGACACCGACCAGCTCCGGCCGGCCGGTGAGGCGGACCTCGGACCGGCCGACGCGCGGGAGGCCCTGGCCCGAGCCACCACCCACCTGCTCTCGCTGCAGAGCTCCGAGGGCTGGTGGAAGGGCGACCTGGAGACCAACGTCACCATGGACGCCGAGGACTTACTGCTCAGGCAGTTCCTCGGGATCCGGACCGAGGACCAGACCAAGGCCACCGCCGAATGGATCCGGTCCCAGCAGCGGGAGGACGGCACCTGGGCCACCTTCCACGGCGGGCCGGCCGAACTGTCCACCACCGTCGAGGCGTACGTCGCCCTCAAGCTCGCCGGCGACGACCCCGACGCCCCGCACATGCTGGCCGCCGCGCGGTACGTCCGCTCCGCCGGGGGCATCGCGGCCGCCCGGGTCTTCACCCGGATCTGGCTCGCGCTCTTCGGCTGGTGGCCCTGGGAACGGCTCCCCGAGATGCCGCCCGAGATCATCTTCCTGCCCAAGTGGCTGCCGCTGAACATCTACGCCTTCGGCTGCTGGGCCCGCCAGACCATCGTCCCGCTGACCGTCGTCTCGGCCCACCGCCCCGTCCGTCCGGCGCCCTTCCCGCTCACCGAGCTGCACACCGACCCGGACCACCCCTACCCCGACCGGCCGCTCGCCCCCGCCACCAGCTGGGACGGCCTCTTCGAGCGCCTCGACAAGGTCCTGCACGCCTACCACCGCCGCGCCGTGCGCCCGCTGCGCCGGCTCGCCGTCTCCCAGGCCTGCCGCTGGATCGTCGAACGGCAGGAGGCCGACGGCTGCTGGGGCGGCATCCAGCCGCCCGCCGTCTACTCGCTGATCGCCCTGCACCTGGAGGGCTACGAGCTGGAGCACCCGGTGATGCAGGCCGGGCTCTCCTCCTTCGACCGCTTCACCGTGCACACCGAGGACGGCCGGCGCTGGCTGGAGGCCTGCCAGTCCCCGGTCTGGGACACCTGCCTGGCCACCATCGCGCTGGTCGACGCCGGGCTGCCGGCCGACCACCCGGCGCTGGTCTCGGCCGTCGACTGGATGCTCGGCGAGGAGATCCGCAAGGACGGCGACTGGTCCGTCCAGCGGCCCTCGCTGGCCCCCGGCGGCTGGGCCTTCGAGTTCGAGAACGACACCTACCCCGACATCGACGACACCGCCGAGGTGGTGCTCGCGCTGGGCCGGGTCGACCACCCCGACCCGGCCAAGGTCGACGCGGCGATGGACCGCGGCGTGCTCTGGAACCTCGGCATGCAGTCCAAGAACGGCGCCTGGGGCGCGTTCGACGTCGACAACACCAGCACGCTGCCCAACAAGCTGCCGTTCTGCGACTTCGGCGAGGTGGTCGACCCGCCGTCCGCCGACGTCACCGCCCACGTGGTGGAGATGCTCGCCGAGACCGGCCGGGCCCGCGACCGGCGCACCCGGCGCGGCGTCGAGTGGCTGCTGCACAACCAGGAGGCGGACGGCTCCTGGTTCGGCCGCTGGGGCACCAACTACATCTACGGCACCGGCTCGGTGCTGCCCGCCCTGGTCGCGGCCGGCGTCCCGGACGAGCACCCGGCGATCCGGCGCGCCGTGCGCTGGCTGGAGGACCGGCAGAACACCGACGGCGGCTGGGGCGAGGACATGCGCTCCTACGAGGATCCGGCCCGCTGGGCCGGTCGCGGCGACTCCACCGCCTCGCAGACCGCGTGGGCGCTGATGGCACTGCTCGCGGCCGGCGAGGGCCCGGACGGCCGGGCCAACCCGGCGGTGGAACGCGGCGTGGACTGGCTGGTGCGCACCCAGCTGCCCGAGGGCACCTGGGACGAGCCGCAGTTCACCGGCACCGGCTTCCCGTGGGACTTCTCCATCAACTACCACCTGTACCGGCTGGTCTTCCCGGTCACCGCGCTCGGCCGCTACCTGCACGGCAGCCCAGCCCTCGGCCGCAGGAACGGCGAGACCCCGGCGATCGGGGCGGCGCGGTGACCACCGCCCCGCTCCTGGTGCTCTGCGCGCTGGGCCCCGAGGTCTGGGCGCTGCGCGGCGGCGACTGGCGCGGCGCGGCCGGCGGGCCGCCGGTGCTGGTGCGCACCGGCATGGGCCGGCGGCGCGCCGCGCTGACCGTCCGCCGGCTGCTCGGCTCCGCCCCGGGCGGCTACGGCGCGGTCGTGGTGGCCGGCTTCGGCGCCGCGGTCGGCCCGGGCGTGCTGCCGGGCGACGTCGTGGTCGCCGACGGCGTGCGCGACGCGGAGGGGCACCTGTACCCCGTCGACTCCGGCCCGGAACTCGCCAGGGCCCTCAAGGAGCTCGGCCTGACCGCGCACGCCGGGGTGCACCACACCGCCGACCACGTCGTCCGCGGCCTGGAACGGCGGGCCCTGCACCTGCAGGGCGCGCTCGCCGTCGACATGGAGGCCGCCGCCGTGCTGGCCGCGCTGCGGGAACGGCGGCCGACGCTGCCCGCCGCCGTCCTGCGGGTGGTCGTGGACACCCCCCAGCGCGAACTGCTGCGGCTCGGCACCCTCCCGGCCGGGGTGCGCGCCTGGCGGACCCTGCGGGCGACGGTCCCCGCCCTGGTCGACTGGTACCGGCAGGAGTCCCGGCCCGGCCCCGCAGACCTGCACCACCCCACATCCTCGACGCTCCCCCAGGAGGCGAGCTAGCCATGGCCATGCCGTTGCGCCAGACCGTGCGGGTCGGCACCTACCTCATGCAGCAGAAGCTGCTCAAGCGCCGGGACAAGTTCCCGCTGATCGTCGAACTGGAGCCGCTGTTCGCCTGCAACCTCGCCTGTGAGGGCTGTGGCAAGATCCAGCACCCGGCGGGCGTGCTGAAGCAGCGGATGCCGGTGGCCCAGGCGGTCGGCGCGGTCCTGGAGTCGGGTGCCCCGATGGTCTCGATCGCCGGCGGCGAGCCACTGATGCACCCGCAGATCGACGAGATCGTCCGCCAGCTCGTCGAGCGCCGCAAGTACGTCTTCCTCTGCACCAACGCGCTGCTGATGCGCAAGAAGATGGACAAGTTCAAGCCCTCGCCGTACTTCACCTTCGCCGTGCACATCGACGGCATGCGCGAGCGGCACGACGAGTCGGTGGCCAAGGAGGGCACCTTCGACGAGGCGGTGGCGGCGATCAAGGAGGCCAAGCGGCGCGGCTTCCGGGTCACCACCAACAGCACCTTCTTCAACACCGACACCCCGCAGACCATCATCGAGGTGCTGGACTTCCTCAACGACGAGCTCAAGGTCGACGAGATGATGATCTCCCCGGCCTACGCCTACGAGAAAGCCCCCGACCAGGAGCACTTCCTCGGCGTCGACCAGACCCGGGAGCTCTTCCGCAAGGCCTTCTCCGGCGGCAACCGGAGCCGCTGGCGGCTCAACCACAGCCCGCTCTTCCTGGATTTCCTGGAGGGCAAGGCCGACTTCGAGTGCACCCCCTGGGGCATCCCCAACTACTCGCTGTTCGGCTGGCAGCGGCCCTGCTACCTGATGGCCGACGGCTACGTGCCCACCTACCGCGAACTCGTCGAGAAGACCGACTGGAACAAGTACGGCCGCGGCAAGGACCCGCGCTGCGCCAACTGCATGGCGCACTGCGGCTACGAGCCGACCGCCGTACTCGCCACCATGGGCTCGCTCAAGGAGTCGCTGCGCGCCATCACCGAGACCATCGGCGCCAACCGCGGCCACTGAGACGGTCGTTCGACCGCGCCACCGCTCCTGAGGACACACCGACCGGCCCGGGCCCCGCGCCCGGGCCGGCCCCGCCCCCGCCGGGCGGCGGCACCACCGCACCACTCCGAGTCGTGAGGTGTACCCATGTCACTGCTCTCCAGCGTCACGTCCCCGGCCGAACTGCGAAAGCTACCGGCGGCCGAACTCCCGCTGCTCGCCGACGAGATCCGCGCGTTCCTGATCGACGCCGTCACCCGCACCGGCGGACACCTCGGCCCCAACCTCGGCGTGGTCGAGCTGACCATCGCCCTGCACCGGGTCTTCGACTCCCCGTACGACCGGATCGTCTTCGACACCGGCCACCAGAGCTACGTCCACAAACTGCTCACCGGCCGCCAGGACTTCTCCCGGCTGCGGATGAAGGGCGGGCTCTCCGGCTACCCCTCGCGCGGCGAGTCCGAACACGACCTGGTCGAGAACTCGCACGCCTCGACCGCCCTGTCCTACGCCGACGGCCTCGCCAAGGCCGCCCAACTGCTCGGCCAGCACGACCGGCACACCGTCGCGGTGATCGGCGACGGCGCGCTCACCGGCGGGCTCGCCTGGGAGGCGCTCAACAACATCGCCGAGGCCCGCGACCGGCCGCTGGTCATCGTCGTCAACGACAACGAACGCTCCTACGCCAAGACCATCGGCGGCCTCGCCAACCACCTGGCCACCCTGCGCACCACCCAGGGGTACGAGCGCTTCCTCGCCCTCGGCAAGGGCGCGCTGCAACGCACCCCGCTGGTCGGCCAGCCGATCTTCGACGCGCTGCACGGCGCCAAGAAGGGCTTCAAGGACGCCTTCGCACCACAGGGCATGTTCGAGGACCTCGGGCTGAAATACCTCGGGCCGATCGACGGCCACGACCTCGGCGCCGTCGAGCAGGCGCTGCGCCAGGCGCGCAACTTCGGCGGCCCCGTCATCGTGCACTGCCTGACCGTCAAGGGGCGCGGCTACCGCCCCGCCGAACAGGACGAGGCCGACCGCTTCCACGCCGTCAACCCGATCGACCCGTACACCTGCCTGCCGATCTCGCCCAGCGGCGGGGTCTCCTGGACCTCGGTGTTCGGCGACGAGCTGGTCACGCTCGGCGCCGAGCGGCCGGACCTGGTGGCGATCACCGCGGCGATGCTCCAACCGGTCGGCCTGGCCCGCTTCGCCAAGGCCTACCCGGAGCGCACCTTCGACGTCGGCATCGCCGAGCAGCACGCCGTCACCAGCGCCGCCGGCCTCGCCACCGGCGGCCTGCACCCGGTCGTCGCCGTCTACGCGACCTTCCTGAACCGGGCCTTCGACCAGGTCCTGATGGACGTCGCCCTGCACCGGCTCGGCGTCACCTTCGTCCTCGACCGCTCCGGGGTCACCGGCAGCGACGGCGCCTCGCACAACGGCATGTGGGACCTGTCGATCCTCCAGGTCGTCCCGGGCCTCAGGCTCGCCGCCCCGCGCGACGCCGACCAGCTGCGGGTCCAGCTGCGCGAGGCCGTCGAGGTCGCGGACGCCCCCACCGTGGTCCGCTTCCCCAAGGCCACCATCGGGCCCGCCGTGCCGGCCGTCGAGCGGATCGGCGGGGTGGACGTCCTGCTGCGCACCGGTCGGCCGTCGGAGATCCTCCTGGTCGCGGTCGGCACCACCGCCCCCGCCTGCCTGGACGCCGCCCGGCTGCTGCTCGCGGAGGGCTTCACCGCGACCGTCGTCGACCCGCGCTGGGTCAAGCCGGTCGACCCGGCCCTGCCGGAACTGGCCGCCGCCCACCGGCTGGTCGTCACCGTCGAGGACAACGGCCGCACCGGTGGCGTCGGCGCCGCCGTCGCCCAGGCGCTGCGCGACGCCGACGTGGACGTGCCGGTGCGGGTGCTCGGCCTGCCGCAGGAGTTCCTCGGCCACGCCGCTCGCGGGGAGATCCTGGAGGAGACCGGCCTGACCGGCACCGGGGTCGCCGCCCAGACCGCCGTCTTCGCCAAGAACCTGCTACCGAACCGAGGAGCGAACCAGCGCCATGCCGGCTGACCCCGACCGCACCGCCGCCGCCAGCTTCGACCTCGCCGCGCTGATCGCCGAACGCGGCGCCGAGCGGTACGAGCTGCACGGCCGCCACCTCAACCCGCAGCTGCCGCGCATGCTGCACACCATCGGCTTCGACAAGTACTACGAGCGCGCCAAGGGCCCGTACTTCTACGACGCCGAGGGCCACGAGTACCTCGACATGCTGGCCGGCTTCGGCATCTTCGCGCTGGGCCGCCACCACCCGGTCGTGCGGTCGGCGATCCAGCAGGTGATGGACCTCGACCTGCCCGACCTGGTCCGCTTCGACTGCTCGCCGCTGCCCGGGCTGCTCGCCGAACGGCTGCTCTCGTACGCGCCCGGGCTGGACCGGGTGTTCTTCGGGAACAGCGGCACCGAGGCGGTGGAGACCGCGCTCAAGTTCGCCCGGTACGCCACCGGCCGCAGGCGCGTCCTGTACGCCGACCACGCCTTCCACGGGCTGACCACCGGCTCGCTCTCCGTCAACGGGGAGAACGGCTTCCGCAAGGGCTTCGACCCGCTGCTGCCGGACACCGCCATCCCGCTCGGCGACCTCGGCGTGCTGGCCAAGGAGTTGAAGCGCGGCGACGTCGCGGCCCTGATCGTCGAGCCGATCCAGGGCAAGGGCGTCCAGGCGCCGCCGCCCGGCTGGCTGCGCGCCGCTCAGGTTCTGCTGCACGAGCACAGGGCACTGCTGATCTGCGACGAGGTGCAGACCGGGATCGGCCGTACCGGCGAGTTCTTCGCCTACCAGCACGAGGAGGGCGTGCTGCCTGACCTGGTCTGCGTGGCCAAAGCGCTCTCCGGCGGCTACGTGCCGGTCGGGGCGACGCTCGGCAAGGGCTGGATCTTCGACAAGGTGTACTCCTCGATGGACCGGGTGCTGGTGCACTCGGCCAGCTTCGGCTCCAACGCGCAGGCGATGGCGGCCGGACTGGCGACCCTGGAGGTGATGCGCGACGAGAAGGTGGTGGAGAACGCGCGTCAGGTCGGCGACCAGTTGCGCGAGCGGCTGGCCGCGCTGGTCGACCGGTACGAGCTGCTCGCCGAGGTGCGCGGCCGGGGGCTGATGATCGGCATCGAGTTCGGCCGGCCCAAGTCGCTCAAGCTGCGCACCAGCTGGACGGCCCTGCAGGCTGCGCGCAAGGGGCTGTTCGCCCAGATGGTGGTCGTCCCGCTGCTCCAGCGGCACCGGATCCTGACCCAGGTGTCCGGTGACCACCTGGAGGTGATCAAGCTGATCCCGCCGCTGATCATCACGGAGCGCGACGTCGACCGGTTCGTGGACGCCTTCACCGACATCATGGACGACGCGCACCGGGGGAGCGGGCTGATGTGGGACTTCGGGCGGACGCTGGTGAAGCAGGCGGTCGGCAGTCGCTGAGCCGGGTCCGAGCAGGTGTCCCGGGGCGGGTGGGGGCGCTGCGGGAGTGCTGTGGAAGTGGTGCGGGAGTGGTGCAGGAGTGGTGCGGGAGTAGTGTGGGAGTGCTGTGGGAGTGGGAAGTCGGCCGGGCCGACTTCCCACTCCGTGGGAGACACCGCGTCAGAGCTCGGTCCGGCGGCGCCGGATGACCACGACGAGATCGACGGCGGCGAACAGGGTGAGCAGACCGCAGGCGATGGCGAAGCCGGTGAGGGTCCCCCGGCTGGGGGCGCCGTAGGCGGGGGAGAACGCCGCCCAGACCGCGAAGCCCGCCGTCGCGAGCGCGAACAGCGGCGTGAAGGTGAGCGACAGCAGGTAGCGGAGCTTGAGGTCGCTGCGGGCGGTGGCCGGTTCGGTGCCGCTTCGCCAGGGCCGTCGCGGAGTGGTGGTGCGCATGGCCGTTCACCTCCGGGCCGCGCGGGTGGGGGCTACCATTCCAGCGTACGTCCGTGGGGGAGAGCGGGGGAGACGCGATGACGGGGTCGGACGCGGCGGCGGACGCCGAGGGCTACGCGGGGTTGCGGATCGAACGGGCCCGGGAGCTGGCCCGGCGGCACGGCTGGGCCTCCGTCCGGGTGCTGGAGCCGGGGGCGACGATGACCATGGACCACCGCGAGGGCCGGCTCAACCTCGCGGTGCGCGACGGCGTGGTCGAGCGCAGCTGGGAGGGGTAGGACCCCGCTCTCCCCGCTCTCCCGGCGGGCTGCGGTCGGTTCCGGTGGTCGCGGTGCGGGCTCAGTGGCCCGTTCGCCGGGCCAGCCGCTGTTCGGCGGCGACGACCAGGGGCTCCAGCAGCGGCAGCGAGAGCAGTACCAGCAGTCCGGCGGCCCAGCCGGCCAGCACGTCGGTGACCCAGTGGGTGCCCAGGTAGAGCGTGGTCAGGCCGATCGAGCAGGCGGTGGCGGCGGCGATCACCGCACCGGTGCGCCGCCAGCGGACCGCGAGGTAGGCGAGCACACCCCAGGTGACGACCGCGTTGGCGGTGTGACCGGACGGGAAGATGGTGCCGCCGGAGAACAGTTCGGGCGAGCCGACGTACTGGGCGTAGTGCGGGCCGAGCCGACCGGTGACGATCTTGACCGCGCCGACCGTGACGTTGAGCAGCAGCAGCGCGACGGCCATCACCAGCAGCGGGCGCAGCCGCCCCAGCCGGCGCGCGCGCCAGCCGAGCCAGACGAAGGCGGCGACGGCGGAGGGGCCGCGCTGCCCGGCGACCACCCAGGTGTCGAGCAGTGGCTCCAGGCTGGGCCAGCGTTCGTAGGGGCGGAACAGCCGGACCGACCAGTCGAGGTCGACCAGGGCGGTGTTGAGCAGGACACCGGCCAGGACCAACAGGTAGGCGACGCAGGTCACGGCGAGCAGGGCGGCCTGCCGTCGGCTCATCGGCGGCCAGCCGGGCTCGCGGCGGTGGGCTCGCTCGGGGCTCGGGCGCTCGCGGTGAGTGGTGGTGAGCTGCTCCGGCCCCTGGTTCGGATAGGGCGCGGGGGTACTCGGGGCTTGCACGGGGGTGACCTTACCCATCCGACCGGGGCTATTCCGGAGGGAATTGTCATTTTCCCGGGAAATCGACAATTGGCGTGGAGAGGTCCGCCCGGGGAGTGATTTCCGCGATTCTCGGATCGAATGCCAGTGTGGTGTTCGAATGATTCTGCAAAAGCCCCGGTAAAGAAAACGGAGTGGGGGGCCGGCTCGGCCGGCTTCCCACTCCGTGGTAACCCTGTGTAGGTTCCGTGCTCAGTCGAGGGGGCCGCCCGCGACGTAGATCACCTGCCCGGAGACGAAGCCGGCGCCCTCGCTCGCGAGGAAGGAGATGGTGTGGGCGACGTCCTCGGGCAGACCGACCCGCTGGACCGGGATCTGGGAGGCCGCGGCCCGCTTGAAGTCCTCGAAGTCCATGCCGACCCGGGCGGCGGTGGCCGCGGTCATGTCAGTGGCGATGAAGCCGGGGGCCACGGCGTTGGCGGTGATGCCGAACTTGCCCAGCTCGATGGCCAAAGTCTTGGTGAAGCCCTGCAGACCGGCCTTGGCGGCCGAGTAGTTGGCCTGGCCGCGGTTGCCCTGGGCGGACGAGGAGGACAGGTTGACGATGCGGCCGAATCCGGCGTCCACCATGTGCTTCTGCACCGCGCGGGTCATCAGGAAGGCCCCGCGCAGATGGACGTTCATGACCGTGTCCCAGTCGGACTCGGACATCTTGAAGAGCAGGTTGTCGCGGAGCACGCCCGCGTTGTTGACCAGCACGACGGGGGCGCCGAGTTCGGCCGCCACCCGGTCGACGGCGGCCTGCACCTGGTCGGCGTCCGAGACGTCGGCGCCCACGGCCAGGGCCCGGCCGCCGGCCGCGGTGATCCGGTCGACGGTGTCCTTCCCGGCGGTCTCGTCCAGGTCGAGGACGGCCACGGCGTAACCGTCGGCGGCCAGTTGCACGGCGGTGGCGGCGCCCAGGCCGCGGGCGGCGCCGGTGACGACGGCGACCCGGGGGGCGGTGCTCTGCTCGGTCATGCTCGCTCTCGTCTCTCTCGGGGTCGTCTCCGCGGGGAGCGCCCCGGGGAGGGTGGCCACACCCTACCCGCGAGTAGGGAGGGCGAACAGGGTCGGCGAGCCGCGGGTGACGGTCGGTAAGGACCGGCCGGTCGGCTTTCTACTGAGAACGGGTTACCGAGAGGGCGTGGCGGGCGCGTAAATATGCCAATGTTGCCGAACCTGCGTCTACTATCCGCCCCTGCCTGCCAGCAAGGGCCCGCCGTTTGTATAGTGTCCGCCAGCAGCCACCGGCTGCACGGCTGGAGCGCCCTCCCTCATAGCTGGACGCCCACTCGCCGTTACTGCCCCACCCGGGTGTCCCACACACACCGGGTGTGACATCGGGACGGATACATGGTGCTGGGGGAGATCCCGACGACCCGCGTGTCCGCGCGACTGCAGCAGTCGCCCGGACACCTGATTCGCGTTGCACAGCAGGTTCACACCAGGCTGTGGTCCGAGCATGTCGGAGCCGATCTCACGGCTCCGCAGTTCGCCGTCCTGCTGGTCCTGGCCCTCGAACCGGGGGCCGACCAGCGGACGGTCGGCGAGCGTGCCTCGCTGGACAAAGCGACGATGGCGGAGATGGTCGCGCGGCTGGTCCGCCGCGGCTTGGTGCTGCGAAGGCGTGATCCGGCCGACGGCCGGCGAAAACTGCTCGCGCTCTCGCAGAGCGGTGCCCAGGCGGTGCGTGAGGCCACCGGCGGTGTGGTCCGCGTGCAGCGCACCCTGTTCGAGCCGCTGACGGCGGAGGAGCAGGTGGAGATCGTGCGGGTGATGGCCAAGATAGCCAGGCTGGAGCCCGCCGCGGTCGCCGTGTTCTCCGACGCGCGGCCGATACTGGACGCGCAGCGGGCGATCGGCTACCTGATCAGGGTGGGCCAGCAGGTGCACACCAAACTCTGGTCGGAGCACGTCGGTGCGGAGCTGACGGCTCCGCAGTACGCGGTGCTGGACGCGCTGGAGCTGGAACCGGGCGCCGACCAGCGCACGGTCGGTGAGCTGGCCTCGCTGGACAAGGCGACGATGGCCGAGATGGTGAGCCGGCTGGTGCGCCGCGGTCTGGTGCAGCGCCGACGTGACCCCTCGGACGGGCGCCGCAACCTGCTGTCGCTCTCGCCGGCGGGCCAGGACCTGCTGCACCGTTCGGCGGCCGGCGTGGCCGAGGTCCAGCGGCTGCTGCTCGCCCCGCTGGACGAGGGTGAGCACGGGCCTGCGCTGGCGATCCTCGGCAAGGCGGCGCGGCTCTAGAAGAATCCTTTTGAGCTCCAGCCAAAACGATTCGCCAACGTACGGAAGGCCTGGTGTGTTGAGGACTTGATGCGTTGACGGCCTGACGTGCCGAAGGCCTGCGGCCGTCGGCGTCGGCGGACAGTGGCACGCCGAAGACCGCCCACCCCTGACCGGGGTGGGCGGTCTTTCGATATGACCGCTCGTCAGAGAAGTCGGACGGCGGGTGCCGTCAGTTCCAGTCGAACTCCTGCGGGTCCGGACCGATCCGCTTGTCGGTGGCGACACCGGCGATCGCGGCGAGGTCCTCGGCGTCCAGTTCGAAGCCGGCGACGTCCAGGTTCTCCCGGATGCGGGCGGGGGTGACCGACTTCGGGATCGCGATCACGCCGCTCTGCAGGTGCCAGCGGAGCACCACCTGGGCGACCGTGCGGCCGTGCTTCTCGGCGATCTTCGCCAGCGCCGGCTCGGAGAGCAGCTCCTTGCCCTGGCCCAGCGGGCTCCAGGCCTCGGTGGCGATGCCGTGCTGGGCGTGGAAGGCGCGCAGCTCGGTCTGCGGGAAGTACGGGTGCAGCTCGACCTGGTTCAGCACCGGGACGACCGAGGTCTCGTCGAGCAGCCGGGTGAGCTGCTCGGGCCCGAAGTTGGAGACGCCGACCGACTTGACCCGGCCGTCCGCCTTCAGCTGCTCGAAGGCCTTCCAGACGTTCAGGTAGCTGCCGTGCTTCGGGCGCGGCCAGTGGATCAGGTAGAGGTCGACGTAGTCGAGGCCGAGCTTGGCCAGCGACGCGTCGAACTCGCGCAGGACGGCGTCGCGGCCCTGCTCGCCGGACCAGTCGCGGGTGCCCGAGTTCCACAGCTTGGTGGTGATGTAGAGGTCCTCGCGGGCCACGCCGCCGGCCAGGGCCTCGGTGATCGCCTGGCCGGTGCCGGCCTCGTTCTCGTAGATGGCCGCGGTGTCGATGGAGCGGTAGCCCGCCTCGATCGCGGTGCGGACGGCGGCCGTGGCCTCGTCGTCCGGGACCTGCCACACGCCGAAACCGAGCTGCGGAATCTGTGCGCCGTCGTTCAGCGTGACGTTGGGGATGTTGCTCACGAGAAGGGGTGCCCTCCTGGTTGTCCGTGCGTTTCCAGAAGGGGGCAACTGGCACCCGGGCGGGATTGTTCCCGCCGTTCGGGGGAATCTTGCGGGGGCCGGAGGCCCGCTCCGGCGGGGATCCGGGGGCCGGGCGGCGAAAAAACCTGTTGCGCGGATCACATCGGGGTTGGCAGGCTCGCGGCCATGACCTCCTGAGATCCGGGCCCTTCGTGCCCTTCCCTCCTTCGTCTGGCCGTCCCGTCCGGCCGTCTCGTCCGGCACCTTCCCGTCCGGCACCGCCCCGGGCGCGCCGACGTCGCCGGGGCGAGGCGCCGCACCGCCTTGCCCGCCGCCGCCGTCCGTCCCGTGCCATGCGCACGAGCCGGGCCCGCCGTGCCGCGAGACCCGTGCCTGCGGCTCGTGCCCTTCTCTCCCCCTCCGCGTCCGTTCGTGCCCTTCAGCACCGTCCCGCACCCTCCTGTATCGGAGTGTCATGCCGCTCACCCCCCTGCCGTTGGCCGACCCCGGCAGTCCTGATCTCTCCTCACCCCTGGCCTTCCTGCGCTGGCTGCAGCGCGGCCAGCGGCGTGGGCAGGTGCTCGCCACCTGCTGGGCGCTGCTGGAGATGGGCGGCCAGGCGGCGCTGCCGATACCGCTCGGGTGGGGCGTGCAGGCCGCCGTCGACGGCGAGGCCGACGGGATCTGGCGGGCCGGTGCCCTCGCGGTGGCGCTCGCCGTGCTGTCCGCGCTCGGCGCCGTGATGTTGCACCGCCAGGCGGTCTGGAACTGGATCCACGCGGCGTGCCACGTGAGGCAGCTGGTGGCCCGGCAGGCCTCGCACCTCGGCGCCGGGCTGTCCCGCCGGATCGCCACCGGCGAGGTCGTCGCGGTCGGCAGCGGGGACGTCGAGCGGATCGGCTGGTACGTCGAACTCGTCGCCCGGGTCAGGGCCGCGGTGATCGTCTGGCTGGCCGTCAGCGTGGCCGTGCTGGTCGTCGAACCGGTGCTCGGGGTCGGGGTGCTGCTCGGCGTCCCGGTGTTGGCGGCCGCCGTCTGGCCGCTGATCGGGCCGTTCGAGCGGCGGTACGAGCAGCAGCGCACGCTCGGCGGCAAGGCCACCGAGCTGGCCGCCGACACCGTGGCGGGGCTGCGGGTGCTGCGCGGCATCGGCGGCGAGGAACTGTTCCTCGACCGGTACCGGGCCGCGTCCCAGAAGGTCCGGGCCGCCGCCGTCCGCTCGGCCCGGCTCTGGTCGCTGATGCAGGCCCAACAGGTCCTGCTGCCGGGCCTGTTCGTGATCGGGGTGACCTGGTACGGCGCCCGGCAGGCGGCAGCGGGCGAGCTCGCCGTCGGCACCCTGATCGCCGTGTACGGCGCCACCGCGTTCCTGGCGGCGCCGCTGCGGATCCTGGGCGAGGCCGCGCACGCCTGGAGCGTCGCCCGGGTCTCCGCCGGGCGCGCCGTCCGGGTGCTCTCGCTCAGCCGCACCAGCGCCGTGGCCGAGGCCTCGCTGAACAAGCCCGGGAGCGCCGACCTGTTCGACCCGGCGACCGGGCTGACCGCGCGGGCCGGCGAGCTGACCGCGGTCGTCTGCGGGGACCCGGACTTCGCCGGGGCGCTCGCCGGGCGGCTCGGCGGGCACGTCCCGGCCGCCGAGGACGAGCCGGAGCAGCCCTCCGTCCGGCTCGGCGGGACGGAGCTGGACACGGTGCCGCTGGCCGAGGCCAGGGCGGCGGTGCTGGTCCACGACAAGGAGCCGGTGCTGCTCTCCGGCACCCTGGCCGGGCTGTTCGACATCCCGTCCTCCGGGCGGGTCTCGGTGGCCGAGGCGCTGGCCGCCGCCCGGTCCGACGACGTGCTGGACGCCCTGGTGGACGGCTCGCCGGAGTGCGCGGGCGACGCGATGCGCGCCCGGATCACCGAGCGCGGGCGCTCGTTGTCCGGCGGGCAGCGCCAGCGGCTCGCCCTGGCCCGCGCGCTGCTGGCCGACCCGCCGGTCCTCGTCCTGGACGAGCCGACCAGCGCGGTGGACGCCCACACCGAGTCCAGGATCGCCACCGGACTGCGGGACGCCCGGGCGGGGCGCACCACCGTGGTGTTCGCGACCAGCCCGCTGCTGCTCGACCAGGCGGACCGGGTGGTGCTGCTGCGCGACGGCCGGGCGGCCGCGGCCGGGCGCCACCGCGACCTGATGCGGACCGAGCCGGCCTACCGGGCCGTGGTCACCCGTGAAGAGCAGCCGGAACCGGTGGGGGAGACCGTATGAGCGGCCGAGCGGGCACCCGCACCGTCCGTTCCGTCCGTCCCGCCATGCACCCGAGGAGCACGTCATGAAGCCCCCCGTCCATGAGGAGCAGGGGCCGGCCACCACCCTGCCGGTCGGCTCCCCGGCCGCCGTGCGCGCCTACCTGCGCCTGCTCGCCCGTCGCCACCGTGGCGGGTTCTCCGCGGTGGTGGCACTGCACTCGGTGGCCACCGTGGCCGGGCTGGTCGGGCCCTGGGTGCTCGGCAGCCTGGTCGAGTCGCTGGCCACCGGGACGGCCGAGGCCACCATCGCGGTCGCGGTCGGCTGGTACCTGCTCGCGCTGGTGGTGCAGTCCGCCTTCACCGGCTGGTCCCGGATGCGCGGCGCCGTGCTCGGCGAGCGGGTGCTGGCCGACCTGCGCGAGGACTTCCTGGTCCGCTCGGTCGCGCTGCCCACCGGCGTGCTGGAGCGGGCCGGCACCGGGGACCTCGTCTCCCGGGGCACCACGGACGTCGACCGGCTGGACAAGTCGGTGCGCGAGGCCGCGCCCGAACTCGCCGTCGCCGTCGTGTCGTTGATGCTGGTGATCGGCGCCCTGCTGGTCACCTCGCCGCTGCTCGCGCTCACCTCGCTGGTCGGCCTGCCGCTGCTGCTGGTCAGCTCCCGCTGGTACTTCCGGCGCGCGCCGCAGTCCTACCGCAACGAGTCGGCCGGGTACGCCGCGGTGAACACCGTGCTGGCCGAGACGGTGGACGCCGGGCGGACGGTCGAGGCGCTGCGCCTGGGCGACCAGCGGATCGCCCTGACGGACCGCAAGCTGCGCGAGTGGCTCGCCTGGGAGCGCTACACCCTGTGGCTGCGCTCGGTCTGGTTCCCGACCATCGACGCGGTCTACTCCTCGGCGGTGCTGGCCACCCTGCTGCTGGGTGGGCTGTTCACCCTCAAGGGTTGGATCACCGTCGGCCAGTTGACCACCGGGGTGCTGTACGCGCAGATGCTGACCGGCCCGGTCGACCTGATCCTGCGCTGGTACGACGAGCTGCAGATCGGCCAGGCCTCGCTGGCGCGGCTGGTCGGCGTCCGCGAGGTGCCGGAGCACGAGGGCGACGAGTCCAGCCGTCCGGACGGCCGCCGGGTCGAGGCCCGGGACGTCCGGTTCGGCTACCACGAGGGCGCCGACGTCCTGCACGGCATCAGCCTGGACGTCGCGCCGGGCAGCCGGGTCGCGCTGGTCGGGCCGTCCGGGGCGGGCAAGTCCACGCTGGGGCGGCTGCTGGCCGGGATCTACGCCCCCGGGCGCGGCAGCGTGACGCTCGGCGGGGCGGCGCTGGCGCGGATGCCGGCCGAGCGGGTGCGGGCGGAGGTCGCCCTGGTGAACCAGGAACACCACGTCTTCGTCGGCACCCTGCGGGACAACCTGCGGCTGGCCGCGCCCGGGGCCGAGGACACCGAACTGCGCTCCGCGCTGGACGCGGTGGACGCCGGCGGCTGGGTGGACGCGCTGCCGCACGGCCTCGACACCGAGGTCGGCTCCGGCGGCACCGTGCTGACCCCGCCGCAGGCCCAGCAACTGGCGCTGGCCCGGCTGGTGCTGGCAGATCCGCACACCCTGGTGCTGGACGAGGCCACCTCGCTGCTGGACCCGCGCGCCGCCCGGCACCTGGAGCGCTCGCTCGCCCGGGTGCTGGAGGGCCGCACGGTGATCGCCATCGCCCACCGGCTGCACACCGCGCACGACGCGGACGTGATCGCGGTGGTCGAGGGCGGCCGGATCAGCGAGTACGGCAGCCACCCGGAGCTGGTCGCGGCGGGCGGCCCGTACGCGGCGCTCTGGCGCTCCTGGCGGGACGAGCGGTAGCGGGCCGGCGGCGACGGTGCACCCGCGCGGCGACGGTGAGCCCGCGCGGAGCCGCTGAAGCCGCACGGAGCTCTTAAACCCGCACGGGGCCGGATTGCCCCGTGCGGGTTACTACCTCGCCCGTCAGGGCGCGTAACCGGGCAAATCGGCTCCCCGGCCCGCAGACTGCTCCGGTGACCAAGATTTCAGACGGCTCATCCGGCTCCAAGCGCAGCGAGATCGGTGGGATCCCCACCCGGTACATCGGGATCGGCGTCATCGTCGTCCTCGCGGTGTGGTTCCTGTTCGCGAACCTCGACAAGGTGAAGATCCAGTTCTGGGTCTTCACCGTCACCGCGCCGCTCTGGATCGCACTGCTCGCCACGCTGCTCGCCGGCGGCGCGCTGGGCTGGCTGCTGAAGGGGCGTCGCGGCCGGTGACCAGCGCTCCCGGGCCGGCCCAGGCGGGGCCCTCGGCCTTCACGCCGCTGATCGAGGTGCGCGGCGTCAACAAGCACTTCGGGGACCTGCACGTCCTGCAGGACATCGAGCTGACGGTGGGCCGCGGCGAGGTCGTCGTGGTCATCGGGCCGTCCGGCTCCGGCAAGTCGACGCTGTGCCGGGCGATCAACCGGCTGGAGCCGATCGAGAACGGCACCATCCTGATCGACGGCGAGCCGCTGCCCGAGGAGGGCAAGGGGCTGGCCCGGCTGCGCGCCGAGGTCGGCATGGTGTTCCAGTCCTTCAACCTGTTCGCGCACAAGACCGTGCTGCAGAACGTCTCGCTCGCGCAGATCAAGGTCCGAGGCCGGCCCCGGGCGGAGGCGGACGCCAAGTCCCGCGCCCTGCTGGAGCGGGTCGGGCTGGAGACACAGGCCGGCAAGTACCCGGCCCAGCTCTCCGGCGGCCAGCAGCAGCGGGTGGCGATCGCCCGGGCGCTGGCGATGGACCCGAAGGCGCTGCTGTTCGACGAGCCGACCTCGGCGCTCGACCCCGAGATGATCAACGAGGTGCTGGACGTCATGCGCCAGCTCGCCCACGAGGGCATGACGATGGTCGTGGTCACCCACGAGATGGGCTTCGCCCGGGCCTCCGCCAACCGGGTGGTCTTCATGGCCGACGGCCGGATCGTCGAGGACCGCGCCCCGGAGGACTTCTTCAGAGCTCCCGAGAGCGAGCGCGCCCGGGACTTCCTGTCCAAGATCCTGAAGCACTGAGGCGGCGCCGTGACGAGGAAGACCACGCCCGCCGCCCCGGGCCGGACGGCGCTGGCCGCCGTCCTGCTGCTCGCCGCGCTGGCCGCCGGCTGCGGCAAGCCCGGCACCCCGCCGCCCAAGGGCCCGCAGGCGAGCGCGCTGCCCAGCTACCAGGTGCGCGACGCCGCCTCGATCACCGGCTCGCCGACCCTGGACGCCGCCCGGAGCCGGGGCCACCTGGTGGTCGGCGCCAAGGAGGACCAGCCGTACCTGGGGGAGAAGAACCCGGCCACCGGCGTGTACTCCGGCTTCGACATCGAGATCGCCAAGATGGTCGGCGCCGACCTCGGCTTCGCGCCGGACCGGATCGAGTTCAAGACCATCGCCTCGGCCAACCGTGAGACCGCGCTGCAGAACGGCCAGGTGGACTACTACGTCGGCACCTACACCATCAACGACAACCGGAAGAAGCTGGTCGGCTTCGCCGGGCCGTACTTCGTCGCCGGGCAGTCGCTGCTGGTGCGCCGGAACGACGACAGCATCCACGGCCCGCAGGACCTGAACGGCAGGAAGGTCTGCTCGGCGGCCGGCTCGACCCCGTACCAGCGCATCCAGTCGCAGTACCCGGAGGCGAAGCTGATCGGCTACGACAGCTACTCGGCCTGCGTGGACAACCTGATCACCGGCCAGGTCGACGCCGTCACCACGGACAACGCGATCCTGCTGGGCTACGCGGCCAAGGTGCCGGACGAGCTCAAGGTGGTCGGCCCGCTGTTCTCCCAGGAGCCGTACGGGATCGGCACCCCGAAGAACGACACCGTGCTGCGCCTGGCCCTGGACGACGCGCTGGCGCGGAACGAGCAGAACGGCAACTGGAAGAAGGCCTACGACGCGACCCTGGGCCTGTCCGGGGAGCCCGCGCCCACGCCGCCGCCGATCGACCGGTACTGAGGGGGCCGCGCTGTGAAAACGCTGACCGACAACTGGTCGACCTACTGGGACGGCTTCCTCGGCACGCTCTCGCTGTTCGCGGTGAGCGCCGTGCTGTCGCTGGTGCTGGGCGTGCTGATCGCGGGCTTCCGGGTCTCGCCGGTCCGGCCACTGCGGGTGTTCGGGACGGTGTGGGTGACGCTGCTGCGCAACACGCCGCTGACCCTGCTGTTCTTCATCGTGGTGCTGGGCCTGCCGCGCTTCAACATCACGCTGCCGTTCTTCACCTTCGCGGTGGCCGCGCTCGGCTGCTACACCTCGGCCTTCGTCTGCGAGGCGATGCGCTCGGGCATCAACACCGTGCCGGCGGGGCAGGGGGAGGCGGCGCGCAGCCTGGGCATGAGCTTCGGGCAGACGATGAGCGTGGTGGTGCTGCCGCAGGCGTACCGGTCGGTGGTCGCGCCGATCGGCAGTGTGCTGATCGCGCTGGCGAAGAACACGGCGATCGCCGGCTCGTTCAGCGTCACCGAACTGCTCGGCACCTACCGGACGATCAACGAGCTGGGCTACAGCATCATCTGGACCTTCGTCTGGATCGCCGTCGGCTATCTGATCATCACCCTGGCCATCAGCGCCGTCTTCAACCTGCTGGAACGACGAGTGGCGGTGTCGCGATGACCGTTGGATCCTCGGCGCTGTACGACATCCCCGGTCCGAAGGCGCTCGCCCGCCACCGGCTGTACGGGGGGATCGCGCTGCTGCTGATCGCGGCGCTGATCGGCTGGATCGTCTACATGCTGTTCCACACCCACCAGTTCACCTACCAGAAGTGGATGCCCTTCGAGTACCGGGGCGTCCAGGACCTGCTGCTGCGCGGGCTCGGCAACACCCTCAGGGCCTTCGGTTGGACGGTGCTGTTCGCGCTGCCCTTCGGCGCGCTGTTCGCGGCCGGGCGACTGTCTGACCACAAGGTGGTGCGGGTGCTCTCCACGGTGGTGGTGGAGTTCTTCCGGGCCATGCCGCTGCTGGTGATGATCTTCTTCGTCTTCGTCGCGCTCAAGGTGCAGCCGCTGTGGGCGCTGGTGGCCGGCCTGGTGCTGTACAACGGGTCGGTGCTGGCCGAGGTCTTCCGGGCCGGCGTGCTGGCGGTGCCCAAGGGGCAGCGCGAGGCGGCCTACGCGCTCGGCATGCGCAAGACCCAGGTGATGACGTACGTGCTGGTGCCGCAGGCCAACCGGGCCATGCTGCCGGCCATCATCAGCCAGCTGGTGGTCGCGCTCAAGGACACCTCGCTGGGCTTCCTGATCACCTACGAGGAGTTCCTGCACGCGGGCAAGCTGATCGCCACCAACCTCGACTACGACCTGCCGTTCATCCCGGTGGTGATCGTGATCGCGCCGATCTACATCGGCATGTGCCTGCTGCTCTCCTGGCTCGCCCGCTGGGTCGAGCGCCGCAGCCGGCGCAGCCCGAGCATGCGGGGCGGGGCGCCGGTGGTCAAGGCCGGGGTGGCGATGGGGCTGCCGCCGTCCGCGCAGCAGTGAGGGGCCTGGTTCGATCCTGAACCATAGGTGCGGGTGGGGATAGAGCGGGCACCTCCAATTTCCTCTTATGATTGCGGAGGCTGGACGACGACTGGGCGGAGGGGCCATGGAGCCGGTGTTCGACTCGCGGCACATCAGGACGTTCCACGAGGTCGTCAGAGCAGGCTCCTACTCGGCCGCCGCCCGCGAACTCGGCTACACCCAGCCCGCCATCACCCAGCAGATGAAGGCGCTCGAACGCACCGTCGGCGTCGCGCTGTTCACCCGGGCCGGGCGCGGACTGCGGCTCACCGAGGCCGGCGAGGCGCTCTCCCGGCACGCCGAACTGATCCTCGGCAGCCTCTCCGCCGCCCAGCAGCAGCTCGCCGCGCTCGCCCGGCTGCGCTCTGGGCGGGTGCGGGTCTGCGCCTTCCCCAGTGCCAACGCCACCCTGATACCCGAGGCGATGGCCCGGCTGCTCGCCGAACACCCCGGCGTGCGGGTCGAGCTGCTGGAGGCCGAACCGCCGGACTCCGTCCAGCGACTGCTGCGCGGGGAGTGCGACATCGCGCTGGCCTTCCGCTACCCCGGCGGCGCGACCGAGGTGCCCGACGGGCTGGACGAGATCCCGTTGATGGAGGACCTGCTCACCGTGCTGCTGCCGGTCGGGCACCCGCTCGGCCGTCGGCACGCCGTACGGCTCGCCGACCTCGACGGCGAGCGCTGGATCGCCGGGTGCCCGCGCTGCCGGGCCAACCTGCTGAACGTCTGCGCGGAGGAGGGCTTCGCCCCGGACATCGTGTTCTCCACGGACGACAACCTCGCGGTGCAGAGCCTGGTCGCCGCCGGGGTCGGGATCGCGCTGATGCCCGCGCTGGTGCTCTCCTTCATGTGCCACCGCAAGGTCACCGGGCGGGCCGTCGAGCCGCACCTGCGGCGGCAGGTGAGCGCGTACGTGCTGCGCGAGCACCGGCGGATCCCGGCCACCGGGCTGGTGCTGGACCACCTGCGGCGGGCGGCGGCGAGCCGGATCGGCTGCTGAACGGCTGCTGAGCGGGTACTGATCTGGTACTGGTGGGGTGTCGGGCGGTCGCTGGTCGGGTGCTGAGCCGTTGCTGATCAGGCGCTGAACGGCTGCCGGCCGGATGTCGAACGGGTGCCGAGTCGTGGCTCCGGTGGGTGTTCGCCGGGGCGATTCATAAGCTGAGATTGGGGGGAAGCTTAAGAACCCTCGTTGGACGTGATAGGTTGGTGCGGCCGAACCTGCAGGCATGACACCCCCAGCCACGGTCGGCAGCGACCGGCTCACCGAACGGATGACCGCCCTGATCGGCGAGATCCGTGCCGTCGTGGACCGCGGACTGCCCCCGGAACTCACCGCCTACCTGGTCGGCGAACGCCTCGCCCCGCACCTGCACGCTGACTTCGACGGACCCGACGCGCTGCTCACCCCCGCCCAGTGCGAGGGCGACCCGAAGCGCT
Organism: Kitasatospora sp. NPDC086801; assembly: GCF_044745805.1. Taxonomy (NCBI): domain Bacteria; kingdom Bacillati; phylum Actinomycetota; class Actinomycetes; order Kitasatosporales; family Streptomycetaceae; genus Kitasatospora; species Kitasatospora sp. NPDC086801. Next base: position 85,224 of record NZ_JBIVAX010000025.1, read on the forward strand.
ACCGCCAGCACGTCGTGCACGCCGAGGAGGACGGCGGTTTCTCCGTCGTCGCCCTGGTCTGGCTGCCCGGCCAGCAGACCCCGATCCACGACCACGTCTCCTGGTGCGTGGCCGGCGTCCACCGGGGCCAGGAGAGCGAGACCCGCTACCGGCTGGTCTCCGACGGCCGCACCGCCCGCCTCGTCGAGACCGAGCACGTCGCCGGCCCGGCCGGCACCGTCGCCGCCTTCGCCCCGCCCGGCGACATCCACCTGGTGCGCAACGCCTGTAACAGCACCGCCATCTCCATCCACGTGTACGGCGCGGACGTCTCGCGGCTCGGCACCAGTATCCGGCGCGTCTACAGGCTGCCCGCCGACCAGCAGCAGTGAGGGCGGCGTGGCACTGACCCTCCGGGAGCGCGCCACGCGCACCCGCTCACTGCCCCCGCTCGGCGGGGACGCCCCCGGCCTGCTGCTCGCCGCCGCCGGGGTGACCGCCGCGATCGCCGTCCACGCGGCCGTGCCCGCCGTGCCCAAGCTCACCGCCGCCGTCGTGCTCGGCATGGCGGCGGCCCACCTGCCCGGGCTGCGCCCGGTGGTGCGCGGGGTGGCCCGGCCCGGGCTGTCCACGGCCGGCAAGCGCCTGATGCGGCTCGGGATCGTCCTGCTCGGGCTCAAGCTCAGCCTCGACGACGTGCTCGGCCTCGGCTGGGCCACCGTCGCCATGGTGCTCGCGGTGGTCGCGGCCACCTTCGCCGGCACGCTCTGGCTCGGCCGACGGCTCGGCCTGCCGGGCGACCAGCCGCTGCTGGTCGCCACCGGGTACTCCATCTGCGGGGCCTCGGCGATCGGCGCGGTCAGCCAGGCGGCCGGCAGCGAGGAGGAGGACGTCGCCGCCTCGGTGGCCCTGGTCACCCTGTGCGGGACGCTGGCCATCGCCGTACTGCCGCTGCTCCAGCAGCCGTTCGGGCTGGGCGACGTGGAGTTCGGGCGGTGGGTCGGCGCGAGCGTGCACGACGTCGGGCAGGTGGTCGCCACCGCGCAGACCGGCGGGGCGGGCGCGCTGCGGGAGGCCGTCCTGGTCAAGCTGATGCGGGTGGTGCTGCTGGCGCCGCTGGTCGCCGGGATGGCCGTCGCGGTGCGGCGCCGGGCGCGGCGGGGCGGGGAAGCCGTCGCGGGGGCGGGCCTGGTCGGGGAGGCCGTCGTCGGGACGGGTGTGGTCGGGACGGGTGCGGTCGGGACGGAGAGCGTGAGCGAAGGTCCTTCCAGGAACCCGGTCAAGATCGGCAGCCGTCCGCCGATCGTCCCGCTGTTCGTGGCGGGGTTCCTCGCGATGATCGTCCTGCGGACCACCGGGGTGCTCCCGGAGCGGGCGCTCACCCTCGCCGGGGACGCCCAGGAACTGCTGCTGGCCGCTGCGCTGTTCGGCCTCGGCAGTGCCGTGCACCTGCCGAGCATGGTCCGTACCGGCGGGCGGCTCGCCCTGCTCGGGCTCGGCTCCTGGGTGGTCGTCGCGGGCGTCTCCTACGCCGGAGTGCTGGTCACGACGTGACGGGCGCCGGGGGCGGACTCGGCTATTGTCGGGCGGGTACTCGTCCGCCGGGACGCTCCTGCACCCGAGTCCGCTGAGGAAGCCGCATGTCCACCGCACTGCCCGAACGGGACGTTCACGAGGCCGTCGTCACGCTCGACCGCCGGGACGGCCCGTTCGGTGAGGTGGTACTGCGCCAGCGCGGTCGGCACTTCGAGATCATCGCCAACGGTTGCTTCCTGATGGACACCGTCGACGGCCGCTCCGAACGCCTGCTGATCCAGGCGGCGCTGGACGAACTGGACCGCACCGGCGCCCCCGTCGAGCGGCCCTCGGTGCTGATCGGTGGCCTCGGCGTCGGCTTCTCGCTGGCGTACGCGGTGGCCGAGCCGCGCTGGGGGCGGATCGCCATCGTCGAGCGCGAGACCGCCATCATCGACTGGCACCGGAACGGGCCGCTCGGCGCCTTCTCCGGCGGCGCGCTGGAGGACCGGCGGGTCCAGGTCCTCCACACCGACCTGCTGGAGTACCTGGCGGCGGCCGACGGCGAGCGCTACCACGCGCTGTGCCTCGACATCGACAACGGCCCGGACTGGACCGTCACCGACTCCAACGCCGGACTGTACGGCGCCGACGGGCTCGCGGTGCTCTGGCACCGGCTGCAGCCGGGCGGGGTGCTGGCGGTGTGGAGCGCGCAGCCCTCCGCGGGCTTCGAGGAGGCGCTGCGGGCGGTGGGCTTCTCCGACGTCGTCACGCACGAGATCCCGGTCAGCCGGGGCGTGCCGGACGTGGTCCACCTGGCCCGGCGCGCGGACTGACGGCGTAGGGCCTCACCAACCTTCCTGTTGGGTCCGGGCGTTGTCCACGGAGGCGGTCAACTGCTGGTTTCCGGTGACGCATTGAAGGGCCCGGGTGCTGCGGCGGCCGGCCTCCTGGTGCTGGGCCCCGGCGGGTGGTTCAACTGCCGCTCGCAGCCTTCTCTTTGGGCTCGCGGCGGGATCGCGGGTGGGCTTGTGGTGGGCTTTCGGTGGGCTTCGGCGTGTGGCTTGGAGGGGGGCGATCATGGGGATTGAGCTCGAACTGCACTCCGAGCGGCCCGCGTGGACCGAGTGGGACGTGTGGGATGCCTCCAGGGCTACGCTCCTTCAAGGGTCTTACGGGCACGGCGAGGCGTTGGCGCAGGTGCTGGCTCTGGGGAGGAAGGGCCCGGGCAGGCTCTGCTCGGTGGCCCCCTTCGGCGACACGCTGTTCGACGCGGGCGAGGCCGGGGCCGTCCTGCTGGAGGTTCCCGGCCTGTTGCCGTTGTGCGTGAACGAGTCGCAGACGGTCGCCGTTCGTGATCTCGCGAGGCTGCTGGCCGCCTGTGCGACGACGCCGGGCAGCTATCTGTGGCTCATGGGGGATTAGGCGTGCCCGATCGCCGTTCCCGTGGTGGCGCGGGGCCACTGCGCGATCATGTGTCGGACAGGTCCTGGTGAGTGCGGTGCTGCGGCGCCCTGTCGGTGCTCTGTCGGAGCTCTGCCGGTGGGCCGTGGTGCCCGGATGGAGGCGAGGCGTGGTGGAGGACGGGACGCCGTCGGGGCGGATCGTGGCGGAGCTGCGGCGGCGGATCACCGCCGGGGAGTTGGCGCCGGGGGCGCGGGTGCCGTCGACCCGGCGGATCACCAGGGAGTGGGGCGTGGCGATGGCCACCGCGACCAGGGTGCTGACCCGGTTGCGGGAGGAGGGTTTGGTCCGTGCCGTTCCGGGGGTGGGGACGGTGGTGGTCGGGCGGGTCGGCGCGGCCGGGGACCCGCAGCCGGTGCGGGAGTTGAGGAATCCGCAGGATGCGCAACGTGCGCCCGGTACTGCCGGGGCGCGGCGGCCGCGGGACGGCGGCGAGCGGGACCTCACCCGGGCGAGGATCGTCGCGACGGCGATCCAGGTGGCCGACGCGGAGGGGCTGGCGGCGCTGTCGATGCGCAGGGTCGCGACCGAACTCGGCGCCGCGACCATGTCGCTCTACCGCCATGTGCCCAGCAAGGACGACTTGTTGCGGCTGATGATGGGCGAGGCCTTCCGCGAGCAGCCGCTGCCCGACCCGCTGTCGGCGGGCTGGCGGGAGGGGCTGGAAACGGTCGCGCGGCTGCAGTGGCGGATCTATCGCCGCCACCCGTGGCTGGCGGCGACGATGTCGTTCACCCGGCCGGTACTGGCGCCGGACGCGGCCCTGCACACCGAGCGGTCACTGGCCGTGCTGGCGGGGTCGGGGCTGAGCACGGAGGAGATGGCCCAGGCCTCCGTCGCCCTGGCGGCCTTCGTCTGCGGGCTGGCCATCCACTTCGAGCGGGAGGCGCAGGACGAGCAGGACAGCGGGATGTCTGCGGACGAGTGGATGGAGCGTCTGGGCGATGACGACCATGACCGGCTGATGGCGGACCCGGAGCGGTTCCCGATGTTCCACACACTGAACCGGGGGCCGGGGGTCGATCTGGGCTTGGACGCGCTGTTCGAGTTCGGGATGGCGCGGATGCTGGACGGGATCGGTGCGGTGATCGAACGGAGCGGTGGCCGAACGGCGGGGTAGGGGAGCGTGACGGGGGCCGGGGGCGGACAGCGAACAGGTAACAGCTGACAGAAGATGAAATCTGTTATCTGTCAGCTGTTATCTGTTCGCCGTCGGCCGTTCGCCGTTGCCCGCCTCCCCGGCGGGGCTCAGCCGAACGGCCTGGTCTCCGGGCCCGAAGCCTCCGCCGCGTCGGCCTCCGGCGCCTCGTCCGGGGTGGACGGGAGGCTTTCCGGGGCGAAGGGGTTGAAGTCCGGCGGGGGCACCATGACGGGAGTGCCCTTCCGCGGGGCGTCCTCCGCGGGAGCAGCCTGCGCGGGAACGACCGGCGGCGCGGAGTGCGGCGGCGGGACGGCCGGGCCCTGCGCCGCGAGCGTGGTGCCGAACGGGTCCGGCTGGTCGGCCGTCACCGTGCCGAACGGGTCGGCGGTCGGGGCGGCCGCTGCCGTGCCCGGGGTGGACGGGAGGCCTTCCGGGGCGAAGGGGTTGAAGTCCGGCGGGGGCACCATGACCGGCGTCCCCTTCCGCGAGGCCGCCGCCTCCGGTTCGGTGTCGACCGGGACGACCTCCGCGACGGGCGCGAACGGGTCGAAGTCCGCGGGCGGGACCTGCACCGGCGTGCCGCGCAGGTGCACCGGCACCTCCTCCTCCGCCTCCTCCTCCGGCGTCCTCTCGACGGGAGCGGAAGCCGACGCGGTGGTGGCAGGCACAAGCACGGGCGCGGGAACGGGCACGGTGCCGGCCACTTCCCCGTCCCAGCCGAACTGAACGCTCTTCAGCAGCTCCGCGAACGCCTGCGTGTACAGCTCCCAGTCCTCCGGCTGCGCCGTGGACAGCTGTGCGCAGAGCACGGTGCCGCCGTCCGGCAGCGGGACGAAGGCCTCGACGGCCGAGGTGACCACCCAGCGCCGCTGCCCGTCGGCGGACAGCTGCCCCGGCACCGGGACGGTCCGTCCCTCGACCAGGACGGCGGCCGGCCCGGCCGGCAGCAGGACCGTCCACACCTCGGCGTGCCGCCGCACGGTGGCGAGTTCGGTGGCGAGCGCGGTGATCGGCAGCGGGTGCCGGGCGAGCGAGACGACGAGGGCGGCGTCGGAGGCCCGGCCGTCCACGTCCAGGGCGCAGACGCCCGCGTAGACCGTGCCGGCGTCGTGGACCAGGTCGGTGAGGGTGGCGGCGATGACCGCGAAGTCGCGGCGCGGTTCCGGGCCGTCACCACTGAACAGTTCCTCGGCGACCTCGGCCAGATGCCCGGTCAGCTCCTCGGCAGCCGCGGCGGTGGCCGGGTCGACGCCGTCCGCCCCGCCCGCCGGCGCGGGCACCGCACGGGCACAGACCCCGGCCGGACCGCCCGGGGAGGTCAGCGGGTGGAAGCCGGGCGGGACCACCAGCCGGACCTCGGCGCCCGCGCCGGTGGCCAGTTCGACCGGCTGGCGGGTCTGCTGCCCGCCGGCCAGCGCGGCCAGTGCCGGGGCGAACGGCGGGCGCAGCTTGGGGTCGGCGAACTCGCCGGTGACCGGCAGCTGGAACAGCGCGGCCGAGGTGGTGCCCCGGTCGGCGATCGCGCCGCGCACTGCCCCGCCGCCGTAGCGGGTGTGGAGGGCGGCGGTCACCCGGTCGGCGACCCGGGCGCCGGTGCCGGGGCGGGCGGTGCCGGCGCTGATCACCGTGCCGAGCCGGTCCACGGCCGCGTGCACCGGTCCGTTGGGGGCCAGCGGGAGGCCGAACAGCGCCTCGGCGTCGGGGTGTTCGGCCGGGCGCAGGGCGCTGAGCGAGGCCGCCGGGTGGCGGGAGGTGCGCTCGTCGAAGAGGGCGTCGGTGAGCGTGCCGAGGGTCGCGCAGACCTGCTCCGCCGCCGCGAAGGGATTGGCCTCCGCGCTGAACTGGACGTCCTGGGTCAACTGATGAGCCCCCCGCTCTGCTGCGTCTGCGGTCGCTGGTTCGGGTGGGTCCGCGCGCGCCCGTGGCGGGGTGCCGTCGGATCCGTGCTCATTCCTATCAGAGCCCGCTGTCGGGACCGAACCGGCGGATCACTCGATGGGAGCCGCGGCCGTTTCGCCCGTGGCCTGCGGGGACGTTTCGCCGGACGGCGCGGTGGCGAGCGCGGTGACCGTTTCGGCGATCCCGGGGACGGTGAACAGCCCGGCGAGTTCCCGCACCAGGCGCCCGGTCGGGCCGTCCGGACGCTCGTCGGCGAAGAACGAGGCGAGTTCGGCGGCGAGCGCCGGCTCCCGGGCGGCGGTGAGGGTGAGGGCGGCGACGAACTCCTGCACCAGGTGCAGCTGCAGTTCCTCCAGCGGCACCGAGCGCTCGGCCAGCCACTCCAGCGAGGTGATCTCGGCGTTGGCGATCCAGGCCCGGACGGTCAGCCGCAGCCCGGGGCTCGGCGCGGGGATCGCCAGGTGGGAGAGGATCTGGTCGTGGGCGGACCGCCGCACCTCGTCGATCACCGCCGAGGTGCCCGCGCTGGCCGCCACCGAGCCGCCGCGCAGCAGCGCCGCGAAGCCGGGCCCGTGGCTCTGCACGAAGTCCAGGTAGCGGCCCATCACCCGGTACAGCCGCTCGGACAGCGGCCCGTCGGCGGGCTCCTCGAAGCGCGCCGAGAGCTCCCGGCCGGCCCGCCGCAGCGACTCCTCGTACAGCGCCTGCTTGCCGGGGAAGTAGTGGTACACCAACGGCCGGGAGGCGCCCGCGGCGGCGGCGATGTCGTCGATGGACACCTCCTCCGGCGGGCGCCGGCTGAACAGCTCCAGCGCGACGGCGATCAGTTGCTCACGCCGCTCGTCCACGCTGAGCCTGCGGCGCGGCCGCTCACCCGCCGCCCGGTCCCGCGTTTGGCCCGCCGCCCGACCCGCCGCCCGGTCCGGTGCCTGCTCCGGGGCGGGGGTCCGTGCAGCGCGGGCGGCCGTCGGCGACGGCGTACGGGAGGCCATGCGCGCCACCCTATCCGCCGCCCGGGGCGGGGCCTATGCGGTGTGGAGGTCCAGGTAGCGACGGTAGGCCTCGCGGCCGTCGGGGACGAAGTGGTCGCGGGTGAGGCGGTCGGCGAGTTCGGCGGGGGTGAGCCAGGCGTGCCAGGCGACCTCGGATTCCTGCGGCTGGACCGGGCCGTCCCACTCGGCCTCGTACACGTCGCTCCACCAGGAGAGCCGGTCCTGCTGGAAGAGGAACTTGAAGAGCGGGCGCGGGGTGATCCCGTGCACGCCGAGTTCCTCCTCGGCCTCGCGGACGGCGGCCTCGGCGTACGTCTCACCGGAGCCGACCACGCCGCCGACGAACATGTCGTACGCGCCGGGGGCGAACAGCTTGGTGTCGGTGCGGCGGTGGACGAAGATCCGCCCGGCCGGGTCGCGGACCAGGACGAAGACGCACCGGTGGGTGAGCCCCTGTCGGTACACCTCCCCGCGCAGCGCGGTCCCGATCACCCGGTCGTGCTCGTCGACGACGTCCAGCAGTTCTTCGGCAGGGTTGGTCATGACGGACAGGTTAGGGTTTCGGGGCCCGCTTCGAACGCTTTGCGAGTGCGACGCGATCGGATGTGATCCGAGGTGATCCGAGGTGATCGAACTCGGGCGGGAGCACAGGAAAACGCAGGAACCGACCGGACAGGCGGAGGGCGGCGCGCGGTGGTGGAGATCTGGGGCGAGACGGCCGAGGGGTTCGAGCCCGTGCGGGAGGCCTTCGCGCGGAACTTCCACGCGTACGGCGAACTGGGCGCGGCCTTCGCGCTGTACGTGCGCGGCCGCAAGGTGGTCGATCTGTGGGGCGGTGACGCCCGGCCCGAGGTCGGCGGGCGACCCGCGCCGGCGGTGCCCTGGACGGCGGACACCGCCCAGGTGCTGCGCTCGGTCACCAAGGGCCTGACCGCGACCACCGCGCTGCTGCTCGCCGAGCGCGGCCTGCTCGACCTGGACGCCCCGGTGGCCTCCTACTGGCCTGAGTTCGCGCAGGCCGGGAAGGGCGGGGTGCCGGTGCGCTGGCTGCTGTCGCACCAGGCCGGGGTGCCCGCGCTGGACGTGCCGCTGCGGCTGGAGGACGTGCTCACCTGGGAGCGCGCGGTGGCCGCGGTGGCCGCGCAGGCGCCCGCCTGGGAGCCGGGCACCGCGCACGGCTACCACCCGTACACCTTCGGCTGGCTGGTCGGCGAGGTGGTGCGGCGGGTGAGCGGGCGCACGATCGGCCAGTACTTCGCCGAGGAGATCGCCCGGCCGCTCGGGCTGGACCTGTGGATCGGGCTGCCGGCCGGGGCCGCGCCGAGGGTCGGCCGACTGGTCGACCTGCCCGCCCCGGAGGCGGCCCGGACCGGGCCGAGCGGGCTGCGGCTGCGGCCCAAGCAGTCCGTCCGGGACGCCTACCAGGATCCGGCCTCGCTGACCGCGCGGTCCTTCGCCTCGGTGCGCCCCGGGGTGGACCTCAACGACCCGGCGGTGCAGGCCGCCGAGATCCCCGGCGCGGGCGGCATCGGCACCGCCCGCTCGCTGGCCCGCTTCTACGCGGCGCTGATCGGCGCCGCCGACCGCCCGGACGGCTCCGGCACACTGTTGCCGCCGCTGTTCGGCCCGGGGGTGCTGACCCGCGCGGTCGGGCCCGCGGTGAGCGGGCCGGACCGGGTGCTGATCGTCAACTCCACCTTCGGCCTGGGCTTTTGGCGGCACGGCCCGACTGCGCCGATGGCCTCCCCGGCGAGCTTCGGCCACCCCGGCCGGGGTGGCTCGCTCGGCTTCGCCGACCCGGAGCTCGGGCTGGGCTTCGGCTACGTCACCAACGGCATGCAGCCGGGCGTCACCGGCGACATCCGCTCGCGCAACCTGATCCGCTCGGTGCGGGGGTGCCTGGGGCTGTCCGGGTAGCGCCGGGCCCGGTCCCGGGCCGTCAGGCCTGGCCGGTCTCGAAGCGGATGATCTTCGGGCCGGTGACGGTGAAGCGCCAGGCGGTGCGCATCTCGCCCCAGGTGTCGTTGGTGAAGTTGGCGATCAGCGCGCGGCCGCCGTCCGATTCGGTCTGGACGTCCATCCGGCCGCGGACGGTGAAGATCTCCTTGTCGATCCACTGGGCCAGGTCGCGGTCGGAGCCGTCGTCGGACATGGTCGCGTCCGGAGTGAGGGTGGCCAGGAAGGCGTCGCGGTCGCCCGCGTTGACCGCGGCGACGAAGGCGCGCACGGTGGGGTCGGAGAGCTTGGCGGGGGAGATGGACATCGGGACTCCCGGGGGGTGAGGGGCGGGGAGTCCTGTTTACGACGTTCGCCGGGTGTGTGCGGGCATGTCGGCGGCGCGTCGAGAAAATCGCGTATTCATGTGCTTAGATCCCGAAATGGGCGTTTTGCCCAGCGAAGGGTTGTGCAGCGAGGACGTCCGGACGGGCGTTCGCGCTGCGGCCACGGGGAGTGGCAGCGGAGCGGGAGACCGGGACCGGTCTCCCGCTCCGCGTTTACGCGGTTCCTGGTTCCGCGGTTCGCGCAGGGCGCGGCCTGCGCGAGATTCCGCGGTTCGCGAAGCGCGTGGCCTGCGCGATGGCGTGGCCTGCGCGAGGGGTGCGGCCTAGAAGAAGCCGACCGCGTCGGGGGAGTAGCTGACCAGCAGGTTCTTGGTCTGCTGGTAGTGCTCCAGCAGCGACTTGTGGTTCTCCCGGCCGATGCCGGAGTTCTTGTAGCCGCCGAAAGCCGCGTGGGCGGGGTAGGCGTGGTAGCAGTTGGTCCAGACCCGGCCGGCCTGGATGGCGCGTCCGGCCTGGTGGGCGGTGTTGAGGTTGCGGGTCCAGACGCCCGCACCGAGCCCGTACTGGGTGTCGTTGGCGAGGGTGATCGCCTCGGCGAAGTCCTCGAAGCGGGTGACCGAGACGACCGGGCCGAAGATCTCCTCCTGGAAGACCCGCATGCTGTTGACGCCCTCGAACACCGTCGGCGTCACGTAGTACCCGCCGGCCAGGGCGCCGCCGAGGTCGGCCCGCTCGCCGCCGACCAGCAGCTTGGCGCCCTCGGCCTGGCCGATCTCGAAGTAGGAGAGGATCTTCTTCAACTGTTCGACGCTGGCCTGGGCGCCGACCTGGGTCTCGGTGTCCAGCGGGTCGCCCTGGCGCATCGCGCGCACCCGCTCCAGGCCGTCGGCGAGCAGCCGCTCGTAGACCGAGGACTGGATCAGCGCCCGGCTGGGGCAGGTGCACACCTCGCCCTGGTTGAGGGCGAACATCGCGAAGCCCTCGACCGCCTTGTCGTAGAAGGCGTCCGAGGCGTCGGCGACGTCCGCGAAGAACAGGTTGGGGCTCTTGCCGCCGAGTTCCAGCGAGACCGGGATCAGGTTGTCGCTGGCGTAGCGGGAGATCAGCCGGCCGGTGGTGGTCTCGCCGGTGAAGGCGATCTTGCGGATGCGGTTGCTGGAGGCCAGCGGGGCGCCGGCCTCCCCGCCGAAGCCGGTGACGATGTTGAGCACGCCGGGCGGCAGCAGGTCGGCGATCAGCTCGACCCACAGCAGCACCGAGGCCGGGGTCTGCTCGGCGGGCTTGAGCACCACCGCGTTGCCGGCCGCGAGCGCCGGGGCGAGCTTCCAGACCGCCATCAGGATCGGGAAGTTCCACGGGATGATCTGGCCGACCACGCCCAGCGGCTCGTGGAAGTGGTACGCGACGGTGTCCTCGTCCAGCTGGGACAGACCGCCCTCCTGGGCGCGCAGCGCGCCGGCGAAGTAGCGCAGGTGGTCGACCGCGAGCGGGAGGTCGGCGGCCAGCGTCTCGCGCACCGGCTTGCCGTTCTCCCAGCTCTCCGCGACGGCCAGCCGCTCCAGGTTCGCCTCCATCCGGTCGGCGATCCGCAGCAGCGCCTGGGCCCGCTCGGCGGGCGGGGTGCGGCCCCAGGCGGGGGCGGCGGCGTGGGCCGCGTCCAGCGCGGCCTCGATGTCCTCGGCGGTGCCGCGGGCGACTTCGGTGAACACCTCGCCGGTGACCGGGGTCGGGTCGCCGAAGTACTCGCCGCGCACCGGCGGGGTCCAGCCGCCGCCGATCCAGTGCTCGTACCGGGAGCGGTAGGCGACGATGCTGCCGGGCGTGCCGGGGGGCTGGTAGACCGTCATGCTCTGGTGTCTCCTCGCGACGTCGGGCGCCGCCCGGACCGGGTGGCGGGGGCGGCGCGCCGGGCCGCGCCCGGCGCGGGGCGGCCCGGCGGGAGGGTGCGGACACGCAACTCGGGGCGGACGCCCGCCGGGGCGTCCGCCGTCGAGCACGATAGCCGCCCGGCGCGGGCGCGGCTACGGTCCGTGCGCCAGGCCCGTACGGAGGGTGCGCGTTCCGGCCGTTGCGCGGGCGGGCGCGCACCGCGTTCCCGCGTCCCCGCCGCCCCCCCCCCCCCCCCCCCCCCCCCCCCCCCCCCCCCCCCCCCCCCCCCCCCCCCCCCCCCCCCCCGCGGGGGGGCGGCGGGTCCGGTGGTACCGGTGGCCCAGGGGTCGTCAGACCGCGTGGTACCGGCCGGTGCGGGACTCCCAGCACAGGTAGCCGGCGAGCCAGGTGACCAGCCCGTCCGCGTACCGCTGGGCGATCGTCCGTTCGACCCGGGACAGGCCCAATTCCCGGTAGACGTCCGGCAGTCGGTCGTGCAGGTCCCGGCACCGCTCGACCATCAGCTGCGCCTCCTCCAGCACCACCGCGCAGGCCTCCTCGGCCGAGCAGCGGCGCTCGCGCTGGACGATCATCACCAGGTTGTTGACGTCGCCGCGCGGGGCCTCCAGCGGGAACGACCGGACGTCGTTGCTGAGCGAGGGGATGTCGGCGGCCAGCTGGCGCAGTTGACGCAGCACCGGGTGGTGCAGGACGGCTGCGGGCACCTCGAACTGGCCGAGGCGTTCGACCATGTCGAAGATGGTCTCCATCGCCGCGGTGCCCCGTCTGAGCACCAGGTAGCCGTCGCGGTCGGGTGGCCGGGTGGAGATGCGGCCGGCGGCCTCGGCGGGGTGACTGGCCAGGTACCACTCCCAGTTGTACGCGGCGCGGGCCTGCCAGCGGGCGGGCATGCCGTGCACGCTGCGGTCCCACAGGTCGGCGAAGGCGGTCTCGACCGGCGAGTCCTGGTCGGGGCGGGCACCGTGCAGGACGGCGATCAGCCGCTCGCAGATGGGGGCGACCTCCGTCGGGCGGCGGCCGAGCGGCCCGTCGAACTGGTCGTCGAAGAGGAAGTAGAAGCCCATCAGGTCGGCGGCGAGGGCGAGTTCGTCCGGGCCGGTGTCGGGGTAGCCGAGGGCGGCGAGGTCGACCACCTCCCAGTGGGCGTACCCGGGGTGGTCGGCGTCGGGGAGCAGCGGGTGGCGGGCCAGCCAGTCCCGGTGCAGCGCGGTGGCCCGCGGGCCGTGCGGGCTGCGGCGGTGCGGGAACGGAATCTGAAGTGAGCTGTCGTCAGACATCGGACTCCCGGTGCAGCGAAGGGTGGGGGTGCTAGTGGTTCTCATGCTGGGGGTGGGGGAGTTGACGCGGCGAGGCTTTCGGGGAGAGGTTGGTAGCGAAAGATCATCTTCGCCTCGCGCGCCGTAGGGTATCTGATGTAATGATCAGACGTTAGGGGTATAGGGCAATTGCCCTGGGCAAGCCGTCCGAACCCTCACCGTCGGCCCCAGCCTGCGCGAATGCCCCACAGCGAGCGCCACGCAGCGCTAACCTCAGCTCCACGAGCAGTGATGCGAGCGGCGACACGGGCTGTGACGCGAGCGGCGAGGCGGAGGCGCGACGGTGACCGAGCAGGGCAACGAACTTCGGACGGGATCAGGTTCCGACCGGGACGGCGACATCGGCTCGCCGAGGGTGAGGCTGCGCGACCGCGACGCCGAACTGCGCTCCGTCGAGGCGGCCGTCGACAAGCTCTGCCGCGAATTCGCCGCCGGCGGCACCGAGATCGGCGAACTGCTCGCCTTCTCCGGCCGCCCCGGCATCGGCAAGACCAGCCTGCTGCACGAGGTCCGACGGATCGCCAAACTCCGGGACGGCGCCACCGTGTTGTTCGCCCGCGGTGGCGAACGCCAGTTCAACGAGCCCTACCACGTGCTGCGCCAGCTCCTCCAGCCCGCCCTCACCAACCTGCGGCCCGACGAGTTCAGCCAGGTCATGGGCACCTGGGAGGAGGTCGTCGGACCGGCCATGGGCCTCAAGCAGCCCAAGGCCGGCGCCCGCCGCCTCGACCCCCAGGGCGTGCGCGACGGCCTCGATTACGTCCTCACCCAACTCGCGCCGCGCCGGGCCCCGCTGGTCATGATCGTCGACGACCTGCACTGGGCCGACCACGAGTCGCTCTCCTGGCTCACCCAGTTCGCCGTCCGCTCCCGCGAACTGCCCGTCCTGCTCGTCTTCGCCTTCCGCGAGGACGAGAACGACTGGCCGTCCGAGATCCAGCAGCACCGCAAGGCCGTCCTCGGCCTGGCCACCAGCAAGCACGAGCTCAACCGGCTCTCGCTGACCTCCGTCACCGACATGATCCGCGCCGAACTCGGCGACAAGGCCGAGGACGCCTTCTGCTACGAGTTCTGGAACGTCGTCAACGGCAACCCCTTCGAAGCCGTCGCCCTGCTCGACCAGGTCCGTGACCAGGACCTCGAACCGGTCGAGGAGAACTCCCAGCAACTGCGCGAACTCGCCGTCGACGCCACCGGAATGACCCTCAAGAGCTGGATCGACCGGCTCGGCTCCAGCACCCTGCGCTTCGCCTGGGCCTGCGCGATGCTCGGCACCGACATCCGGGTCGACCTCGCCACCCGGATCTGCGCCCAGACCACCGAGGGCGCCCGCGAGGCCATCAAGCAGCTGCGCAAGCAGCGCGTGCTCACCCAGACCCCCAACGGCAACCTCGAGTTCGTCCACCCGCTGATCGGCAGCTCGATCTACAACACCATGCCGGAGGCCACCCGCACCGGCATGCACGGGGTCGCCGCCGCCGAGATCGAGAACGCCGGTCTCGGCCTGCTCGCCGCCTCCCGTCACCTCGTCGAGACCTTCTCCGGCGAGGGCGACGACAAGACCGTCCGCAAGCTGCGCCGGGCCGCCGTCGAGCACCTGCTGATCGGCGCCCCCGAAGCCGCCCAGCGCTGTCTGCACCGCGCCCTCAACGAACCCCCGGCCGACGACATCCGCGCCGAGGTGCTGTACGAACTGGGCTGCTCCGCCCTGCTCACCGACCCCGTCGCCACCGTCAACCAGCTCAAGCTCGCCCTCGACCCCGACGAGGGGCCGCTGCGCCCCGAACTGCGGGTCGACGCCACCTTCCGGCTCTCCGAGGTGCTCGCGCACAGCGGCGAACTGCGCCAGGCCGCGCTGGTCTGCCAGGACGAGGCCCGGCAGACCGCCGACCCGGCCGGCCGACTCCGGCTCCAGGCCGCCTCGTTCATGTGGCACGCCTTCCGCAAGTCCGAGGAGGACGGGCCCGGCCGCTCCACCCAGCTCGGCACCATGTGCGACGGCCTCAGCACCCGCGACGCCGCCGACCGGGCCGTCCTCGCGATGCGCGCCTGGGACCTCACCCTGCGCGGCGCCCCCTCCGCCGAGGCGCTGACCTACGCCGACGGCGTCCTCGACGCCGGCCGGCTGCCCAAGGGACTCGGCTGGACCGACAGTACCTGGGGCTTCGAACTGCCCTCCATGCTCGGCCTCACCTACACCTACAACGACCGCATCGCCCAGGCCGAGCGGCTGTTCGCGGACGCCATCATCCAGTTCGAGGTGGCCGGGTGGAGCGGGGCCCACCGGGGCTTCGCGTACTTCCTGATGGGCCTCGCCCGCTTCCGCCGCGGCCTGCTCGCCGAGGCCGAGGACTTCCTGCGCCGCGCACTGCGACTCTCCGAGCGGATCGGCCCCAAGCTGCCGCTCGCCTGGGACGCCGTCGGCGTCCTGGTGGACACCCTGCTCGCCCGCGGCCGGATCGAGGAGGCCTGGGAACTCGCCAGCGAGTTCCGCTTCCACCCGCCGTACCACGCGACCGCGATGGTGCTGCCCGACGCGCCCTCGCTGTACGGCAAGCTGCTGATCGCCATGAAGCGCTACGCCGGGGCGGCCGCCGCACTCACCGAGGCCGGCGCCCAACTGGAGGCCCGCGGCTGGCACAACACCGTCTGGGCGCCCTGGGCCGGCCACCTCGCCATCGCGATCGCGGCCGACGAGCCCGACCGCGCCCGCGAATACGCCCAGAAGGCCGTCCAGGACGCCCGCACCTTCGGCACCGCCTCGGCGATCGGCACCGCGCTGCGGCTGAACGCCCAGATCGAGGACGGCCAGCAGGCGGTCGAGCTGCTGGAGCAGTCCGTGACGTACCTCGGCCAGTCGCCGGCCGGGTACGAGCACGCCGTCGCGCTGGTCGACCTCGGCGCCGCGCTGCGCCGGGTCGGACGGCTGGAGGACGCGCAGGAGTACCTGTACCAGGGCATCGAACTGGCCCAGCACTGCTCGGCCGAGGGACTGGTCGAGCAGGCGCGGCGGGAACTGGCCAACTACGGCCTGCGGCCCAACCGGCTGGGGCTCCGCGACTTCCGGGAGACGCTCAGCCAGCCGGAGTGGGAGGTCGCCAACCTCGCGGTGCGGGGCGTGCCGCCGCAGCGCATCGCCGACGAGCTCGGCGTGCACCTCAGCCTGGTCAACCGCCGACTGGCCGCCGTCTACCGCAAGGCGGGCAGCGGGCCGGACGGCCTGGCCTCCGCCCTCGGGCTGCCGGCGCAGCCGCGCGGGGCCACCCGGTCGGTGGCGGAGTCCGAGGAGGAGTAGCCGTGGCGGCCCGGGCGCGCGGGCGGAGGGCGCCCGGGCGGCGCGCGGAGGCACGGGAGCGCTCCCGGGGCGGTCGCCGTCGCTAGGCTGACGCAGACGTGGGGTCGCCGTGGCGACCCCCTGGACGGACCCGGAACCGGGGCGGTCACGGCACCCCGCGACCGCCAGTGAGGAGCAGGCCATGGCGAGCGAGGCCACCAGCGTGCGGCACGAACCCCTCGACCCCTCGGGCGCGGGCGCCGCGATCGAGCGCTGGACGCTCGCCGCCGGCCCGTACGAGGCGAGCGTGCTCACCCTCGGCGCCACCCTGCACACCTTCAGCGGCCCGGACCGCGTCGGGCGACCCGCCCAACTGCTGCTCTCCACCGACCAGTTGACGCAGATCCTCGGCCCGGCCCGGCACTACGGCACCGTGGTCGGCCGGTACGCCAACCGGATCGACGGCTCCAGGGTCACCATCGACGGCGAGGAGCACCCGCTCGCCCCGACCGGCGGCGGTGTCACCATCCACGGCGGGCCGGACGGCTTCGCGCAGCGGATGTGGGAGGCCGAGCGGATCGAGGACGGGGTGCGGCTGCGGCTGCACAGCCCGGACGGCGACCAGGGCTTCCCCGGCGCGCTGGACGTCACCGTCTCCTACACCCTGGACCCGACCGGCGAGCTGGTGATCGCCTACCGTGCCGTCACCAGCAAGCCGACCGTGGTCAACCTGACGAACCACGCGTACTTCAACCTTGCGGGTGAGGGGAACGGCGACGTCCTCGGTCACCTGCTCACCCTCGACGCCGACGCCTACACCCCGGCCGACGAGCGGCAGATCCCGTACGGGCGGACCGAACCGGTGGCGGGCACGCCGTTCGACTTCACGATGGCCACGCCGATCGGCAAGTCGGTGCACGACGACCACCCGCAGCTGGCCGGGCCCGGCGGCTACGACCACAACTGGGTGCTCCGGGCCCGGCCGGCCGACGGCGGCCCGGCCCGGGCGGCGCTGCTGGAGGACCCGGTCAGCGGGCGCACCCTGGAGGTGCTGACCACCGAGCCGGGCGTCCAGGTCTACACGGCCAACAAGTTCCAGGGCGCGGTCACCGGCGCGAGCGGCGTTCCGTACGGGCCGTTCGCCGGGATCGCGCTGGAGACCCAGCACTTCCCGGACTCCCCGAACCACCCGGCGTTCCCGAGCACCGTGCTGCGGCCGGGGGATGAGTTCCGCTCGACCACGGTGCTGCGGCTGGGCGTCAGCTGAGCGCTCCGGGCGCGTCCGGGGTGAGGTCCCGCTGGGGGGCCTGCCGGGGGTCCCGTGCGAGGTCCCGGCGCATGCAGAGCCGGGGCCAGCGGTCGAGACCGTGCTCGGCCTCCTTGCGGCGGATCTCCCGCAGGCCCGGGGTGAGCTCGTGGTCGGCGAGCGGGCGGAAGCCGCAGCGGGCGTAGTAGGGGGCGTTCCAGGGGACGTCGGCGAAAGTGGTGAGGGTGAGCGCGGGGGCGTCGGTGCCGGCCGCGAGGTGTTCGATCAGCGCCCGGCCGATGCCCCGGCGGGCGTGGTCGGGGTGGATCGACACCTGTTCGATGTGCAGGGCGCCGTCCACCGGCTCGGCGAGCAGGTAGCCGGCGATCGGACCGGGACCGGGCTGCTGGGGCAGGTCGGCCGCGTCGGGCAGGTCGGTCCCGTGGGGCAGGTCGGTCTCGTCGGAGACGGCGACCAGGGCGACGCCCGCGTCCAGGTAGTGGGCCAGCTCGTGCGGGGACGGTGGTTCGTCGTCGGCGATCTCCGGCATGCCGATCGCGGCGAAGGGGGCTCCGGCGGCCCGCTCCAGTTCGCACAGCAGCGGCAGTTCGTCCCTCATGGCAGCTCTGATACGCATGCGTTCAGTCTGCTGCAAGCGACTTTCGGCCAGGGAGGGTGGTGCTCTCGGCCATCCAGTATCGACCCGAAGGGGGCGAACTCGGACATTTGGTCACACTGTCAACTACCGTGCGGCTACGTCCAGGACACGTGGGCGTAACGATCGCCATTTCTTGCAGAAACTTGCTGCAAGGACTTTCCGTCGCTATTGCACCGCTGTTAACTTCCTTCCGAGCCCGACGGCAGCAACGGTGCAGTCGGTACGAGGCAGCCATTATGCGCCTGTCTCCGAACATCTCGGGCACCCCCACCCTCCCAAGGAGTTCTCATGCGGCGTGGCATCGCGGCCTCTGCCCTCGTTGTGGCCCTCGCGGTCTCGATGGCTGCCTGTGGCAGCAGCGGCTCCAGCTCAAACGGCAAGGCCGACGGGCCGGTCACCCTCACCTACTGGGACACCTCGAACGCCACCAACGAGGCGCCGAACTACCAGGAACTGGTCAAGAAGTTCGAGGCCGCCAACCCGAACGTCAAGGTCGACTTCGTCAACGTCCCGTTCGACCAGGCGCAGAACAAGCTCCAGACCGCCATGGGGGCCAAGGGTGCTCCGGACGTGTTCCGCTCCGAGGTCGGCTGGACCGCCGCCTTCGCCAAGGCCGGCTACCTGGAGCCGCTCGACGGCACCCCGGCCGCCGCCGACACCTCCGCCTTCCAGCCCAGCCTGATCCAGCAGGCCAAGTACGGCGGCAAGCTGTACGGCGTCCCGCTGGTCACCGACACCCTGGGCCTGCTCTACAACAAGGAGCTGTTCGCCAAGGCCGGCATCACCGACGCCCCCAAGACCTGGGACGAGCTGAAGACCGACGCCGCCGCGCTCAAGGACAAGGCCGGTGTCGACGGCTTCTGGCTGAAGGCCGCGGACGGCTACTACGCGATGCCGTTCCTGTTCGGCGAGGGCACCGACACCGTCGACGCCGCGGGCAAGAAGATCACCGTCACCTCGCCGGAGGCCGTCAAGGCCATCGAGACCTACAAGACGATGTTCACCGCGCCCGGCATGGCCAAGGCCGACGTCACCACCGACGCCTACGCGCACATGATGGACGCCTTCAACAGCGGCAAGGTCGCGGCCATCGTCCAGGGCCCGTGGGAGATCACCAACATCTACAAGGGTGCCGCGTTCGCCGACAAGAACAACCTCGGCATCGCGCCCGTCCCGGCGGGTTCCAGCGGCAAGTCCGGCGCGCCCACCGGCGGGCACAACATCTCCGTCTACGCCGGTGCCGACCAGGCCCACAAGGCCGCCGCCGAGAAGTTCGCCGCCTTCATGACCTCGGCGGAGAGCCAGGCCTTCATCGCGCAGAAGAACTCCACCCTGCCGACCCGCTCCGACGCCTTCACCGCCGACGTCAAGGCCGACCCCGGCATCGCCGGCTTCCAGGCCGTCCTCGGCAGCGCCAAGCCGCGCCCCGAACTGCCCGAGTACAGCTCGCTGTTCTCCTCGCTCGGCACCAACCTGGGCAAGGCCGTCCAGGGCACCGGCACCCAGGACGCGCTGAACACCGTCGCCACCGACTACGCCAAGCTGCTGCCGGGCTTCGCCAAGTAGTCGCCGCCGACCGTCCGGGCCGCCGTGATCGCGGCGGCCGCCGGCGGCGGACAGGTGGCAGCCAGCAGGCAACAGGTAGCGGCTGACAGATGACAGCGAACAGATAACAGATTTCATCATCTGTTATCTGTCGACTGTTATCTGTTCGCCGTCCGCCGTCGGCGGCCACCCGGCGGGCCCGGCGGCCGGACCCGCTCTCCCCGAGACTTCCCCCCGAGAAGGTGTCAATCGATGTCAGTCGCCGTGCAGGGCGCCACCGGCAAGGGCAGCCGGGAGCGCGACCAGCGTCCGGGCCTGCTGGAACGCGTCAAGCGCTCCTACGCCAAGCACTGGTACGCCTACGCGATGATCGCCCCGGTGGTGCTGGTCCTCGGCGCCCTGGTGCTCTACCCGCTCGTCCAGGGCGTCTGGCTCACCCTGACCGACGCCAACAGCCTCAACGTCGCCCGCAAGATCGGCGTCAACGAGATCCCGGCCAGCTACAACTTCGTCGGCTTCCACAACTACGCCGACATCTTGTGGGGCCCCGGCTCGTACGACCGCTTCTGGTCCCACTTCGTCTGGACCATCGCCTGGACGGCCATCTGCGTCTTCCTGCACTACACCCTCGGCCTGGGCCTCGCCCTGCTGCTGAACAAGAAGCTGCGCGGCCGCGCCGTCTACCGGATGCTGCTCATCCTGCCCTGGGCCGTGCCGACCTTCGTCACCGTCTTCTCCTGGCGGCTGATGCTCTCCGACGGCGGCGTCGTCAACAGCATGCTCTCCTTCCTCCACCTGCCCGAACCCGGCTGGCTCACCGACCCGTTGGCGCAGAAGACCGCCGCGATCCTGGTCAACACCTGGGCCGGCGTGCCGTTCATGATGATCTCGCTGCTCGGCGGCCTGCAGTCGATCCCGGCCGAGCTGTACGAGGCCGCCGAGATGGACGGTGCCACGCCGTGGCAGCGCTTCCGGTACGTCACCCTGCCCGGGCTGCGCGCCGTCTCCTCCACCGTCGTCCTGCTCGGCGTGATCTGGACGTTCAACCAGTTCAACGTCATCTTCCTGCTCTTCGGCACCGGCGCGCCCGACGCCCAGCTGCTGGTCACCTGGGCCTACCGCCTCGGCTTCGGCCAGATCCCCCGGGACTACGCGCAGTCCGCCTCCTACGGCGTGATCCTGCTGTCCATCCTGATCGTCTTCACCGCCTTCTACCGGCGCTGGCTCGCCCGCAACGAGCAGGCCAACGGCTGAGGCCCCGGACCCAGTTGACCCACGAAGGCAGGTACCCCCGATGAGCACCACCACCGAACTCCCCACCCCCGCGAGGACCGTGGCCCCGACCGCCCGGCCGGCCAAGGTCCGTCGGCGCGGTGAGAGCAGCCCGCTGGCCAGGGCGCTGTCCCACGGCACCCTGATCGTGGCCGGCCTGATCGCGCTGTTCCCGGTGGCGTGGATCCTCTTCGTCTCGCTCGGCCCGGACAAGACCGACTACCTCCACCCCGGTGCGATCCTCGACAAGCTCACGCTGTCGAACTACCACCACGTGCTGTTCGACACCGACTTCTTCACCTGGTTCGGCAACGCCGTCCTGGTCTCCGGCGTCACCACCGTGTTCGGTGTCCTGGTCGCCGCCACCACCGGCTACGCCGTCTCCCGGATGCGCTTCCCCGGCCACCGGCCGCTGATGTGGTCGCTGCTGGTCACCCAGATGTTCCCGATCGCGGTGCTGATCGTGCCGATGTACACGATGCTCTCCAGCCTCGGCCTGCTGGACAGCTACCTGGGCCTGATCCTGGTCTACTCGACCACCACCGTGCCGTACTGCGCCTGGCTGCTGAAGGGCTACTTCGACACCATCCCGGTGGAGATCGACGAGGCTGGCCGGGTCGACGGGCTCAGCCCGTTCGGGACCTTCTGGCGGCTGGTGCTGCCGCTCGCCCGCCCGGGCCTGGCGGTGGCCGCCTTCTACTCCTTCCTCACGTACTGGGCAGAGGTGCCGTTCGCCTCCACCTTCATGCTCAGCTCCGACAAGTACACGCTGGCCGTCGGCCTGCAGACCTTCGTCAGCGAGCACGACGCCCAGTGGAACCTGATGGCCGCGACCGCCGTGCTGATCGCGATCCCGTCGGCGGCCTTCTTCTACCTGGTGCAGCGCCACCTGGTCACCGGTCTGACCGCCGGTGCCTCCAAGTCGTAACGCTCCTCGCTCCTCTAGTCCCCAAGGGATACCGTCCATGACCCAGAACCTGGCCGACACCTCCCGGCCTGCCGCCGACCCCGCCGCTCACGAGGCGGTCACCCCGGCTCCTGCGACTGGTGGCGCGTCCAGAGGCTGGTGGCGGGACGCGGTCATCTACCAGGTGTACCCGCGCAGCTTCGCCGACTCCAACGGCGACGGCATGGGCGACCTGCCCGGGATCCGCAGCCGCCTGCCGTACCTGCGCGATCTCGGCGTGGACGCGGTCTGGCTCTCGCCGTTCTACGCCTCGCCGCAGGCGGACGCGGGCTACGACGTCGCCGACTACCGCGCCGTGGACCCGGTGTTCGGCAGCCTGCTGGACGCCGACGCGCTCATCCGGGACGCCCACCAGCTGGGGCTGCGGATCATCGTCGACCTCGTCCCGAACCACTCCTCGGACCAGCACGAGTGGTTCCAGCGCGCCCTGCGCGAGGGCCCCGAGTCCCCGCTGCGCGAGCGGTACCACTTCCGCCCCGGCAAGGGCGACGACGGCGAACTGCCGCCCAACGACTGGGAGTCCATTTTCGGCGGCCCGGCCTGGACCCGCACCGAGAACCCGGACGGCACCCCCGGCGACTGGTACCTGCACCTGTTCGCCCCCGAGCAGCCCGACTTCAACTGGGAGAACCAGGCCGTCGCCGACGAGTTCCGCTCGATCCTGCGGTTCTGGCTCGACATGGGAGTCGACGGCTTCCGCATCGACGTCGCCCACGGCCTGGTGAAGGCCCCCGGCCTGCCCGACCTCGGCGGCTCGGACCAGCTCAAGCTGCTCGGCAACGACGTCATGCCGTTCTTCGACCAGGACGGCGTGCACGAGATCTACCGCAGCTGGCGCAAGATCCTCGACGAGTACCCGGGCCAGCGGATCGGCGTTGCCGAGGCCTGGACCCCGACCGTCCAGCGCACCGCCAACTACGTGCGCCCCGACGAGCTGCACCAGGCCTTCAACTTCCAGTACCTGGGCACTGGTTGGGACGCCGCCGCGCTGCGCGAGGTGATCGACGTCTCGCTCGACTCGATGCGCCCGGTCGACGCCCCCACCACCTGGGTGCTGTCCAACCACGACGTCACCCGGCACGCCACCCGCTTCGCCAACCCGCCCGGCCTCGGCACCCAGATCCGCACGCCCGGCGACCGCGAGCTCGGCCTGCGCCGCGCCCGCGCCGCCACCCTGCTGATGCTCGCGCTGCCCGGCTCCGCGTACATCTACCAGGGCGAGGAACTCGGTCTGCCGGACGTCACCGACCTGCCGGACGAGGTCCGCCAGGACCCGTCGTTCTTCCGCAAGGCCGGGCAGGACGGCTACCGCGACGGCTGCCGCGTCCCGATCCCGTGGTCCGGCACCGAGGCCCCGTACGGCTTCGGCCCGGTCGCCGGCGGGCCGTCCTGGCTGCCGCAGCCGGCCGAGTGGGCCGCGCTGAGCGTCGAGGCGCAGACCGGCGACCCGGCGTCCACCCTGGAGCTGTACCGCAGCGCGCTCGCCGTCCGCCGCTCCCGGGACGACCTCGGCGCCGGGACGGCCGTGGAGTGGCTGGAGAGCCCCGAGGGGACCCTGGCGTTCCGCCGCGGCTCCTTCGTCTGCACCGTCAACACCACGGAGGAGCCGGTCCGGATAGCGGCGCCCGGAAAGCTGCTGCTCTCCTCGGTGGAGCTGGTGCTCGACGGCGGCGAGACGGTGCTCGCGCCCGACAGCACCGGCTGGTGGGCGGTCTGACGTGGTTGCAATAGGCTCTGGGACCGTGACTACGGCGCGACTCTCAGACATCGCGGCGCAGGCGGGGGTCAGCGAAGCCACCGTCTCCCGCGTACTCAACGGCAAGGCGAACGTCTCCGCCGCCACCCGGCAGACCGTGCTGGCGGCGCTCGACGTGCTCGGCTACGAGCGGCCGACCCGACTGCGCCAGCGCAGCGCCGGCCTGATCGGGTTGATCACGCCGGAGCTGAGCAACCCGATCTTCCCCGCGCTGGCCCAGGTGATCGAGCAGGTGCTCAGCCGGCACGGGTACACCCCGGTGCTGTGCACCCAGACGCCGGGCGGGTCCACCGAGGACGAACTGGTCGAGATGCTGGTCGACCGGGGCGTGGCGGGCATCGTCTTCGTCTCCGGGCTGCACGCCGACTCCACCGCCGACCACGACCGCTACGCCCGGCTGATCGGCCGTGGGGTGCCGTTCGTACTGATCAACGGCTACAGCGAGCGGATCGACGCGCCGTTCATCTCGCCGGACGACCGGGCCGCGATGTGGATGGCCGTCCAGCACCTGGCCGAACTCGGCCACGAGCGGATCGGGTTGGCCGTCGGGCAGCGGCGGTACGTGCCGGTACTGCGCAAGATCGAGGGCTTCACGGCGGCGATGCGTGAGGTGCTGGGACGGAGCCGGGAGGAGGCCGAGGACCTCGTCCACCACACGCTGTTCAGCGTGGAGGGCGGGCACGCGGCGGCCGGCGCACTGCTGGACAAGGGCTGCACGGCGATCGTCTGCGGCAGCGACATGATGGCGCTCGGGGCGATCCGGGCGGTGCGGCAGCGCGGGCTGTCGGTGCCGCACGACGTGTCGGTGGTCGGCTTCGACGACTCGCCGCTGATCGCCTTCACCGAGCCGCCGCTGACCACGATCCGCCAGCCGGTCGAGGCGATGGCGACGGCGGCGGTGGACGCGTTGCTGGAGGAGGTCGGCGGAAACGCGGCCCAGCGTGGGGAGTTCATGTTCCAGCCGGAGCTGGTCATGCGCGGGTCCACGGGGGCCTGCGCGCGCTGAGGGCGGTCAACGAACGGGCCCCGGAGAGCGGTTGCTCTCCGGGGCCCGTCGCGTGCCGCCCGGGCGCCCGGTCAGTCCTCGTGCTCCGTGGGGCGGCTCTCGGTGAGTCGCTGGCCGTCGGCGGCGTCGCCGGTCCGGGTCTCGGTGCGGCGGCCTCGGGCCAGGTAGTCGCGCAGGACGAGTTCGACGGCGTCCTGCGGGTTCTTGGTGCCGGAGAGCATCATCGCGTCGATCGCGAGGTTCGCGTCGAGTGTGACGGTGGCCTGGGCCATGGTGACTCCTCCTCGGGCGCAGAGCAGCAGCATGCCCGTTTGGGGCGGGCCTTGACCATGGTCTCCGGTCGGCAGGGGTGAAGCCGGGGGAGGCGGGGGCGCAACCCGGCCTTCCGCGTCATGGCGCCACTCGGCATCCTCGGTGGCGTCGGCCTCGCGGGTTCGGTGGCGTACATCACCGTCCCCGGCGGAGCGGAGTGCCGTGCCGCACGCGATCGTCTCCTGGACGGACACGGTGTTCGCGATCGCGGCCTGCGTCATGGCCATTGCGGCCGTGCTGTCGATGTTCCTCAAGGAGTGGCTGGCCCGGGCGACGACTGACAGATAACAGATGATGAAATCTGTTATCTGTTATCTGTTATCTGTCAGCCGTTAGCCGTTACCTGTCACCCGTCGGTCGTGCTCAGACCCGGCCGGCGAAGTCCGGGGCCCAGTTGGCGACGGTCTGCAGGCGCACGCCCGAGCTCGGGTTGGCGGCCTCGACGTACTGGCCGCCGCCGATGTAGATCGCGACGTGGTAGACGCCGGAGTCCTGGCCGTTGTTGGACCAGAACAGCAGGTCGCCCGCCTGCAGGCTGTCCAGCGAGACGTGGGTGCTCGCGGCGGCCTGGTCGGCGGCGACGCGCGGGACGGAGACGCCCGCGGCGCGCAGCGCTGCCTGGGTCAGGCCGGAGCAGTCCCAGCCGCCGTTGCCGGTACCGCCGTAGACGTAGGCCTGGCCGACCTTCGACTGGGCGAAGGAGACCGCGGCGGCCATGCTGCCGGTGGTGGCCGGGGCCGGGGCCGGACTCTGCGCCTGGGCGGCCGGCTTGGAAGCCGGCTTGGAGGCCGGGGCCTGGTCCTGCGCGGCCGGCTTGGCGTTCACGGCACCGCCGTTGGAGGTCTGGCCGGACTTCTGCGAGCGGTCGAACCAGGTGAAGCCCGAGCCGGACGTGGCCGACGAGCCGGAGCCGGACTGGTCGGCCTGCGCCGACTGCTGAGCCTGGCCGCCGTCCTTGAACGAGAGGCGCTGGCCCGGGTAGATGGTGTCCGGACCCTCGGTCAGGGTGCCGCGGTTGAGCTCGTACAGCCGCTGCCAGCCGCCCTGGAGGTTGTGCTTGTCGGCGATCGAGGACAGCCAGTCGCCGGCGGCGACGGTGTAGTCGTTGCTCTGGGCCTGAGCGCTGCTCTGGGCTTGGCTCTGGCCCTTCTGGGCCCAGGTGCCGTTGGCGGAGTCGGCGGGGGCCTGCACCTGGTCCTGGGCAGGCGCGGCCGGCTTGGCGGGCTTCGCGGCCGGGGCCTGGTTCTGCGCGGACTTGGCGGCCGGGGCGGCCGGGGTGGTCGGCTTCGGGGCGGGCTTGGTGGCGGTCGAGCCGGCAGCCGAGCCGGTGGTGGAACCGGCCGAAGTGTCGACGCCGGCCGGGGCGCCGCCCTTGGACAGGCCGGCCTGGACCGAGCACACCGGCCAGGCGCCGGGGCCCTGCGAGGCGAGGACCTTCTCGGCGACGGCGATCTGCTGGTCCTTGGTGGCCTGGTTGGCCTGCGGGGCGTAGGCGGTGCCACCGAAGGCGGCCCAGGTGCTGGAGGTGAACTGCAGTCCGCCGTAGAAGCCGTTGCCGGTGTTGATGCTCCAGTTTCCGGTGCTCTCGCACTGGGCGACCTTGTCCCAGGTGGAGACGGAGGCGGCGGAGGCGGTGCCGGAGGTGAGGCAGGGGATGCTGAGGCCGACGCCCGCGACGCCGATGGCGGCGATCACGCGTCGGGTACGACTGGACAGACGGGTGCCGTTGGTGGGCAGCATGAAGACGCAGTCCTCTCCCACGCCTGCGAGGTGAGCTGTCGGATTCGGGCTGGAGTTGCCCGGCCGCGCTGTGGGCGCGGCTTCACCCCTAGCCCTGGATCGTTCCGGGGAACGGTCCGGGGCGACTTACCTGTGGGTCCCCCGCTCCTGCCGTGGTGCGTTTTCGCGCTGCCAGGACATCCGACGGCAGGACTCGGCGTCGCGGATGAACTGGGTTCGTGTGGCCACGAACGGAGAGCACGTTAAGCAGACTTAAGTTCAAACTGCAAACACCTGTGACGCGCATCACGGTTTGAGGAGAACGGTCGTTCCCCTTGCTTGTCATGATCAGAAATGACTGATTTCCGGCAACGTCGCCAAGGGCGTGCACAACTGTCTGCGCTTCAGGAGGCGAATGACGGCGCGTCGGGTCGCCCGGGGTGTGCTCGTCGAGAAGGGGGCGCGACCGCACCGCGGGCGCCGGGGCACGTGCCGAGTGGCGGCGAACAAATGCGAACAGAACAGACATCGCGCCTATTCACCCCTTAACTTCCGCACAGGACAAGCCGGAAGGGCCCGGAACGCAGCCGTCCCGGGCCCTTCGTGCGCATGGTCTCCGCTACCGGCCGGACGGCTCCTCGGCGGCGGCGTGAGCGCCGTGACCGCCATGGCCGGAGTGGCCGGCGTGGGCGCCCCCGGCGGCCTCCGCCGCCTCGGCCTCAGCCTCGGCCCGGGCCAGCTCCTCCGGGGAGGGTGCCGGCAGCGCGGCCAGGTAGGTGGCGGCGATCAGCTGGCCGACCGTCGGATAGGCGCCCAGCGGCGCCGCGGACGGGCAGCCGGTCTCCTCGGCGGCCGTGGCGAGCAGTTCGGAGTCGGCCTCCGGCCCGATCACCAGCGGGGCCAGCGCCGGGCGCTGGGAGCCGGTCTCCTTGAGGTGGTTGACGGCCGCGGCGACCGAGCCCGGCACGTCGAGCGCGGCGGGGACGACCGGGACGGCCAGTCGGGCCGCCAGCAGGACACCGGTGATGCCGGCCGCGGCGGCGGCGTCCTCGCCGCCGACGGTGGTCAGCACGACGCCGTCCGCGGCGGTCGCGATGGCGAACAGCCGGGCCCGGTCGGCGCGCGCCAGGCCGGCCTCGGACAGCCGCACGTGCACGGCCTCGGCGAGCAGCGGGTGCGGGCCGAGCACGTCGGTGACGGGGGCTCCGTACTCCGCGGCGAGGGCGTGAAGTTCGGTCAGGAATCCGTGCGGGCCGGGTACCAGTGGCACCAGGACCGGCGCGGGAAGGCCGGCCTCGGCGGCCGTGGCCAGCAGTTCGGCGACGGTGTGGTCGTCACCGCCGGTTCCCCCGGCGGCTTCGCCCGGGAGGTAGCCGACGGCGGTCTGGATGCCACTCTGCTCGCTGCGGACGATCGACAGCAGCTCCTCGACGACCGAGTGGGACTCGGGCCCGGCGGTCGCGGGCACGGCGAGCACCAGGGCCGGGGAGCCGGCCGGGATCTCGGGGCGCTCGGGGCGGCGGTGGCGCCCCCGCGCACGGGAGCCTGGAGTGCGGACGGGCAGTGGCGCGCCCGGGATGGCTGCGGTGCTCATGCCGGAGATCGTAGGACATCGGCCCGTCAGGCCTGCATTCGGCTGCCGTTCGGGTTTCGCACGGTCATGGCGTGTGCGTCGCGCTCCCGGTGCACCGGTCCGGGCGGTTTACCCGCAATCCGGACATATCTCACCCAGCCTTCGAGTGATCGCCGCTAGTTGCCCTGACGTGTCCGAAGGGGCGTCGAGTTGCCTCTGTGGCGCGTGAGATGTCTCACAGCCAGGAGGTCGCCTGACGGAGGGTCACGGCGGCGCGACTCCAGGCGCTCGAAGATCAACATTCAGCGGGGAGCCGCTCACGGCCGGTTATCGGGAGTCTGGCGATTCACTCGGCTATGTCCGTTTACGTACCGTCAGGAGAAGGGTCCGTGAAGAGTTCGGGGCGGCCGGTGAAAGGCCTCGTGCACCTGCAATGTCCCGTGCTGATGCACGTGCACAGCGGCTATCATCGCGTCAAGTGAGGCGTTGTGCCGGGCCGGTACGGGGCCGGTCCGTTCGTTCGGCGGGTGCCGGGGGCGCCGCGCTGGACGACCACTCCGGAGCTCTTCGGGAGATTTCTATGCACGACTCGCAGGACACGCACGGCTCGTACGACACCTACAACGGGATGGCGGCCGCCGACCTCAAGGGGGTTGCCTGGCAGAAGAGCCTGCACAGCAACTCCCAGGGGAACTGCGTCGAGTTCGCGGCCCTGCCGGGGGGCGATGTGGCGATGCGCAACTCGCGTTTCCCGGAAGGTCCGGCGCTCATCTACACCCGGGCCGAGATCGCCGCCCTGCTGCTGGGGGCCAAGGACGGGGAGTTCGACCACCTGGCGGTCTGACCGGCCGCCGTCTTGCCATCGGGGGGCCGTCGTGGGTGCTGACACCACGACGGCCTTTGTCTTGTCCGGGGCCGGTCCGGAGCCTTGCGGCGGGCGGTTTCGCGGCGAACCGCTTCGCGGCGAACGGTTTCGCGGTCGACCGTGCGGGGGCGCGCCGCGCCGTTCCGCGCGTGGACCCGTGCACGGTCCGGAGTCCGGACCTGCGCGTGGGCCGGTCCGCCGGGGTGCCCGGCTGTCGGTCCGGCCGCTCGTCCGGGGGGCTGGCCCGGGAATCGTCGTGGGAATCGTCGTGAAGGCTGAGCCGAGGCTCGTGGCGCAGCTGCGCCAGGCCCGCCGATCCGTCCCGCGGAGCCCGGGGTGCGGTCCTCCCGGGGCCTTCCTCGGCCGGCCGCGCGTCGCCCGGCGCTAGGCCGAGCGCCGGTGCCGTCCACCGAGTTCGGAACCGGTGGCCGGCTCCGCCTCGAACAGCGCCCAGACCACCTTGCCGCTGCCCAGCGGGTGCCAACCCCAGGAGCGGCTGAAGGACTCCACCAGGTGCAGTCCGCGGCCGGACTCGGCGACGAAGTCCGCCTCCCGGGCGACCGGGCCGATGCAGCTCGGGTCGCTCACCGCGCAGACCACCTGGGGAGAGCGGTGGACCAGGCTTATTCGGATCGGCAGCCGGCCTTCGGGGGTCGGCTGTATGGGAAAGTCGTACTCGCCCTGGGCGCCGCCCGCAGGGTCGGGCCGTGCGCCGATCGCATGCCGCAGTGCGTTGGTCACCAGCTCCGAGGCCACCAGCGCGACATCGTCGAACAGCTCCATCAGGCCCCAGCGCTGAAGAGAGGTTCTGGCGAAGTCGCGCGCGGTTCTGACGGCTTCGAAGCGAGGAGCGAGCGTACAGGTGACCACATGGGGGTCAACCGCCAAAGCCGTACCGGTGCTCATGAAGAGCTCCTCCCATAAGGGGGCGGACACGGCTGGACCCGCCGGGGTCATGCCGGTCACCTCCGACTCGCTCGGCCGCTCGGCCGCCCCCTCGACCAGCGCGCGCGCACACGAACCCCCGGCGGCGCGGGGGGACGCTGCCGGGTCGGTGCACGGAGTCGCGCGTGGGGTCGACGCGGAGCCCGCGGGATTGCCAGGGATGTGCAGGTGCACGTGCACCATGGTGGTGTGCGCTCACTGCAGATGCAAGAGTCGATTCACGTGCAGTCGCACTATTGGCATATGCAAGCGCCGGATGCACGTGCATCCTGGTACATGGAGTGCGGAACTGATAGGAACATCCGTCAGTATCGGCACCGTGAGCGCTCAACTGATGGCAGACTGTGCGCTGTTTGCCCTAGGTGGAGGTTTCGACCGCATGACCACAGTTCAGCCGGGCGGCGGCTCGATGGTCCGCCGGATCCTCCTCGGTTCTCAGCTGCGTCGCCTGCGTGAGACGCGAGGCATCACACGCGAGGACGCCGGCTACGCGATCAGGGCCTCCGAGTCCAAGATCAGCCGCATGGAACTCGGCCGCGTCAGCTTCAAGGAGCGCGACGTCGCCGACCTGCTCAGCCTCTACGGCGTGGACGACGGCCTGGAGCGGGAGGCCCTGCTCGGGCTGGTCCGCGAGGCCAACAAGTCCGGCTGGTGGCACAGCTTCAACGACGTGCTGCCGGGCTGGTTCCAGACCTACGTCGGCCTGGAGGAGGCCGCCCAGCTGATCCGCACCTACGAGGTGCAGTTCATCCCCGGGCTGCTGCAGTCCGAGGAGTACGCACGGGCGGTTTTCGGACAGAGTCGGCCGGTCGTCAGCGAGGAGGAGGTCGAGCGGCGGGTCAGCCTCCGCCTGCGCCGCCAGAAGCTGCTGACCGAGGGCGCCAGTCCGCGCCTGTGGGCCGTGATCGACGAGGCCGCGCTGCGCCGCCCGGTCGGCGGGCCCAAGGTGATGCGCGGTCAGGTGCAGTACCTGATCGACGTCGCCGAGCAGGCCAACGTGGTGATCCAGGTCATGCCGTTCCGTTTCGGCGCGCACGCGGGGGAGTCCGGGGCGTTCACGATCCTGCGCTTCCCGGAGCAGGACCTCGCGGACGTCGTCTACCTGGAGCAGCTCACCAGCGCGCTCTACCTGGACAAGCGGGACGACGTCGACGCGTACATCCAGGTCATGGAGCGGCTCTGCGTGGACAGCCTCACGCCCGAGCGGACCGTAGACCTGCTCGCCTCGATCCTCAAGGAGCGCTGAGCCGCCACCGCCGGGCCGGTGCGGTACGGGTCCGACGATCCGCCGTCAGCCGCCCGGGCGCCGAGCCGCCGTCCCCCCGCCGTCAGTCGCGGGCCGGCGGCCGTTCGCGTTCCGGCGGCAGCGGCTGCGGCGGGGTGCCCAGTTCCCAGGGCAGGTCGTAGCGGCGGAACAGGTCGGCCCGGATCGGTGCCAGTGGGAGTTCGGCGCCCGGCAGCAGCACCCCGATGCAGCCGCCCATCAGCGCGCTGCGGAGCACCGCGTGCTCGGCGTCCGGGTCCGGTGCGCCCCAGTCGAGCAGCAGGCCCTGGAGGATGGCGCCGAGTTGCTGCTGCTCCGGGTCCTGGACGAAGGCGCCGGAGTCCGGGTCCAGGATCAGCGCGAGGTGCGAGCGCATCACTCGCGGGTGGTCCAGGGCCAGGGTGAGGACGGCGTCGATCGCGCGGGCCAGCCGGGCCTCCGGCGTGGCGTCCGGCGTCATCTCGGCGAGTGCGCTGGAGAGCGACTGGTGCATCATCCGGTGCGTCGCGGACTGCATCAGCAGCCGTTTGCCGTCGAAGTAGTACGAGAGCAGCCCGCGCGCGAGCCCGGCCCGCTCGGCGATGTCGGTCAGCGTGGTGCCCGCGTAGCCGTGCCGGTCGACCAGTTCGACGGTGGCTCGCATGATGCGCCGGCGGGAGCGTTGCCGCATCTCCTCATTGACCGAATCCCCGCGAGGTGCCATCGTGTCTGCTCCGAACGTTCGTTGGCTCCGGGCCAATATACTGGCGGAGCCGGCAGCCGCACCGTGAAGCCGCGCGCCGGTGGGCGCCGCTCGGGCGCCCGGTACGAAGACGGCCGGCTCCACCAAAACGGGGGTTTGGTGGAGCCGGCGCCATTGCCCGATGGCCGGGGTCGGCCCCGGGCGGCGGTCGACGGTCAGCGATTGGTCAGGACTTCGGTCCGGGCCGCGTTCGACCCGACCGGGGGGTAATCATAGTCCGGCACCGGCACGGGAGTCGGCTTCCGCCGTCGGTCGACCAGGGCGCCCACCGCGGCGATCAGCAGACCGAACAGCGCGACCGCCGTGACGAACACCAGGGCCGGCCGGTAGCCGTCCAGCTGCGCCTGCGGGCTGTCGCCGCCGGCGCTGCCGGCGGTGATCATCGCGGTCGCGCCGGCCAGGACCACCGCGGTGCCGACCTGGATCGCGGTGTTGACCAGGCCGGAGGCCAGGCCCTGCTCCTCGTCGCCCACGCCGTCGGTGGCGGCGATGTTCACCGAGGGGAAGGCCAGCGCGAAGCCCACGCCGAGCAGCAGCATCGAGGGCAGGACCAGGACCAGGTACGAGCTGTGCTCGTCCAGCCGCAGGAACAGCGCGAACGCGCCGACCAGGGCCAGCAGACCGATCGGCAGCAGTCGGCCGGTGCCGAAGCGGTCCACGATCGGGCCCATGAACGGCGCCGAGAGCGCGATGAAGGCGCCGGCCGGCAGCAGCCCGAGGGCCATCTGCAGCGCCGACCAGCCCAGCAGGTGCTGCAGGTAGAGCGTGACGACGAACTGGAACCCGCCGTACGCGCCGGTCATCGCGAAGGCGATCACGTTGGCCCGGGCGACCGAGCCGTTGCGGAAGATGCCGAGCCGGACCAGCGGGTGCGCGGTGCGGCTCTCCACCAGCAGGAAGGCGGCGGCCAGTGCGGCGACCACGACCAGCGAGCCGACCGTGCGCAGGCTCAGCCAGCCGGCGCCCTGTGCCTCGGTGACGGTGAACACCAGCAGCAGCACGGTCGTGGTTCCGGTGATCGCGCCCAGCGCGTCGTAGCCGCCCTTGGCGCGCTCCTCGGCGGGGCGGGGGAGCAGCCGGACCGCGAAGAGCAGGGCGAGCAGCGCGACCGGGACGGGCATCAGGAAGGTCCAGCGCCAGCCGACCGAGGTGAGCAGGCCGCTGAGCACCAGGCCGAGCGAGAAGCCGCTGGCGCCGCAGGTGGTGTAGATCGACAGCGCCCGGTTGCGGGCGGGGCCCTCGGCGAAGGTCGTGGTGATGATCGACAGGCCGGCCGGGGCGGTGAAGGCGGCGCTGACGCCCTTGAGGAAGCGGGCGGCGATCAGCAGACCGCCGTCGTCGACCAGGCCGCCGAGCAGCGAGGCGGCGGCGAAGACGCCCAGGGCGACCAGGAAGACCCGGCGGCGGCCGAGCAGGTCGGCGGCGCGGCCGCCGAGCAGGAGCAGGCCGCCGTAGCCGAGCACGTAGCCGGAGACCACCCATTGCAGGGCGGAGGTGGAGAGGTGCAGCTCGGAGCCGATGGACGGGAGGGCGACGCCGACCATGGAGACGTCCAGGGCGTCCAGGAACATGGCGGCGCAGAGCACGATCAGGGTGCCCCAGAGGCGGGGTGTCCAGTTCAGCCCGCTGGTTGACGAGGCGTCGGGTGACGTGACGGTCGCGGTGGTCATGGGGTGGACAGTACATGCACGTGCATTCAATGCAAATGAATAAGATGTGAACACATAATTTTACGGCGCACATGCTAGGGTGGCGCTGTGGCTGATCTCGACTCCCCGGCGGAGGCCGGTCTCGTCGCGCAATGGCGCGACCTGCTGGCCCGGCATGCCGCCACGGCCTGCATGCTCGATCGCGAGCTGGGTGACAAGTGCGGGCTGGGCGTGAGCGAATTCGAAGTGCTGGAACGCCTGGTGGAGGGGTGCCAGGGCGGCGGCCACGCGCTGCGGGCGCAGGAGCTGGCTCACACCGTCCACCTCAGCCAGAGTGCGCTGTCCCGGGTGATCGCCCGCCTGGAGAAGGGCGGGATGGTCACCCGGGCGATGTGCGAGAGCGACCGGCGGGCCATCGTGATCACCCTGACCGAGGCCGGCCGGGAGCGGTACGAGCAGGCCAGGCCGCTCCATCGTGAGGTGCTCGAACTGACCCTCGGTGCCCCGCTCGGGCCGCTGGGCGATCCTCCGGCGAGCTGACCTGCCGACGAGCTGGCCTGCCGACGAGCTGGCCTGCCGACCTGCGGGCAAGCTGACCTGGCGTCAATCTTGCTGTCCGGCAGCCTGGTTGGACCTTTTCAGAGGAGTTTGGACCTTTTCAGAGGAGTGAGGTCAGCCCCGGGGCGATGGCCAACAGGACGGCCGCGGCCGGCGCGGCGAGGGCCGCGACGGTGAGCCGCAGCCGGTGCGGGACGGACAGCCTCGGGCGGCCCGCGAGCAGCCGGTCCACCCGTCGCGGGGACTGTGCCAGACCGGGCGGACAGGAGCCGAACACCCCGCGGTCCAGGTTGAGTTCGGCCAGCGCGAGGGCGGTGGTGTGCCGGCCGTGCCGACGCGCCGCCCGGTCGTCCGCCGCCAGCTCGACCAGTTCCTCCACCTGGGCCCGGAAGGCGCTGAACACGCCGACCCCGGGGAAACCGGAGGCGAGCGCTTGCGCGCACTGCTGGAGCCAGTGGTGCCGGGCCCGGACGTGTCCGCGCTCGTGGCTCAGGACGGCGGCCAACTCCCGGTCGGTCAGCTGCTGGAGGGCGCCGGTCGTGACCACCAGGCGGGAGTCCGGACCGGGCAGCGACCACGCCTCCGGGCGGACGTTCTCCAGCACCACCAGCCGCTCCCGGCGGCTCCGGGCGGCCGCGATGGCCTCGGGCAACTCCGGCGCGCGGACGGTCAGTTGAGCATGTCGATGGTCGCGCAGCGCCTTCGCGGAACGGACCTCGCGGGTGAGCGCCAGCACCGTCTGCACGCCACCCGCCGCCAGCACCGCGGCGCACAGTCGACCCCAGCCTTCGGCGTCCTGCAGGCCGTACGCGGCCTCGACGCCGTGCGGGGCACCGGAGAACACCAGGGTGCGCAGTTCGGGCAGCGCGGCGGAGGCGGCCAGCAGCAGGCCCAGGACGCAGCAGAGCAGCACGGCCACCACGAGGCACTGCCATGCCAGCAGCGCCAGCACCGGTTCGCGCTCCGCCCAGCGGGCCCGGGCCAACAGCCGGGGCGCGACGGTCGAGAGCAGCAGTCCGAGCAGCAGCAGGCCGATCAGGGCAGTCATCGCATGGGCTCCCCGAGTACGCACGGAACGCGACAACGCGCTCCCTGCCAACCTATGCGCTGATGACGTCCGGAGGAACGGCTTTCGACCGGCCAGTGACCAACGCCACGTCAGGGGTGGGGTCTTGGATCGTCCAGGGCCTCACATGGTCAGGAGCATGGCGAACATGCCGATGCCCATGGTGAGTCGGCAGGCCCGGGGCAGTCCGGCGGTGCCGAGCGCCATGGTCCCGGAGGGGGTGTGCAGGAGCCGGGTGCCGGCCCAGAGAGAGTAGACGCCGAAGTAGAGCAGGAGGGAGCCGGTCAGCAGCGGTGTGCCCGCGTCGACGGTGTGGTGGTGATGGCCTGGGGCGGCGGTCATCGCGAGCGCCATGTACGTCATGGCGAGCGCGCCGATCGCGTGGTGCAGCCGGTGTGTCCGGTGGGCCGGGCCCCATGCGGCGGCGAGCAGGAAGGCGGCGGCCGGGAGGCCGAACGCCCAGGCCCAGACGGTGGCCGGGACGGCGCCGCCGGTCACGGCCATGGCGGCCATGCCGAGCCCCATCAGGGCCTCGGCGGCGTCGGACTCCCGGGCGAGCAGGCGCCGGGCGCCGAAGCGGTGAGTGGTTCCGGCGGCGCAGGGGGAGTGGCGCAGCCGGGTGAGGCAGTAGGCGCCGGCCGCGGTGGTGAGGAGGGCGAGCAGCCAGCTGATCAGCGAGGGTCCGTGCAACGGCGGCCTCCCGGGGCGACGGGGGCGGTCGGCCGGCGGCGGTGTGGCGGGGGCGGCGAACAGATGACGGATGACAGATGTCAGCGAACAGATAACAGATAACAGATGACGTCATCTGTTATCTGTTCGCTGACATCTGTCCCCCCGCCCCTGTCCCTCGCCCACTGCCCGCCACACCATCACCCGCCGACCGCGGTCTGGACGGTCGTCCCGTCCACGATCACCGCTGCGGCCGGGGCGCGGGCAGGGCGCGCGCCGGGCGCACAGTGGTGCCCGCCGGTGTGCGGGCACCCGACACATGCCCCGCCGCCCCGGCCCGGGCTCAGCCCGCGAGCCGCCCCGAGGCGACGACCCGGCTGAGGAACCGTCGCGTCCGCTCCTCCTGCGGATCGCCGAACACCTGCTCCGGCGGCCCCTGTTCGAGCACCACCCCGTCGTCCAGGAAGCACACCCGGTCGGCCACCTCGCGCGCGAACCCCATCTCGTGGGTGGACAGGACCATGGTCATCCCCTGCTCCTTGAGGTCGCGCACCACCGAGAGCACCTCCCCGACCAGGACCGGGTCGAGCGCCGCGGTGATCTCGTCGAGCAGCAGCAGCCGGGGCCCGGTGGCCAGCGCCCGCACGATGGCGACGCGCTGCTGCTGTCCACCGGAGAGCCGGTCCGGGTACTCCTTCGCCTTGGCCGTCAGCCCGAGCCGGTCGAGCAGTTCCAGCGCCTTCGACTCCGCCGCGGCCCGCCCGAGCCCGTGCACCCGGCGCGGGGCGAGCGTGATGTTCTCCAGCACGGTCAGGTGCGGGAACAGGTTGTAGGACTGGAACACCACACCGATCCGGCGCCGGACGGCGTCCTGGTCCGCGCGGGGGTCGGTGATCTCCTCCCCGTCCAGGAAAACCGCCCCGTCGTCGATCCCCTCCAGCAGGTTGACGCAGCGCATCAGCGTGGACTTGCCGGAGCCGGACGCCCCGATCAGCGCCGTCACCGAGTGTTCGGGCACGGCGAACCCCACGTCGCGCAGCACCACCTGGCCGCCGAAGGTCTTGCGCACGGACTCCAGCCGGAGCACGTCCCCGCTCACACCGCACCTCCCTGGAACCGTCGACGGTTCGTCCGGGCGGTCAGCCAGTCGGCGAACCGGGTGAGCGGAATGGTCAGCACGATGAACACCAGCCCCGCCAGCAGGTACGGCGTGAAGTTGAACGAGCGGGCCGCGATGATCTTGGCCGCGTACACCGCGTCGATCGCCCCGCCGATCGAGACCAGCCCGGTGTCCTTCTGCAGGCTGACCAGGTTGTTCAGCAGCGGCGGCACCACCCGTCGGACGGCCTGCGGCAGCACCACGTACCGCATCGCCTGCGCATTGGTGAGCCCGAGCGACCGGGCCGCGGCCCGCTGGCTGGGGTGCACCGACTCGATGCCGGAGCGGAACACCTCCGACACGTACGCGGAGTACGTCAGCACCAGCGCCACCCCGCCGAGCAGCAGCGGATCGGTGGTCACCCCGCTGAGCCGCAGCGCCGGGACCCCGGTGATCATCACCAGCAGGCAGATGATCATCGGTAGCCCGAGGAAGAAGTCCACGTACGCGGTGGCCAGCAGCCGCACCGGCAGGAACACCGGCCCGCGCAGCGTCCGCAGCACCGCGAGGAGCAGGCCGAACACCAGGATCAGCACGCCGCAGCCGAGCATCAGCTCCAGGTTGAGCCGCAGCCCCTTCAGCACCTCGGGCAGTGCCTGGCGGGCGTAGTCGGCGTTGAAGAAGGTCTTCCGAGTCACCTCCCAGCCGGGGGAGTTGACGACCAGCAGGTAGAGCGCGACCGCCGTCGCCAGGGTCGACCCGGTGGCTATCAGCGCCGACCGGCGGGCGCGGCCGCGCCGGTACGCCTCGTGCGCCAACCGCCGTTCGGACGGGCGGTAGCCGTCGTCGTCACCCTTGCCCCCGCCGCCTTCGCCATCGCGGCCCTCCCCGCCGCGGCCCTTGGCGCCGCAGCCCTTGGCGACCGAAGCCGGCCCGGCCGCCATCGCGTCGCCGCTCACTTGAGCACCGGTGCCGAGACGGCGTCGGAGAGCCACTGCTTCTCCAGCTTCGCGAGCGTGCCGTCGGAGCGCAGCGCGTCCACCGCCTGCGACACGCAGCCGGTCAGCTTCGAGCCCTTGTCCAGCACCAGGCCGAACTGCTCGCCCTGCGAGGCCCCCTCGAACTGGCCGACCACCTTCGCCTCCGGCACCTCGGCGCCGGTGATGTAGAAGGCGGTCGGCAGGTCCACCACGAGTGCCTCGACCTGGCCGTTCTTCAGCGCGGCCTTCGCGAGGTCGTTCGAATCGAACACGGCCGGCTGGACGCTCGGCTTGATGGTGTTGGTGATGATGTCGAGGCTGGTGGTGCCGACCTGCGCGCCGAGCTTGGCACCCTTCAGGTCGGCGATGCTCTTCGCGCCCGCCGCCTTGGAGTCCTTCAGCGCGATGACGGCCTGGCGCACGTCGTAGTAGCCGGAGGAGAAGTCGACCGCCTGCCTGCGCTCGTCGCTGACGGACACCTGGTTGATGTCGAAGTCGAAGTCCTTGGCCCCCGGCGCGGTGGCCTTGCCGAACGGTGCGACCACCCACCTGACCTTCTCCTTGGGGTAGCCCAGCTTCTCCGCCACCGCGTAGGCCACGGCGGACTCGAACCCCTTGCCGTTCTCCGGCTCGTCCTCGGTGAACCACGGGTCGTACGCGGGCTTGTCGGTGCCGACGGTCAGCGTCCCCGTCGTCCGGGTCGCCAGCGCTCCCGGCGCGCACCCCGCGGCCGCGCCGGGAGCACCCGAGGAGCCCGAGGCGGTGGCCCCGTCGGAACTGGTGTTCTGCGGCGCGCACGCGGTCAGTGCGGCGGCCGCGGCGAGCAGCGCGGCGAGGGGCAGAGCAGCGGACGGCTTGCGGATGGTCATGACAGGGCTCCAGTGAGGAAGGACCGGGGGGACAGGGGAGGCGACGGCGCGGGCCGGGGCCGGCCGCGGGCCCGGCGGGTCACTTCCCCCCGGTGGCGGCGCCGGAACACACACGGCATGGTCGGCGTACGGGCCCGCGTCCGCGGCGCCCTCCGAGCCGGATCAGCGACAGCGGCGGCAGAGGCCGCGCACGCGACAGCAGGCGTGACAACGAGAGGGCACCCGGAACAGGCCGATGTGGCACTCGGTCACCGTGATCACCGCCGGGAGCATGGCGGGAGGTTCGCATTCCGACGGTGCATCTGTCCAGAACATCCAGATCCCCGTCCACATGGCGGACACCCGGCCGCGGGGCCCGCGCCCCCGGCCCCGTCCCGGCCTCGGTGGAGCCACGCCGGAGCCACGCCGGAGCTTTGTCGGTTGCGACCCCCTTGAACAGGAGAACCTTTCGTACTTATGGTGTCTCCGTTGAAATAACTCCTGTCGAAGTGAGTCCACGATGCAGAATCTTTCGCCAAGGCTCGCTGCGGCGGCCGACGCCCCGGTCTCGACCCTCGCCGGCCGCCCGGCCTGGCTGCGGCTGAAGGAGGCCGTCGAGACGCTGCGCCCGCTGCAGTCCAAGGACGGTTCGATCGACCTGTCCGCCGTCCAGCGGCACACCGTCGACCCGCTGGTGGCCACCGTCCGCGGCGCCGTCGAGGAACTCGCCCCGCTGTTCCCGCACGACGCCGCCTACCTGGCCGCCGTCGACGCGGACCTGGCCAAGTGGGCCGACACCGGCTACCGGGAGCCCGACTTCCTGGACTCGCTGCTCGCCTTCCACCCGGCCGACCAGCGCGAGGACGGCCTGGAGCACCTCGTCGTCTTCCCGATGTACACGCAGAACGGCAACCCGAACCGCAACCTGGAAGCCGTCCTGCTGCGCGTCGTGTGGCCCGACTGGCTGGCCGAGCTGGAGCGGACCCGCTTCGACAACCCGATGTTCGTGCCGATCACCTTCACCGACTTCACGGCCGGCTACGACACCAACTCCGCCGTCCTCTTCCCCGAGACGGTCGCCGTGCGCAAGGCGCCGGAACGTTTCACCTGGGGCGGCATCTTCTGCGACCGCGAGGCCGCCCGCTTCCGCGCCGTCACCACCAGCGCCGTCCAGCAGCTCGGCCTGGAGATCCCGGCCGACGCCGAGGGCCTGCTCAAGGACCAGGAGCGCGCGCAGGAGACCTTCGTCCTGTGGGACCTCGTCCACGACCGCACCCACAGCCACGGCGACCTGCCGTTCGACCCCTTCATGATCAAGCAGCGCAGCCCGTTCTGGATGTACGGCCTGGAGGAGCTCCGCTGCGACCTCACCACCTTCAAGGAGGCGGTGAAGCTGGAGGCCGAGGGCAACGCGCACGCCCGTGACGTCCAGTACGCGATCCTCTTCGACCGCCTGTTCCGCTTCCCGGTCAGCGGCGACCGCGTCCGCAACTACGACGGCATGGGCGGCCAGCTGCTCTTCGCCTACCTGCACAAGCACGACGCGCTGCGCTGGCGCGACAACCGCCTCAGCATCGACTGGGACCGGGCCCCGCAGGTCACCAACGCGCTCTGCGCCGAGATCGAGACCCTCTACCGCGACGGCATCGACCGGCCCAAGCCGGCGCACTGGATCGCCGCCTACCAGCTGGTCTCCCGCTACCTCACCCCGCACCCCGCGTCCACCTGGGCGAAGGGCTCCGACGCGCTGCCGCTCGACATCACCGAGGGCAAGGCCCTCAACAAGGCCCTGTGCGACGCGGTGCTCCCGGACGAGTTCCCGCTGAGCATGTTCTACGAGGCCCTGTCCAAGAAGCTCGGCGGCGTCATCGCCGCCACCGCCGGTATCACCGGCACCGGTATCCAGGGAGCCGCCGCGTGACCACGACCACCAAGTCCCCGCTGGCCGGCAAGGTCATCGCCGTCGCCGGAGCCAGCGGCCCGGCCGGCCAGGCCGTGCTGCGCCGCCTCACCGCCGACGGCGCCACCGTGATCGGTGCCGACATCGACGCCCAGCGCCTCGAATCCGCGCTGGACGCCACCCGCATCGCCGTGCGCGGAGCCAAGGTCAGCGGACAGGTGATCGACCTGCTCGACCCGCAGGAGGTCCACGACTGGGCCGACCAC
Organism: Kitasatospora sp. NPDC086801; assembly: GCF_044745805.1. Taxonomy (NCBI): domain Bacteria; kingdom Bacillati; phylum Actinomycetota; class Actinomycetes; order Kitasatosporales; family Streptomycetaceae; genus Kitasatospora; species Kitasatospora sp. NPDC086801. The sequence continues at coordinate 125,881 of NZ_JBIVAX010000025.1, forward strand.
CTGGAGGCCGAGCACGGCCACGTCGACGGCCTGTTCCACCTCGTCGGCGGCTGGCGCGGCAGCAAGACCTTCTTCGACACCCGCCTGGACGACTGGGACTTCCTGCACGACACCGTCGTGCGCACCCTCCAGCACACCTCGCTGGCCTTCCAGCCCGCGCTGGTCCGCAGCTCCGCCGGCCGCTACGCGATGATCTCCGCCGCCGCGGCCCACAAGCCCACCGCCGGCGGCGCCGCCTACGCGGCCGCCAAGGCCGCCACCGAGGCCTGGACCCTCGCCATGGCCGACTCCTTCAAGAAGGAGACCACCGCCCCCGACGGCGAGCCCACCGCGGCGGCTGCGATCCTGGTCATCAAGGCGCTGGTCAGCCCCGAAATGCGGGCCGAGAAGCCGGAGGCGAAGTTCGCCGGCTTCACCGACACCGCCGACCTCGCCGGACACCTGGCGGGCCTCTGGGACCGCCCCGCAGCAGAACTGAACGGACAGCACCTGTGGCTGACAGCCCGATGACCGACCTCACCCGTACGGACGCGGTACGGCGGCACGACCCCGCCGTCCGCGGCTTCGCCAGCGACAACTACGCCGGTGTGCACCCGGAGATCCTCGCCGCGATAGCCCTCGCCAACGGCGGCCACCAGATCGCCTACGGCGAGGACGACTACACGGCCCACCTCCAGGACGTCTTCCGCCGCCACTTCGGCGACAAGGCCGAGGCCTACCCCGTCTTCAACGGCACCGGCGCCAACGTCGTCGCCCTCCAGGCGTTGCTCCCGCGCTGGGGCGCCGTGGTCGCCGCCGAGTCCGCCCACATCAACGTGGACGAGGGCGGCGCCCCGGAGAAGATGGGCGGCATCAAGTTGCTCACCGTCCCCACCCCGGACGGCAAGCTCACCCCCGCGCTGCTCGACCAGCAGGCCTGGGGCTTCGGCGACGAGCACCGCGCGCAGCCGCTGGCGGTCTCCATCACCCAGAGCACCGAGCTCGGCACCCTCTACACGGCCGACGAGATCCGCGCGATCACCGAGCACGCCCACCAGCTCGGCATGCTCGTCCACGTCGACGGCTCCCGCCTGGCCAACGCCGCCGCGGCGCTCGGGCTGCCGCTGCGCGCCTTCACCACGGACGTGGGCGTCGACGTGCTGTCCTTCGGCGGCACGAAGAACGGCCTGCTGTTCGGCGAGGTCGTGGTGGTGCTCAATCCCGAGCGGGTGCGGAACATCAAGTTCCTGCGCAAGACCTCGATGCAGCTCGCCTCGAAGATGCGCTTCCTCTCCGTCCAGTTCGAGGCGCTGCTCTCCGGAGACCTCTATCTGCGCAACGCCGGGCACGCCAACGCGATGGCCAACCGGCTGGAGGCGGCCGTCCGCAGGATCGACGGCGTCGAGATCGTGCGCCCGGTCCAGGCGAACGCGGTGTTCGCGATCCTCCCGCGCGAGGTGAGCGAGCGGCTGCAGAAGCACTACCGCTTCTACTTCTGGAACGAGCACACCGGCGAGGTGCGCTGGATGTGCTCGTACGACACCACGGAGGCCGACATCGACGGCTTCGCGGCGGCCATCGCCGAGGAGATGGGCCGCGCCTGACGGTGCCTGAACAACGGATCGCCCCTGCCCGGGACCTCGGGCGGGGGCGATTTGCATGTGGCGGGCTCGTCCCCGTACAGTTCCGGAGTCGCCGCGAGAGAGCGGGGGCAAGCGGAAAGCGAATTGCGATGA